>NZ_JBIAWP010000036.1:0-31024 GCF_042895785.1 Streptomyces sp. NPDC001380 | reverse complement strand
TTCGCGCGGACCGCCTCGGCCTCGGCCTCCAGCTTGGCGGCCTTGGCCGACTGCTCCGCCCATCCGGCGGGGCGGATCTCGGTCACGGTCACGGAGTGCTCCTCATCGGAGTCGGGGCCGGGGCGCGGTCGGCGCCCCGGCCGGGGCGGCGGTCAGGAGGCGGCGGGCTCGTCGTCGTCGATCGGGGTCCACCCGGCCCAGCGGGTGACCGGGTCGACGGGCAGCGCGACCAGGTCGGCAAGCGACCAGTCGGTGAAGGGCAGCGACGCCTCGTAGAGGTGGGCGGCCCCGGCGCCGATGAGGACCGCGGCGGCCAGGAGGGGCCAGCCGGTGAGGCCGTAGCCCTGCAGCAGGTGCGCGGAGAGCAGGGCGGCAGCGACCATCACGGCGGGGTGGCTGTACTCGGCAGTGCGGTAGACGGCGGTGGCGAGCAGGTCGCGGCGGGTCATCGGTCGTCTCCGATCGGGTCGGTCGTGCTGGCGGGCGGGTCGATGCGGTCGAGCTCGGCGAGCAGTTCGTCGATGGCGTCGGTCATCTCGATGCCGGTGCGCAGCTCGTCGTCCAGCAGGGCGCGGATCTCCTCGCGGCGCTGGCGGCTCAGCCGGCGGGGCCCGGTCATCGGCCCAGCAGGGCGTCGGCGGCGCGGCGGCCGGGGGAGGAGGCGGCGGCGGCCTCGCGGGCCCGGCGGGCGGCCTCGGCCGCGGCGCGGGCTCGCTCGGCGGCCTCGCGGGCGGCAGCGGCGGCGCGGGAGGCGGCCTCGCGGGCGTCGGCGGTCACCGGGCACCCCCCGCCAGCAGCCGGGACGCACGGTCCCCCGCGAGGGCGGCGACCGCCCGCGGGGCGCCGGGCAGGGACCGCAGCAGCACCAGGGCTGCGACGGCGAGCAGGGCGGCCGGGGTGTGGTCGGCGGCCCAGCCCAGGACGGCGACGGCGCCGGCGGCGGCCCACGCCTTGACCGGGAGCTGCAGCGCGGCGGCGATCAGCAGCAGCGCCAGCACGAAGCGGGTCCCCCGGCTCATGCCGCCACCAGCTCTCGGACCGCAGCGGCGGCCAGGGCGACGGCCTCGGCGGAGGCGGCCGCCGGCACCCGGCGCTCCTGGCCGGGCTCGGCGAAGTCGACGAGGGCCTCGCGGCGGACCCGGGCGGAGCGGTAGTGGTCCGCGACCCGGTGCCGCGCCATCGAGGCCAGCAGGCCGGCCGGGCTCGCAACGGTGTTGCCACGGCGCAGGTACTGCAGCAGGTCCAGCCAGACGTCCTGCGCCAGGTCCTCCGCGAGGTGCTCGTCCGCGGGGCGCAGCGCGGCGGCCACCTGGCGCAGCACCCGGTCGGACAGTCGCAGGTAGAGCTGCGCGGCCAAGTCCTGCTGTTCGGGGCTCAGGGGGTGGGTAGCGTGGTGCATGGGTCGTGCTCCTCTCGATGGAACGGCCCTGGAGAGCCCCGGTGGTGACACACCGGGGCTCTCGCCTTTGGAGGGACCTCCAAAGGTGTTCTAGAACACGAAGCTAGTGGTGTTCTAGAATGAATGCAAGCAGCCGTGTAGAAGTAGTCGCGTTCTAGTACGCTCGGAGGCGACACAAGATCGAGAGGACGTCATGAGCCCGAAGATCGAGCGCCCCAGCGCGCCGTACATCCAGATCACGGACCACTTCCGACAGGAGATCCAGGAGGGGGCGCTGCGGGAGGGGGACAAGCTGCCGAGCGTGGCGGAGATCGCTCGGACATGGGGCGTCGCGCACGCGACTGCGGCCAAGGCAGTCGGTCAGCTGCAGGTCGAGGGCCTCATCCTCAGCTCCCCACGAGGGTCATTCGTCGCAGGCAAAGCAGCGAATGCCGCCTCCCCTGCCGACCGGATCATGCGGGCCCGCCGCACCGGCAGCATCGCCTCGCAGAACGAACACCACCGAGTGACCGCAGCCGAGATCGTGGCGCCGCCGGCCTACGTCGCAGAACTGCTCGACCTTGAAGACGGTGCGCAGGTCATCCGGCGCGAAGTGGTCACCATTGAAGACAAGGCCCTGCGTGCTTTGACGGTGACCTGGTATCCAGCCTCTCTGGCGGAGCAGGTGCCAGAACTGCTGCTGGCCGAGGGGGGGAGGGTCGGGGAGCTGCTGACGAAGGTCGAGGCAGCCATCGGAGAGGTCAGGCGAGGCCGGGACTTCTACCACGCGCGGGGTGCCGACTCACGGGAGGCAGGAGCTCTGGGATTGCCCGTGGGGTCGGCCATCCTGGCTGGTGCGTGGCTGGCATGGGCCGACGGCGAACGAGTCGTGGAGTACGGGGAGACGTGCCTCCCGCCCCGCGCGACCGTCAGCTATCCGTACGACATCTCGGCGGCAGAAGAGGTCTCGAAGTGATTGCGATCATCACGGAACTTGAGCTGCTCCATCAGAAGCTGAAGTCCGGCGAGTGGGTGCCGTCAGATGCGGAGCAGTCGGCTGCCCGGCAGATCTGCCGAGCTCCGGCGCTAAGCCACGAGTCTGTGCGTGACGCGCTGGAGTTCACGGGGCTCTCCAAGGGGCTGCTGTTCTCGGTGCTGGAACCGACCGCGACGGTCCTGGAGCTGCCAGCAGTCCACGAGGACGAGTCGAGACGCCGGCTGGAGCAGGGGATGTGGGCCCTGTTGACCCACATCAGAGGTCAGAGAGGCGCCACGCAGTAGACGATGGCCCCTCCGTCAGCGACTGATGTGGCAGTTGACGCTCAGGTGTTAACGCTTCGGGCCCGCGATCCGTCTATGAGGTAGGTCACGAAACCGAGCAGCTGAAACCCGTAACACTTCGGGGCTTCCCACCGTCCCCTTAGGTGCCAGAAATGCCCCCGCGCGGGGGAAGCCTCCGGCACCAGACGTGCCAGCATGAGTGAGCACCAGTGAGAAAGCTCAGAACTTGGGCTCTCCACCGAGAGGAGACAGACGTGTCTAAGGCGCGGTCGCTCTGCGCAGTGCAGCCAGCGCCAAGGTGGCTCGGCGTTGCCGAGTGGGCGGCCATGGCGAACGTCTCGCAGTCCACCGCCTACCGGCTGATCCCCGAAGGCCGCGGACCGGAGGCGCTGCGCTCCAGGTGGCGTATCCGCATCCGCATGGAGACCGCTCTCGTTCGGGAGCAAGCACACCTCATCGGAGCCGAGATGCCAGCCACCACATGACCCCATAAAACGCCGAAGGCCGACCTGCTGCGAACAGGACGGCCGAGGCGATCAACCTTGATGAGTTGCTCCCCGAGAGGGACAACCACCGAAGAGTGGATCCAAACAGCGCGTTTCCCCCGCGCCTGGTTCCAAGGTACCCCGCTCGGCCCCTTCGTATGAAGGCCGGGAGGATACCGCGACCCGGCACAGCGCCGGTTCCACTCAGGTGGCTGACACTCGGGCGCGCAACTCCTGACCACACCAGGAGATCCGCGTGACCGCACGCATCAGCGCTATCCCCCGCCTTGGCGCAGCTGCCCCGCACGGCAACGACGGTTGCTCAATCGGCCAGGCATGGGTGGACGCCCGGCACGCCGCCGGCGGTAGCGCCCCCGCCACTGTCGTGACCGACTTCACAGAGCAGATCTGCGACCACCTCCGCCATGGAGCCGATCCGGTACATCTCTGGACGGTCACTTGTCAGATGGTCATGGAGGAACCGACCTGGCAGGACATGGTCCAGGTCGTGGCGCTCTTCTCCACGCCTAAGCCCCCAGCCACTCTGTTCCGCCCCTCCTGGGGACACACCTGTCACTGCACCTCGGCTCAGGCTACGAGGGACGCTGCATGAGCACTGAGCCGAACGAGAAGCCCGCGCTCCTCCGTCAGAGGGACTCTGCAACCATCCAGCCGGTCCAGGAGTTGGACCCCGAAATCAGCGTCTACCGGCACATGGTCTATGGCTCTGGGCTCACCGACCCGCTCGACTTCTTGATCCTGATCCACCTGCTGTTCATGACGAAAGACGGCGAGATCATCACCGTCGCCAAGCTCATCGCGAGACTGCAGAGTGAGGGAATTCGTAACGGCAACGGCAAGGGCAAGGGCTTGGTCGGCCGAGACGCCGTGTATGCCTCCATCAAGCGTCTGATGGCGGCTGGGTTCCTGTCTCGCCTGGAGCAGGAGAGCGACGGCGGCAGCTTCAAGGCAGTCGGCTACACGTTCCGAAAGTTCCCAGCGGCAAACCCAGCATGGACTCCGGAGCCAGACCCGTACCGGCCGGAGAGGGAAAGCGAGAAGCCGCAGGTCAGGGCGCGTGCGGTGACAACGCATGCAGTACCAGCGAGTAACCGCGTTTCCGCAGCTCAGGACGCGTGCGGTGACAACGGACACGCTGACAACGGACACGCTCACACCGCACGCGGCAAAAGGCGCGTTTCCGCAGCTCAGCACGCATGCGGTGACAACGCATACGGAAGCGTCTCCCCCCCACACCCCCCGGAGGAGGGAGGAACTCCCTCCTCCCCCAACCCCCACACGACAGGAGGGGTGGGCGGGTACACCCCGGAGCAGCTGGACGAGGCCGTCCAGTTCCTGATGCGACTCCCCGGAAAGTGGGGCCTGGGGCTGCGCCGGGCGAAGAACCTCGCGTCCGTGCTGCTGGCGAACGCCGCCGAAACAGGGTGGGACCTCGATGGGTCCCTGCGGATGTGGCTGTGCCGGCACGAGGAGAGCAAGCCCCTGCCGACCAACTACGCGGCGACGCTGGAGTACCGGATCAAGGATCTGCAGCTGCGATCGGTGGCAATGGCCACCGAGGACGACAACCCCCAGCAGGCTCAGAAGCCATCACCTGCCGGCCGGGTCCCGGCGTGGTGCGGCGAGTGCAACCACGGCGAGCAGCCTCGCACGCTCCTGGAGAGGACCGTCGACGTCCCCGGTGACGACGACGCGGCCGCCCCGTGCCCCCGCTGCCACCCCGCTGCGCTCGCGAAGGCCCGCAGCACGTCCTGAGACAGCCGCGGCGGCCGGGAGCCCCTAGGAAGGCCCGGCCGCCGCTCGAACCCTGTGGAGGTTCACCGTGAGTATCCCCCCGCAGTCCCTCGACCGCGCCATCGACGACACGTTCGCCGAGCGGCACGACCAGCGGCCGACCGGCCAGTCCACCCTGGACCGGGTCCCGCCGCACGACCTGGTCGCCGAGCGGGGCGCCCTTGGCGGCATGATGCTGTCGAAGGACGCCATCGGCGACGTCATCGAGACCGGCCTCAAGCCCGGCGACTACTACCGCCCGGCGCACAGCCTGATCCATGCCGCGATCCTCGACCTGTACACCCGGGGCGAGCCGGTGGACGCCATCACCGTCACCGGTGAGCTCACCCGCCGCGGCGAGATCGGCCAGATCGGAGGGCCCGACTACATCCACCAGTGCGTGCGCGCCAGCGAGTTCGCGGCCAGCGCCGCCAGCTACGCCGAGATCGTCCGGGAGCGGGCCGTGTTCCGGCGCCTGGGTGAGACCGGGGTGCGGATCGCGAACATGGGTTTCGCCGGTGTCGGCGACGCCAGCGAGGTCGTCGATACCGCGCAGTCGGAGCTGTTCGGGGTCCTCCAGGAGCGGGCCGGCGAGGAGGTCCTCCCGCTGGGCGCGACCGCACTGAGCCTCGCGGACCGCATCGAGGAGCGGAAGAACCGCAAGGGCGGACTGCGTGGCCTGCCGACGGGCTTCAAGGACCTGGACAGCCTCACCAACGGCCTGATGGGCGGCCAGTTCGTCATCATCGCGGCGCGGCCCGCGATGGGCAAGTCCACCATCGCCGTCGACATGGCCCGGAACTGCGCCATCAAGCACAAGATCCCTACGGCCCTGTTCTCCCTGGAGATGGGCCGCCAGGAGATCGAGGAGCGGATCATGTCGGCGCAGGCCCGCATCCCGCACCACCACATCAAGTCCGGCGAGATGACCGAGGACGACTGGGCGCGCTTCGCTCGCGTCTTCCCCGACTACTCCGCGGCGCCGCTATACATCGACGACAGCGAGCACCTGACCGTGATGGACATCTCCGCGAAGGCACGGCGCCTCAAGCAGCAGAAGGACCTGGGTCTGGTCATCATCGACTACATCCAGCTCATGAAGTCCGGCGGCCGGCAGGCCGAGTCGCGGCAGCAGGAGGTCTCCGACATCTCTCGCAGCCTGAAGCTGCTGGCGAAGCAGCTCAACGTGCCGGTGATCGGCCTGTCGCAGCTCAACCGCGGTCCGGAGCAGCGCACCGACAAGAGGCCCGTGGTCTCCGACCTGCGCGAGTCCGGCGCCCTGGAGCAGGACGCCGACATCGTCGTCCTGCTGCACCGCGAGGACGCCTACGAGAAGGATTCGCCACGCGCCGGTGAGGCCGACCTGATCGTGGCCAAGCACCGCGGGGGCGCCACCGCCACCATCACCGTCGCGTTCCAGGGGCACTACAGCCGCTTCGTCGACATGGCCAACTGACCGAGAAGACGACAACGACCTGCCTCCCTCGGCTTGGCGCCCGTACCGGCAGCTGACCAGTAGGACGGCGTTCACCGGCCAGGAGCGCAGTACGCCAGGCCGGTGAACGCTGTCCTCCTGCCGCAACAGAGCCCGCCGGACCTCTCGGGCCGCGCGGATCCGGCGTGCTCCCGCCGTGCGGGCAGCGGGGGCGGCTCGCAGACGCGGCAATGGCCTGTGCGCTCCAGGGCAAGGCCGGCTGCCCCGGCCGTCGGGCCCCGGTGGATGTGCTGTACTGCGGCTTCCGTGCCCATCGAGTCGAACGCCCCGTCACAGCAGTGCCACATGCCGCGTGCCCGTCCCGCCCCGCCCGCATGCCGCTGCCACGCTCCCCCTGTACCGACCCGCACCACCGGCCTTGGGGGAACCCGTGCTCATGCTCACCCGTCCCGCCCGCGCGCTCCGCACCGCCGGAACCGGCCTCGCCGCCGCCTGCCTCCTCCTTGCCCCCATCACCGCGACGGCCGCGTACGCGGCCCCGGCCCGCGCCGCGGCGGCGCACTGCGCCCACCACACCACCGGCACCTGCGCCGCCAACCGGCCCCACCCCCGCGGTGCCACCGCCCAGTGCAAGGACGGCACGTACTCCTACTCCGCACACTTCCGCGGCACGTGCTCGCACCACCGCGGGGTGCGCTACTGGTACCGGTAGGCCCAGCCCCTGGGTGTCGAAGGACCCTGCCCGCTGCGGTTCCGGCGGGCTAAGGTCCTGGAAGCCCGGCGGCCCGGTGCCTGCACACCGCGCGGCCGCCGGGCCCGCACCCGCCCCGCGCGAGGCCCTACGCGGCCCGGAGAGGGCCGTCCGAGTGGCCCCGCGTCAAATCCGCCGCGACGGACCGCGAACGCCCGGCAGCGTGGCACGCAGCCCGGTCGGCGGCCTCACCCGCGGTCCGCCGGCCGGGCCACTCCGCACAGAACGGCCCCGGCCGTTTCCCCGCGTGCCGAGGAGGCCGACCGGGGCCGGCGCCAGGCACGCCCTTCCCCTCGCCGCTCACCGGACCGGGACGGTGTACCTGCACTCGGGAGGGCACGCGGTGCCGTCCCGCAAACTCCGTGCTCCACCGGGCCTGGCTCCCCGCCCGGCCGGTGCGGCGGGAGAGTGGTCCCTCCGCGCCGCCTGGCAGCTGCGCCGGCGGGCGGCCGCTTCCCTGGCGCTCCCGGCGATGTCGTCCGGCCCGCCGCAGCCGCCACTGGTGTTCCGGGACCGCCGCACCAGCAGCCCCGGCCCGTCGGCCGCGGCCCAGCAGCTAGTGAATCGATAACAGGCCCTTGGGGATCCGCTCGGCGACCCGCTCCCGCGGGGAACGGTAGGCGATCGGGCAGATCAGACCGCCCTGTGCGCGCGTGCGAGCGAGGCCGGAAACTGTCTCACAGTGAGACAGTTTCCGACCCGGCCGGGCGCTGCCGGTCAGTCCTTGCGGCCCGGCAGGAACGCGTTCAGCGCCAGCGCGCCGAGCTTCGTGCGGTCCGGCAGGAACACCTCCGCCACCAAGCGGTCGAACACCTCCAGCTGCGGCCCGCTCAGCTTCACCTGCACCTGGACCGGCCCGCCGCCGCGGTACCGCACCTGGGCCGTCGTCGACGGAAACAGCCCGCTGCCGGCAGGCGCGACCTCCGCCCGCGACACCGTCTCCTGCAGGTCGTTCTTCACCGCCGCCTCCAGCGCCTCCAGCAGCACCGTGGTGTTGGTCCGCCCGCGCTCCGCCCTCCGGTAGCGGTCCAACCGGTCGGCAACGTTCTGCGAGACGTACACCACCACCCGGGTCATCCCGCCCTGCGCCCGCCGCGCGGGCGCCTTCACCGGCGGCCCCGCGGCCGCGGCGGGCGGGACCGCGGCGGCCGCCGGGGCCGCGGCCGGTGCAGCCGCGGGCCGCGGCCGGCGCAGCAGGCTCCCCGTCCCGGCCGCCCGCTGCTGTCCCAGCCCGAACAGCTCCGCCGTGTCGCCCTGCGGCTCCTGCCCCAGCCCGCTCACTGCCCGTCCCCTTCCAGCTCGGCCATCCGCCCGAACATCTCCCGCGTCAGCGCCGCCATGTCCTCGGCCACGCTCGCCGACGTCGCGGTCACCACCTGGTCCCGCGATGCCTCACCGGTCCGCAGCTTCCAGAACGCCGGGTTGGCGGCCGCCGCCTGCTCCAGCTCGTGCACCAGCAGGCCCCGGCTGCGCGACTGCCGGGCCACGGCCTCCGAGTGCCGCACCACGGCCTCGAACATCGGCGCCCCCGCTCCCAGGACCTCCTCGACGTCGTGCCGCACCTCGCGCCGGATCGCCCGCGAGGAGGAGCCCGACGCGAACAGCGCCACCCCGAGCAGCTCCAGCCCGGGGTTCACCTTCTTCCGCACCAGCGCGAACTGCCGCGCGATGCCGCCCAGGCCGTCGTGGATCGACGCCCGGTCCGACCGGACCGGCACCACCAGCCACCGCGCGGCCGCCAGCGCCAGCTGCTGCAGCGGCGGGTTCTCCGGCGGCGAGTCGATGACGACCAGGTCGTAGTCGCCGGCCACCTGCTGCAGCGACACCGCGAGCATCAAAGCCTGCCGCTCGGCCTGGAACTGGTACCGGTTCGACAGCAGCGCCGGCAGGTGCCCCACGCTGGTCCCGCCCACGCACATGTCCAGCTCCGGCCGCACCGACCGCACCGGCGCCAGCGGCCTCCCGTCGGCGATCGCCTCCGCCAGCGCCCTACCGTCGTCGTCCGCCTGCCCGCCGCGGATCCCCAGGTCCAGACCGAGGTTCCCCTGCCCGTTGAGGTCGACCGCCAGCACCCGGGCGCCGTCGGCCGCGGCCAGGCCGGCCACGTTGGCCGCGAGCGTCGTCTTCCCCACGCCACCCTTGCCGTTGGCCACCGCGATCACCCGGCCCAGGCTCGCCCGGTCGACCACCGGGATGTCCTCGTCGTCGGACAGCATGCTGCTCCTCTCATGGGTGCGCGGGCGTGCCGCTCCACCGGGACTCCCGTGGAGCCGCCCACCGGCCCGTCTACGGGCGGACATGTTGCCATGCCCACCGGCACGCCCGTGGGCAACCCCCTGGGTGAGTCCACGGGCGCGCCGGTGGTACAGCACGTCGATATACCAGTGGAAATGCCCACCGGCGTGACTACAGAGTGACCCGTGGTAACAACCGTGGATAAACCCGTGGTCAACTGCACTGTCAAGACAGTGGGCTAGCCCACTGGCAATCATGTTGACTTCTTTATTGACTCCTGCGTGTGTCAAAGCTGCCTTCCCGCAGCTCAGCGGGCCGCAGTGCGCAAGAATTTTGCCCCTGCTGGCGCGTAAGTTCGTCAACCGGTGCGGCGTCCAGCCTGGCTACTCGGACGCGCGGAGCAGCTCACCCCTTCCTGCATCGCTTGCAGGCTGATCTGCGGCCCTCTTCTCAGCAATTGGCTCGGTGATGTCCAGACCGAATGATGCGGTCGGATGCGGCCTTGGCCTCACCTCAAGCGGCATCGGCCGCAGCGAACTGTCACATGACAGCAGTATCGCCACCGGCGCCCGCAGATCACGGTGGACGGGCTTGGTGCTGGCCGTGGCGGTGATGACCGCACCTGGCCGACCGCACACTCGGCAAATGGAGGCGAGGGGCCGCCGACATGCCCCCGTCCCTCGATCGACACAGCTCACCGGCCGGGCTGTCGGTCCACCGACGGCCCCCCTCGGCCAATGGCAGGAGTCAGGACTGCCCTCCCCCGTGCCCGCCCGCCGGCGAGGGTGTACTCCGGCTGGTATCAGGAGAGGACCGGCCCGAACCCGGGAGCACCGGGGTGAGGACTCCAGTGGCTAGACCCTTGTGGTAGATCTGGCGAATGCCCCGAGAGACTCAGCCCGACGATATGCAGGAGCTGCTGCGCCGCCTCGTTGACCGCGGCCGCATCCGCAGCGAGGCCACCATCCAAGCGGACGTGCGGCAGCTGCTCCTCGGCGGCGGACTCAACCTCTCCGACCATGAGCTGAATGTCGAGCTGGAGACCCAGGTCGGGGACCGGCGCCGTATCGATGTCGAGGTCGGCTTCACCGTCATCGAGGTGAAGAAGGACCTGCGCAGCGTTGCGGTGGTCAAGGCCGCCGAGAACCAGCTCAAGGGTTATGTGGCTGCTCGCAGCGAGCAGACGGGGCAGCACTATGTCGGCATTCTCACCGACGGTGCGGACTGGCGGGCTTATCACCTGCAGGGCGACACCCTGGTCCAGGCCACCCAGTTCCAGCTGAAGGGGACCCGCCCGGACGGGACGGGTCTGCTGCTATGGCTGGAGGGCGTCCTCTCCACCAGCCAGGGCGTCCGGCCGACCCCGGCGGAGATCACGCGGCGGCTGGGCGCGGACAGCGCCTCGTACGCGATGGACCGCACCGTCCTCGCAGGCCTCTACGCCAAGTACGGCCACCTGCCGACGGTGCAGCTCAAGCGGCAGCTGTGGGCCCGGCTGCTCCGCAGCGCCCTGGGCACCCAGTTCCAGGACAACGACGAGCTGTTCATCGAGCACACCCTGCTGGTCAACAGTGCCGAGATCATCGCGCATCTGGTGCTCGGCGAGCCAGCTGCGGAGATGCAGCCGGCCTCCCTGGTCCTCGGCCAGCGCTTCGCGCAGGCGCAGATCTACGGCGTCGTCGAGGCGGACTTCTTCGACTGGGTTATCGAGGTCCAGGGCGGAGACGCCTTCATCCGCGCCCTGGCCCGGCGCCTGGCCCGGTTCGACTGGTCCCAGGTCGAGCACGACGTCCTCAAGGTCCTCTACGAGTCGGTCATCGCCTCGGAGACCCGCAAGAGCCTGGGCGAGTACTACACCCCGGACTGGCTGGCTGAGCAGGTCGTTGCTACCGCGGTCACCAAACCGCTGGACCAGCGAGTTCTGGACCCGTCCTGCGGGTCGGGCACCTTCCTTTTCCACGCAGCCCGCCGCTACCTGGACGCCGCCCACACCGCCGGTATCCCGCTGCGGCAGGCGCTGGTCGGGCTCACCGAGCATGTGGCGGGCATCGACCTCCACCCGGTAGCCGTCTCCCTGGCCCGGGTCACCTACCTGCTCGCCATAGGGCGACAGCGGCTGCTCTCCGAGGAGCGCGGCCCGATCCGGGTCCCGGTCTATCTCGGCGACAGCGTGCAGTGGCAGCAGCGGATGGACCTGCTCGACCACGATCACCTGGTCATCCGCACCGGCAGCGGCGACTCCCTGTTCGAGGACGAACTGCGTTTCCCCGACCACCTACTCCAAGACGCCGGCCGCTTCGACCAGCTTGTCGAGGAGCTCGCCGACCTCGCCACCCGCCCCCGCACCGCTGGCAGCGTGCCCTCGCTGGCCCCGCTGTTCAACCGTCTCGCCATCGCCGAGGCAGACCGGCCGGAGGTCACCACCAACTTCCGTGTGCTGTGCCGTCTGGTCGACGAGGGCCGCGACCACATCTGGAGCTACTACATCCGCAACCTGGCCCGGCCGATGTGGCTTGCCCGCATGGAGAACCGCGTCGACGTCCTAGTGGGCAACCCGCCGTGGCTGTCCTACCGGCACATGTCACGCGACATGCAGGACACCTTCAAGGAGATGTCCGAGAGCCGAGGTCTGTGGCACGGCATGGAGGTCGCCACTCACCAGGACCTCTCCGGCCTGTTCATCGCCCGTGCCGTCCAGCAGTACCTCGCCGACGGCGGCTCCCTCGCCTTCGTGGTCCCCAATGCGGTCCTGGACCGCGCCTACTTCGAGGGCTTCCGCACCGGCCGCTACCGCGAGGAGAGCGAGCCTGTCGAGGTGGCCTTCACCGGTTCGTGGGACCTGCGCCGGCTGCGCCCGCACTTCTTCCCCCGCGGCGCGGCGGTCATCTTTGGGGGGCGCACCCACGTCGGAGGCGCCCGCGCACTGCCCCGGGAGACCGAACGCTGGGCCGGCAAGCTTCCTCGCGGCGCCCACACCTGGGAAAGCGTGGCCGCGCACCTGACCCGCCAGCCGGCCACCCTCACTCTCGTTGGAGCCGATCTGATCGATTCCCCGTACAAGTCCCGGTTCGAGAACGGCGCAACGATTTACCCGCGGAACCTCTTCTTCATCCGGCAGCAGCAGGCCGGGCCGCTTGGCCTGGGAGGCGGACGTACTGCGGTGCGCTCTGAGCGCAGCAGCACTGAGAAGAAGCCCTGGAAGAACCTCCCCGACCTCGACGGGGTGGTTGAGAAGGAGTTCGTCCGGCCTGTTCTGCTCGGCGAGAGCATCCTGCCCTACCGAGTCCTGCCTCCACGCAAGGCCGTACTGCCCCTTGAGGGCACCACCCTGCTGCACGGCGAGCACCCCAACCTCGACCGTTACCCCGACCTCGCCCAGTGGTGGCGAGGGGCTGAGCAGCAGTGGCTCACCCACCGCAGCACCGATCGTCTCACCCTGGTTGAGCAACTCGATTTCCGGCGCAAGCTCACCGCCCAGCTCCCCGGTACCTCCCTGCGCGTGGTGTACGGAAAGGCTGGCATGCACGTCGCCGCCGCGCTCGTCGATGCCCCGAACGCAGTGATCGACCACAAGCTGTACTGGGGCACTGTCACCACTCGGGAGGAAGGGATGTACCTGTGCGCCATCCTCAACACCCCCGTGCTCACCGAGCTAGTCCGCCCTCTCATGTCGTACAGCAAGGACGAACGGGACATCGACAAGCACCTGTGGAAGCTGCCCATCCCGCAGTACGACGCCAGTGCCCCGAAGCACCGCCGGCTCGCCGAACTCGGTGCGGCCGAAGCCGACCGGATCGCGGCCCTCAAGATTGACGAGAGCGGCAACTTCGTCCGCTTGCGCCAGCTCGTACGGGAGGCTCTCGCAGCCTCTCCTCATGCTGAGGAGCTGGACACCCTCGTCGGCGAACTTCTCGATCAGTAGCCATCGCGTAGGAGTGCGGCCAGCCTGTGGCTCTCATCCGCAAGCCTGGCTCTGGTTGGTTCCTGAGACCGCGTGCGCTGCCCTCGTCTACGGTGTGTGACGCATCGCACCAGACATCTCCTTATCAGCCATGCGGCCATCCCTGGCAGCTGCAGAGTTTCGACTGCGTAGCGCTCACACGCGCGGTGAAGGCGTTCGGGACGATGCCTGCCGGGCCCGCGACGTCGTCGTAGGAAGCGCCATGTACCTGTGCCCCCACTGTGCTCAACCGGCCGACCGAACAAACCGGGGTGACGTGGCGCCCCACCCGCTGACCTCGCAAACCCAGCTTCAGTGCAAAGGGGCAGGTCAACGTCCCATCTGGGATCCCGAGGCGCGCAGACAGGCCACCGACTCCGCCAAGCAGCGGTCCGGCGCAGAACCGGACCTCGCAGCCCCCGACTGGATGCCCCAATGGCAGAAGCGGCACCTGGCCTCCATCGCCCTCCCAGCCAAGGAAGCGGTGCGTATCTGGCTACCCCACACCAGCTCCTTGGGGCACATCGCGTTGATCGACGCCATGCTGACCACTGCGACCCGCCCAATCTGGGATCCGAAGCGCGGGTGTTGGACAGCCCCAAGGGGCCACTTCCTACCGCTTGTCGGCAAGCTCCTGAGGCGCCATCGGCATCTGCTGCTCGGCCGTGAGTACAACCCGGGTGAGAGGTGCAATGCCAGCTGCAAGAACGCCCGAGGGCCGTACTGCACCTGCTCGTGCCTGGCGAAGTATCACGGCCACGGACGCTGGATGAAGGACTTCACCACGGTCGACGAGTTCGGTAGCAGCTACGAGCACAAGTCATGGCACTGGCTGGTTGCCACCTCACTCCAGTGACGGCCGGTCTCGGTCTGATCGGATGCCGTGAGGCGGGGACCGCCGTAATCACCGCTAGACATGCTGCTGGCCGCTGCCGGATCTAGGAGTTGGTGCTGCCGTAGCCGGGAGTAAGCCGCGCGCGGACGTGCTTGACAGCCGGTAGGGCGCCGCGACCTCGTTGTGCCGCGTGAGCTTGCGCCGCTACACCGGCACCAGCAGCCCGTCCCCCGTCTCCACGACGTCGGCCAGGTCCAGGGCGACCAGCTCGGAGACGCGGGCGGCGCAGGCGTAGCCGAGCAGCACCAGCGCTCCCTCCCGGCCGCCGTCCCGGGCGGTGCGGTCCAGCGGCGCGAGCATCGCGCACAGCGCCGTCGGCAGGGCGCGGATGGGCGGCCGGGTCCTTGGCCAGGGCGAGGCGCTCGCGGTGGCCAGCCAGCACCTTCCGTGTGCCCTTGGTTGGGGGCGGTAGGTCGGCAGTGCACCCGTCGTCGGTCGCCGGCCACTCATCCCACCCGAGTTCCAGCGCAGGCTTACAGACCCATCCCCGGACATGGTCAGTCCGGGACCGCCTCGGTGGATTCGGCTCGACGAACGTGGGCAGGTGCGGGCCTCCAGGCCCGGTGACGTCGGAAGCGTGTCGCTGCGTGGCGGGAATTTATGGATTTTTCGGAAGTTTCTTCCTTTATCGGTGCGAGTGATGCCCGGTCTGTGTTGTGCATTTCATTGCGGCGTGACTTAATAATTCACAAGTGATCATGTGACGCGCGTCACATGATCATGTTACTTCTTGCGCGCACTGTCTTACTCTTGGTTAGCTTCCATTCGCACGGAACACGCACCACGCACAATCCATCAATCGGATAAAGCAGGAAGGCGCGTTAATCCATGAGGATACTCAGCCGGGCATTCGTCGTTGCCGCCGCGGGTGCGGCCCTGACCGCGAGCGCTCTCGCAGCGCCGGCCAGTGCCACCGTCGGTCAGGCGTCGGCGAGCGGCGTCGAGGTCGTGCGCACGGCCGGAAGCGCGACGGGCGACGCGGCCCCCGCGTTCCTCGGCCACCCCAAGGCGTGGGGCATGGTCACGCTCAAGATCAACTCCAGCTCCAAGACCGCCACCTCGAACACCGTCACCCCGAGCACCGTGGTGAACACCGGCGGTGGCACGTGGAGCTACGGTACGGTCGCGGACGGCATCTACAAGGGCTGCTACTCCGACTACATCCACAACACGAAGTACCACTCGGCGACGGCCGTCATCGCCAACAGCACCGACAAGACCTACGCCAACGCGGGATACTGGGCTGACGCTTACGCGGTCGCCGGCTGGGCCTACACCTGCAACGCCTACTGGTCGACCTACTAACCACAGTAATTCCCCGTAATGCGAATCCCGGCCGCTCGCCACCCCCGGCGAGCGGCCGGGATTCGCATGTTCGCCGGTCCGCTGAAAAGGAATTCCCCCGTGTTCTCTCTCCGATCCCCCGCCGTGGCCTCCGCGGCAGCGATGGCGGCCGGCGCGCTGCTCGGCATCCTCGCCCCGCTGCTCTCCGCCACCCCCGGCCCGCCGGCGCACGTGGCGAGCCTGGTCCTGTCGGCCGGGTGGGCGTGGGCCGCGCTCGCCTTCGCCGTCGGCCTCACGCAGACGTCGCGGGTGGCCTCGGCCCTGCTGGCCTGCGCCGCCCTGGTCGTGGCCGTGATCGCCTACTACGTCACGAAGGCGGCCTGCGGGGACTTCCAGACCCTCGACCCCCGCAATCCCGTCCTCGGAGCGGTGCACACCGACTGGTCGGCCGTGGTGTCGAAGTCGCTCGTGTGGTCCGTCATCGCCGTGGTGCTCGGCTCCCTGCTGGGCCTCGCCGGGAATCTCGCCCGGGAAGGGGGTCTGCTCGGGCTCCTGCTGCGCCTGGTGGTGCCGGTGATCGCGGTCGTCGACACCTCGCAGCGGCTGCGCTTCGACGCGCCGCTGCAGGGGCATGTGGCAGCGGCGACGTGGACCGTGGTGCGGTGCGCGGCGGTGGTGACCGCGCTCGTCCTCATCGGGCGCACGCTGCTCGCTCGGCGGGCGCAGTCGCGTACGACGTGATCCCGCTCGGCCGGATGGCGCGCAGGCCCCTTCCCTGGTGCTGCCGCCCGGTCAGAGGCCGGCGACCGGGTTGCGCTCCCAGCGGTCGCCGTCCTCGAGGTAGCCGAGCAGGGCCTTGCTGCCGTCGGCCCAGCCGCCGTGGCGGCCGATGCGCTCCAGGTCGTGCCCGGCGCGGCGGGCGGCGGTGGCGAAGCCGCGGCGCATGCTGTGCCCGGTCCACCGTCCCTCCAGGTGGGCGGCGGCGGCGCGGCGGGTGACGACGTCGGCGGCGGCCTGGGCGGTCATCCGCCCGGCGGGGTCGCCGATGGTGCGGCCGCGGCGGGTGAGCGGCGGGGCCAGGCGGCCGTGCCGGTCGACGCGGACGAACAGCGGCCCGGTGGTGCGGCCGGCGGCGGCGAGGGCGGCGACCAGGGCGCGGGCGGCGCGCACCGGGCAGGTGGCGGGGTTGGCGCCGTAGGGCACCGCGACCTCGTCGTGCCGCCTGAGTTTGCGCCGGTACACCGACACCAGCAGCCCGTCCTCGGTCTCCACGACGTCGGCCAGGTCCAGGGCGACCAGTTCGGAGACGCGGGCGGCGCAGGCGTAGCCGAGCAGCAGCAGCGCCGCGTCCCGGGCGCCGTCCAGGGTGGTGCGGTCCAGGGGGGCGAGCATCTCCCGCAGCGCGGACGGCAGCGCGGGGGCGGCCCGGCGGGGCCTCGCGGCCGGGTCCTTGGCCAGCGCCAGGCGCTCGCGGTAGCCGGCCAGCACCTTGCGGGCGCCCTTGCTCTGCGGCGCGGGTGCGTCCGCGGCCTGGTGGGCGGTGCGGATCGCGGCCAGGGCCCGCTCGATGCTGCCGGGGGCCAGCGGGCGGCCGGTGCGCGCGCTGGGGGCCGTGGTCAGGTGCGCGGTGTACTCGGTGAGGGTCTCCGCGGTGGCCGGCAGCGCCGTGCGGCCGTGGGCGGCGCACCAGGCGGTGAACGCGGCCAGGTCGGCGGCGTAGGCCCGGCGGGTGGAGGCCGGGACGCCGTCCTCGACCGCGCGGCGCGCGGCGGGGGACAGTCGGCGGTCGGCGGCGGCCCCCGCGGCGAGGTGCCGGCCCCCGGGGGGTGCCGCCTCGGCGTCCCGGCGGGCCGGGGCGTCGCCGAGGGCGTCGCCGAGGGCGTCGGCCAGGCCGTCCAGCACCTCGACCTCGGCGCGGTGCTCCGGACTGGTGACGGGCAGCGGCGTGACGCGGTCGGCCATCGTGGTCCCCCCGACTCCGGTTCCTGGCTGGTGAGAAGAAACATTATCAGGAGCCAGAGCGTCAGCAGCGCTATCCGTGCGCCTCTCGGCCGCCTGCGACCCGACGGCAGCGCCGCAGCACGACATCCCGGCCAGCCGACTCTCCGGAACCAGCGCCCGGCCGGCCCGGAGACCGGTACCTCCGAGCCCAGCCGGTCGGGCACAATGCCGCGGTGAACTCAGCGACCCTGCTCGGCCTGGCGGGCATCGGCGGCACCCTGCTCGGCACGCTGGTCGGCGCCGTGGGCACCTTGGGCTCCGCCAGGATCAGCAGCAGGGGACAGGTGGATCTGGAGGAGCGCAAGGCCCGTCGGCAGGTCTACAGCGCGTGCTCGACCGCGCTCGCGGTGCGCCGGGACACGGCCAAGGCGCTTGCTCAGTCCTTCCGCGAGGACGACTTCGACATCGAGGCCGCCCGCACGCGGCTAGAGGCCCTCCACAGCCAGGCCCACACCGTCACGCAGGCCGTCGGTGCCGTGGTGGTCGAGGGGCCCGACTTCCCCGCGCACCGGGCGGAGAGCGCGGCCGAGCACCTGGAGGCGTGGGTGGGGCGGCTGCGCAGCTGGGTCGCCGACGTCGCCGGAGGCCGCTCCCGCGAGCAGCTGGTCGCCAGCCAGCTCCGGTTCTGCCTCGAGGACGAGTCCCTCACCGGGGAGGCCATCGACAGTTTCGTCCAGGCGTGCCGAAAAGTGCTCCACCCGGGGGAGGACGGCCCGCCGAGGCGGCGCGGCCGGCTTCGGCGGCTGCGCCGCCTGGGACGCTGACCCGACCAACGGCCGCCGCATGACAGCCCGGAGGCGGACCTCCTGCAAGATGGTCCCCGGACAGACTCTCCGAGCGGCCGGCGGACCTTCGGCTGCGGCACCAAGAACCCGGCCGTGGGCAAGCTCGGAACGCTTACCTCTAGCTATGCCGCAAGCGCTAGGCGTGCCATCGGCTGGGACGTCATGTGCAGGGCCCCGCCGGACGCACCGGCAGGGCCCTGCACGTTGTTTGGTCGCTTGATCGGCGCTACATGATCCACTTGACCACGAGGGCTACCAGGGTGGTGCCCAGTCCGGTGGCGATGCCCCGGATAAAGCCGTGGCTGGCGGTGCGTCCTAGCGCGCGCAGGTAGCGGCGCCGGTAGGACGACCTCCACCTGGCCCAGTGGCCGCACAGCCGGGACTTCCACGTGGCGGTCAGGGTCGACGGCTTCCGGGGCTGACCCGTAGCCTCATTAGTGTTGCTGATGGCTCCTCCTGATGGTCGAGCGATTGGTTTCTTCACCTGGCGGCTCCCTGCGGGAACAGGGGGCCGCCGCCTTTTGGCGGCGACCAGTGCCGTCTTTCTCGCCCGTTGCGGCGAGGTTCAGCCTGCTTCACGCTTGCTGGTGAGGAACTCCACAGCAGGAAGCAGGAGCTTGTTCGGGGCCTGGGCTACCCCCTGGCCTTCTCCGGTTGTGGTTTCGGCCGAGGCGGGTGCGGAGCCGTCGGGTGGCTGGGCACGCTTGCTGACGTTCAGGTTGTAGGGGGGAGCGAAGGCGTACTTGGGGGCCGACACCGTAAGGGGGGCCAGCCAGGTGTTGACATAGATGCCGACCCCGACCTCTGTGAGGATCTCGGCCTCCAGCAGCTCCTTCCGCCCCTTGCGGATGGTCTTGGGAGAGATCCCGTACCACTCTGCAAACGCCTCGGTGATGTAGAACTCAGGAGCCCGCAGGCTCATGCATATGAGCAGCATCGCCTTGCCCGGCAGGAGCAACCTCTTGTGCAGCTGATCACTCCAGTACTGGAAGGGGAGCCGGAAGTAGATGTCCTCCAGCGGCCCATCGGCCAGGCCGCTGGGCGGTCGGTAAACACCGCCGCCGCCGTCCTCCATGCGTTTGGTGACCCTGGTGAACCTGCCGTTCTGGGATCTTGTGATCAGCCCGTAGTCCTCCAGGTGGCCCCAGATGCGAGAGATCTTGACGCTTGCTGACGCGCCCAGCGCGTGGTGCCCGAGACATCGGGCCCAGAGCTCCGACCGCTCGGTCACATCGAACGGGGCGGCGGTGGTGACCGCCGACATGAGCAGGTACAGGTCCAGATCCGGTCCACGGCGGGCGCCCACCAGCTTGCTCAGCGGGCTCTGCTCTTTGGTGTGGTCGCCGTTCCCGCTGGCAGCAGGCTGCACGAAGGAACGGCGTATGGGCACCGCCCCGTTGCGTCGCTTCGAGGAGTTCAGAAGCACCTCGATGCAGCGCTCTTGCGAGAGACCGCTGTCCGGGATGGGGTGGCCGGGCTGCGGGAAGACGATCCGTGGCATGGCGCCAGGATGCCCGGTCTGAAGCCTTCCCGGGGGCCCGCTACCGTGGTCGGCGCCAAGGGTGGTTGCGTCCCCGAGCCGTCGTTACATGGCCACGATGACAACATGATGACCAGTTCGACGTAGAAATCGCTGATGGAGCGAGAGTTTTCCCAGCTCAGGGCCTGTTTTCCAGTTCTTGATCTTTGCCACTTCAGGTACTTGATCCTTGCGTGAAACAGTCGCTTTGCTTGCCTTTCCCGTCGGAAGCCTTTGCGCCCTCATCCCGGGTTCCCGGAGAGAGCTGTGCACCCCATCAGCGGCCCCGGCGCGGTCCCACGCCCCGTCTGCGTGCGGGAGGAGGAACGCAGCGCCGGACGGCCGATATGCGGCGGGCACGGCGGCGGTGATGGTCAATCCCAGGAGCCCACTTCAACAAGATCGTGACGGCGGCGGGGACCTGGCGATTGTTTCGGCCGCGTCGGCTCCATGAGCCACTGCCCAGGCTCGGCCCCGAAAACCGTTGATCCACCCACCCGGGGCCGCCGGGTGCGACATGATCCCCGCACGGTGCTTTCGCACCGCCAACGGCCGAGACCAAGGGAGCCCCGTGATGACCCTGACCCCGTGGGAGTCCCTCGCCCGTGAGGTAGACGCCGCCGGCGGCGTCAAGCTCCGCACCGTCCGGGAACTGCTGGCTCTCGCGGATGCCGGCGCGGCCAAGGTCCACGTGGTCGACGGGATCGCCCGGAACCTAGCGGCCCAAGGGATCGAACACCTGCCGCCGACCATCCCTCGGAACGGGGCCCGCAAGATCCTCCTCTACCGCAGGCACAGCTGGCAGTTCGGCCCCTTCGCCGCCCTGATCCGGACGTGCGCCGCTGAGGATTCGGCCCCATCCGATGTCGACAACGCGGTTACCAACCTGTCCTACACCGGCAAGGTCGCCCAGTAACGGAAGCTAGCGACAGTCGCTGACCCGGGCCGTAGTCCGCCCTCTCGGAGGCTCAGTAGGTGCGCTGCGGGCTCGCGCCGGTGCCAGACGTGCGATGGGTACTGGAGCGCAACAGGTTCCGCATCGTTGCCATCGCGTCCTCGGCCGTCTCGGCCCTGGAGTCCTAGCTCAGACACCAGCCGCAAACTAGCTGGATGATCACGCGTATTACTGCGGCGGCTCCGGCCAGGTCATCCCCGACCACTGCTGCGACTGTGGCGGCTCCCCCTACTGCGACTGCTGCCCGACGTGCGGCCAGCCCCGCATCGGCAGTTGCACCTGCCCGGTGCAGGTCCAGATGCAGGACGGCACGGTCCGCACCCTGTGAGGTGAAGAGGCGGCGTCCGGCCTGGAACGTCCTCGCCCCGGGCCGGGCGCCCACTACGCTCGCCCCGTGGCGCAGATCCGAGTCATGGGCTCCGACCTCGACGACGTCCGAGCGGTCCTCGACCGCCTGCTCTCCCTGGTGCGGGCCGACCCCGGCCTCACCGCCGGGCCGCCCACGGAACTCGGGATGCGCGGCCCCGGCCGCCGCATGGTGTTCGAGCTGCTGCCCGCCGCCACCGCCGACGCCGCGCACACTGTCCGGGTCGAGCGCACGGACACCCCGCGGCGTGCGCCGCAGCGCCAGCTCGCGCTTCCCGCCGCCGGGGACCGGCCGTGACGCCCCCGGCCCGCCGGGCCGCCGCGTCGTCCTGCGCCATCTGCCGCAAGCCGTTCCGCGCGGGCGAGCCCCGGGAGAAGGCCAAGTCGGGGAAGGACTGCCACGGCCGGTGCCTCACGCAGGCGCGGAAGGCCGGCGCGGGCAACGCCAAGGAGCCCGCGAAGCGCCCCGGCGCCGTCCCCGCGCCCCGCGCCGCCCGGGAGCGGGAGTGGGACACCCGGGCCGCCGTCCGGGAGTTCGAGCGGAACCGGGAGGCCGTCACGTCCGGGGAGACGTACCGCTCGCAGAAGCCGTCCACCTGGCGCCGCGGTGGGTCCCCGTCCAGCGTCGGCGAGGTCGTGACCGCCCGCGCGACGTCCCGGAGGCGCAAGCCGTGACCCCGAAACTCCCGGCCGCGCGGCGGCTGCGGCCGCGCCTGGAACCCGTCGGCCCGGCGCAGAGCGAGTACCTGATCCACTTCTGTAGGCGGCCGCCGGGCACCAGCACCACACCGACGGTGCCGGCCAACATCGCTCGGATGACGGCCCCGGAGCGGCTCAATCGCATCCTCGCCGAGGAGCGCCTGCTCGGCTTCGCGCCGTTCGGCGCCCCTACGCCGGTGATCTGCTTTTCCGAGAGCCCGCCGGACCAGATGGCCCACCTCATCGCCGACCGGCACTTCGCACCGTGGGGGATCGTGATCGACCGCACGACCATCCTCGCCTCCGGCGGCGGCTCCGTGGCCTACCTCCCCCGCAGGGTCGCCGACACCTTCCCGGAGAAGCTGCGGCACTGGGTGGTCAGTGTGGAGACGGACGGCGTGCGCCGCGCGGACTGGACCCACGAGCGGGAGTGGCGGCTCCCCGCCCCGGTCTCCGGTGACGACGGGCACCACTACCGGAGCATCCCGCCCGGGGCCGTCACCGCGGTGCTGGTGGGCTTCGCCGGCTGGCAGCCCCGCCCGATGGTCTCCAGCAGCATCAAGGCGCACCCCGAGAGCAGCGAGCCCTACGTATCCGACGAGATGGTCCTGCCCGACCTGTGGCTCACCGCCGAGCGGTGGGTGTGGAACGCGGCCGCCCGGACGATCGAGAAGCAACCGCCGCTGCGGGACGCCGGGACGCAGACGGTCCCGGCTGGAGAATAGGGGGAGCGCCATGTCCGGCTTCACGCGCGACACCACGCACTACGGCGACCGCCTGGTGTACGAGGCGCTCCGAACGAAGTGGAGCCGCTACCACGCCCGCTGCGGCTGCGGCCAGGACTGGGTGGCCGCGCACGCCGTCCCCGCCGGCTTCACCGTCGTCCGCGAGGGCAGCGGCTTCGTCGCCCTGGTCGGCCCCGAGCTGACCGAGGGCGTAGACGAGGAGCGGCTGACCACGAACGCGCTCTGGCAGGCCGTCACCGGCGAGCCCGGAGAGCAGAGCTGGTACGAGACGGTCCGGGTCATCGACCGCAGCCCCGAGGCGAAGGCCGCCGAGCGTGCGCACTGGGAGCAGGTCCGGGCGCAGAGCAAGGCGCGGGCCGCAGCCGCGAAGACCGAACCGGCGACCGACCCCCAGCGCCGCTACCTCTCCTCCCTCGCCGAGCAGGCCGGCCGGGCCCGCTTCGTGGAGGCGTACACCGCGGCGGCCGCGAAGGCGGACCTGCCCGCGCCGAAGCCCCGCGAGAGGACCGAGACGATGATCCGGCGGCTGACCAAGGCCGCGGCCCGCGCACTGATCTCCGACCTGGCCGGGAGCAAGTAGCGCCGCGCCCCCGACCGGAACCGTCCGAGCGGGGGCGCGGCCTTCACCGCGGCGGCACCAGTTCGTCGGGGCCGTACTCGCCCCGCTCGGCCGCCCGCTGGTCGCACCGCTCGGTGTGGGCGTGGATCTCGTACCGGCCGACGGGACCTCTTCCAGCACATCGGGGAACCGGCCTTCCAGCTCGAAGAACTTCAGCAAGAGGCTGAAGCCGAGCCGGGTCGTCCCGCTCTTGTTCGCCACCAGGTCCCAGTCGCCATCTACCAGCGTCCAGTTCGCCAACAGTTCCTCTGGCGACCACTCTTGCCGCACACCCGCCCCTTTGGCCTCGATCACTCGTTCAGACCAACAACGACGCCCAGGACAGGAAACGGGGCTTGTCCGGCTACCCGCGACCTACTTTGCGGCTGGTGTCTGAGCTAGGACTCCAGGGCCGGACAGGTCGGGACGGTCGGGCAGGGCCACGGGGCCGGGTCTCCTTTCAGCGCGTGCGGGTGATGCTGCCATGCCCGCCGGCGGGCGTGCCGGGCGGCCGGGGGCTCCGCCCTCCTCGCCGCCCCACGGGTGGCCCCCTGTCCCCCGGCCTTCTGCCGACCGCAGCCGTGGGGGAAGCTGTCCGGCATGGGCAAGACGGGCCGGATCAGATGGTGCGAGTGGTGCGGGGACCCCCTGCCCGAGCACCAGGGCCCTGGCCGGCCCCGGCGGTACTGCCGCGACTCCCACAAGGCGCTGGCCTACCAGCTGCGCCGCGACGCGCGGCTCCTGCAGGCAATGGGTGTCGCGGAGATCCGGTGCGACGTCCGCACGCAGGACCACGCCCCGCCGCGGCCGCCGGGGCCCCCGCCCCCAGTCGCCGAGCCGAAACAGGGCTCCCTCTTCTGATTCCGTGAATCGCGGTACTCGGCGGTGCGCATGACGCTCCCCCCGGTGCCCTACCCTGCTGCCCATGGCCGGCCGTATCGGCAGGGGCGGGCGCAGAGGGCAGACCCACACCGCCACTCCCCGCCTCCGCTCCTACGACGTCTCCCCCGCCTCCGAGGTCACCGTGACCCAGGCAGACGGAACCACGGAGGTCGTCCCCGCACAGAAGTCCCAGCGCACGCCGCGTCCGTCTCGCAAGCGCGGCCCGCTGATCTGCGCGATGTGCGGTCACCCGGTCACGGAGTCGCCCACCCTGTACAGCAACGACCGCTGGGCACGGGGCAAGCCGGTGCACGGGGCGTGCGATCCGAAGGCGACACCCGACCGCCCGAAGAGGCCGTCGAAGCCGTCCCCACCCCGCAGCCAGGACCTGGCGCCTCCTGCGGAGCGCGGGCGTCTCGCCCCCGGCGCCGACCCGGACACCGCCTGGCTCGCCCTCCCCTGCACGCAGTGCCCGGCACAGCCGGGACAGCGCTGCGTCGTCCGGTACAGCGACGGGTCGAGCGGTGAGGCACCGAGCCCGCACCGGGAGCGGTCCGCCGCCGGCCGACGGGCCGTGCTGCCGAGGTAGTCGGCGCCACCCGGGTGGGCCGGGTCGATGCCGTCCGCACCTTCACTGCGGCCGCCATCCGGAAGCCCTCCGCTCCGCATCGGGCTGGGGCGTCAGCGGCGGACGCGGCGGGGCCCCCGGCCGATTCGCCTGGCCGATTCGCCTGGCCGGGGGCCCGCCGCACGGGCGCGCGGAGTGCCGCCGCTGCAGGAAGCAGACCTTTCAGTTCAGCCGAGAAGCCGCGGACGTCAGCTCACGGAATCCCTCGACCAGGTCGGGCTGCGGCAGCGGCACAGGCCCGAGGTCGGGGTCGACCTGCTCGGTGATGCGGGCGGCCACGGCCGGCGCGTCGTCGATAATGAGGGGCACGGACGCCCGGTCCCCCCAGTGCTCGTCGGGGGCGAAACCGTGATCGCGCAGCTGGCCGCTCCAGTGGTCCGCGTCCTGGTACTCGCCTCGCCGGGCATGGTCCAGGAACAGGCAGTACTCGGCGGCGTAGTCGCCGGCGCCCGCCGCAAACTGCCACCAGAACCGGGCCCCGTCCCGGTGCCCGGCCAGGTGGAGCAGGCAGGCGAAGACCCGGGCGCCGGTGCGGTCGGTGTAGTCGGCCTGGATGAAGTCCTCCAGCCGCGTCCCGGCCTTCGGCTCGTAGAGCACCACCAGGCTCACAGCCTCCAAGTCCCACCGCGCCCTCTCTGCATCCTCGATGTCGGCCGCGTCCGGCTTGGTCCAGGCGGTGGGCAGCCACGCCCCGGCCCGCTGCTCCGCCGGGCCCTGGCCGCCGCCGTGGACGGTGCAGCGGCGCCGGGCCGCCTGGCGGAGGGCCAGGCGGCGCTCGGCTTCGGCCAGGTCGTAGGTGGCGTAGCGGTCCAGGACGCGGGCCCGTGCGAGGAACTGGCCCAGGGTGCGCTTGGGGCGGGTGATGTCGGGCTCGGTCATGGTGTCTTCTCCCCATTCGCGATGCTGTCGGTGCACTCCACTCCCAGCACGTGGGCCAGGCGCCGGCGAGCCTGCCTCAGGTGCGAGCGCACGGTTGCTTCCTCCACTCCCATCAGCGCGGCGGTCTGTGCCGTGCTGTGGTCCAAGGTGTGCCGCAGGATGAACGCGTCGCGCTGCCGCTCGGGCAGCGCGTTGACCGCCGCATACAGGTCCATGCTGTCCTCGAGGGCGCTGAACTGGTCGGTGCAGTTCGTGCGCGCCACGGCCTCGAAGGTGGCGGTGTCGACCAGGGTCGGCTGGCGCTTGCGCCTGCGCAGGAGGTCCGCGATCCGGCGCTTGAGCACCGTCCAGGCGTACCCCTCCAGGTTCTCCATGCGCAGCATCTGCTCCCACTTGTCCGCCAGCTTGTCGAAGGTGGCGTCCACGGCCTCTTCCGCATCCGCATCTGACCCCAGTTGCAGGTAGGCATAGCGGAGGTAGTCCGTGCGCTTGTCGCAGTGGAACGCCCAGTAGGAGGCCCGGTGGGTGCGGGGCCCCCCGTCCACCGGCGCAGTCTCTCCCGGATCCGTCTGCTCCGACCAGCCGTCCGTCACTGCGCCTCCTTCAGCAGCTCGGCGGACGCCGGCGGAGGCTCCGGACGCTGACCGGAGCTGATCAGGCCGGTGATACCGATCCGCACCCCCGCGGTCAGGGCGCAGCGCACCAGACGACGGGCGTCCGGCACCAGCACCCTGGCCACCGCGGCGTACTCCAGCAGCCGCAGCGCGGTCTCCTGACTCATGTGCCCTCCCCAATGCATCTGTCGGGAAGCGCCGAACCCCCTGCGGCGCCGGAGGTCGTCCTCCTTCACCCATACAAGCGCTCGACAGGGGCCAAACGTGCAGCCGCGACCCAGCAAATATTACGGACAGCACCCGTGCTGTTACTTTCAGAATCGATCAAATGGGGACACACCGACACCGATCCGGGCAGGTCAGCAGGGCCGCCGCGCCACTGTCCAGGGCCCCCAACCCTGGACGACGGGGGCCGCAGAAGCGGCGGAATCAGGCCTCGGCAAGCGGGGGCAGACCGACGCCGACGACGTCGACGACCAGCTCCAGGCGCGCGCCGTCCCGCCCGGGCAGCGGGTAGGAGACGGGCCGGGTGCCGCCGAACGCGTCCTCCAGGAACCGCGCGACGACCTCGGCATGGGCCGGGTCGGCAGCGGTGATGTGGACCAGGGCAGTGCCCAGCTCGGGGGCGTCGGGATGCTCCATGGACTGGGCAACGCACAGCCCGACCCTCGGTCACGCTCCGAGCAGCGGCCGCGCGGCGGAAAGGAACGCGGCCGGATGCGTGGCGCGCACGCCGGCGGCAACTGCGGGCCGACCCCCGGATACGCGAACGGCGACCCGACAGGCGCCCGTGGCGCTCCAAGGGGGAAATGACGACCGGGACGGGACGCATCGACGGCCCTGGAGTCCTAGCTCAGACACCAGCCGCAAAGTAGCCGGGTGATCACGTGCTCGCCGCTGGTGCCCGCCCGCGGGGCGGGCCAGCACCCCCGTGCGGCTGGCGCGGCCTCGGTGCGGCGCCTCCTCGGCCCCGGGAGCAAGGCGGAGCAGTAGGCACGGCGGTACTGCACCGTGAGGCCGCCGGGGCGCCGGGAGGAGCGTATGCGACAGAAATCCTCGTGAGCACTGTGAGGAGTGCCCGGCCGCAGCCGTGGCCCGCACCTCACGGAGGACCCTCAAGTGACCACGCCTACGAAGAAGCGCCGCATCAGCCGCCGCATCAGCCGCCGCACCGGCTCGGGGCTTGCCGTACAGCTCCCCCTCTACGCCCTCGTCGTCCTGGTGGCCGTCCTGGTGCTCTCCGGCAAGGCCAGCGCCCCCGAGGCCACCACGGTGGCCTCCGTGCTCAGCGGGGCCGCGTTCCGCATCCGCAACCAGCAGGGCAAGCGCAAGGGCAAACGCAAACGGTGACGCACGCGGCCCGGCCGGGGAGCTGTCCGTCCCCGCGGCCGGGCCGCCGCCGGCTACTCCCCGCCGGTCGCGCTTGACTGCGCAGTGGTCGCACCGGGAGCAGCGGGCGGGCATCCCACCGTCGGGCGCGATCATGTTCCCCGGGGCCGGAATGGGCGGGGCTGCCGTCGCCCGCGGATCCGGCC
This sequence comes from Streptomyces sp. NPDC001380, assembly GCF_042895785.1. Classification (NCBI taxonomy): domain Bacteria; kingdom Bacillati; phylum Actinomycetota; class Actinomycetes; order Kitasatosporales; family Streptomycetaceae; genus Streptomyces; species Streptomyces sp. NPDC001380. The sequence goes on along the minus strand of NZ_JBIAWP010000036.1, from coordinate 3,339 downwards.
CGCCATGATCGGTCCACGGCCGACCAGACGCAGGACCCCACCCCTCCCCAGCCGCCCCAGGGACCGGACCGGCCCACGCCCCCCGGAGGCCCGGGCGCTCCTGGAACCGGTCGCCCCCGCCGCCGCGCTGTCGACGACCACATGTTCCGGCCTACCACGGAATGCGGCGGCTCGGCTGCCTTCCGGCTCCAGCTGTTCACCGCCCCGGACAAGGTCGAAAGCGCCTCCACGCGAGTCTCTGAGCAACACACCTGCCGGAGTGTTAGCGCCGTACCGTTGCCTCGGCTGCTGTCCGCGCTCCGACTACCGGGAATGCGAAGAAGCACACCACAAGCGACACGATGGCGAACAGATTCGGCAGCACCAGGGTTTGCGTACCGTTCACCACTACCTGGTGCGGCATCTCGAAACGCGGCACCAACGGCAGCGGCGCGAAGAACACTACCCACCACAGGACCCAGCCACCTATCGCCCCGCCAGCAGCGGCCAAGAACCGCATCCTCCACACCCCTTAGCTGACATTCACCAATCGGAAAGGCCCAGTGTGGCTGCCTGAACCCTGAGGGCGTCCCTGCCCTGGAGCTCGCCACCTCAGTGTGAGATTGGAAAAGCCTCAGCGCAGTGCACACGCGGCCCGGCTATTCCGGCCCCTGTCGCCCCTGCGGCTCCTGTGGCTCCTGCCGGTCGGCCGGACCGTGCCGCTGTGGCTGGGGCTGGGGCTGGGGCCACGCCACTGCGTTGGTCTGGGGTTGCGCCTTACGGCGAACAAGTCGGACGACAACGATGACTACGACGACCGGTATGGCCAGAACTATGGCCAGAACCAGGAGCAGTATCAGCTCCGGTGCCCCAAATCTTCCAAACACGGTTCCTCCGAATGCCCTGATATGGCGCCTTTGGCTGAGCATCCGAATGCTTCCAGCGCTGTGGGCCCCCCACAAGATGCATGCGCATCTCAGCTTGACTCTGTCGGGGATCCTAGTCGCCGCCTGCGTCAACTGATCGCGCGCCAGGATATCAGGCGCAGGATTCCCTACTGGTCGCAGTACTCCTGGAAGGCGGTCGGTGGCCGTGGGGGCGCGCTTTCGCCTGCGGGCTGGCGGCTGAGGCACTCGACGTTGACGGCGATGGCAGTGAGGACGCTCTGTAGGTACTGCGGTACTGCAGCACTCCACCGCTGTGCGCGGTTTGGATACTGCGGTACTGCAATGCTGCGCCCCTCTGCCGCCGCGCGGCCGGGCGTCGGTGGTGTCGCGGGGGGTGCTCAGCATCGCTCTCGTGAACCTCAAGCCCGGCACCGGCAAGACGATCAGTGCGGTCTGGCTCGCCTACGCCCTCCACGCCCGGGGCTGCGCGTCCTCCTGGTTGACGCCGACCCCACTGCCTCCGCCCTGCGCTGGTCCGACCTCGCCGACGGCTTCCCCTTCCGGGTGGCCGGCCTGCCGGTGAAGGAGCTCCACCGCCGGGTGCCCGGCGTCGCGGGCGACCGCGACGCCGTCATCGTGGACGTCCCGCAGATCGAGGACCACGCCGGCATCCCCCGCTCCGCCATGCGCTGGGCCCGCGAGCTGGTGCTGCCGGTCGCCCCGGCCGGGATCGAGCTGGACCGCATGGCGCCCATCCGCCGGGAGCCAAACAACCTGGAGCCGCTGCGCGCCGACGGCGCCCGCACCAGCGTCCTGCTCAACCGCGTGGTCACCGGCGCCGCCTCCGGCCCCATGGCCCGACGGGTGCTCGCAGCCCAGGGCCACGACGTGCTGACCACGACCATCCCGCGCCGCGAGGTCTACGCCCAGTCCTTCGGAGGGCCGGTCGACGCCCGCGGCACCGCCTACGACCAACTCGCCACCGAGCTGCTGGACCGCGAGGAGGCCCGATGAGCGCCCGGGAGACCGCCGCCGAGCGCGAGGCACGGATGATGCGGGCCGCCGCTAGCCGCCAGGACGACGCCCCCGCTCCGCGCCGCCGAAATCCGCACGAAGCCGGTCCGGATCACCGTCGATCTAACCCCGGAACTCCACCGGAAGCTGAAGTGGTGGACGACCTCCGCCGCCGACGTCCCGGAGGTCTCCGACGTGGCGATCGCCGACGTGGTCCGCACCCTGGTCCGCCGCCTGGTCGACGAGGACGACGACCGCCTGGCCGAGCAAGTCCGCGCGGACATCGGGCAGCTGCACCGGTAGCCCTGCCGCGCCTGCTGCGTGCAGTACCTACTGCCGCGGGGCTGGAATACCTGGACCGTCCCACGCGCGCGCATACGCGCACGTAGGTCGGTCCAATCGGTCCAACTCGCGACCCCGCCGGCGTGGGTGGCGCTCCGGTTTCGGGGGCCCCCGAAACAGCGGCCACCGGTCGGCCCATCCCTCTGCGCGGATGCGAGCCGGACTATCCGGACCGACCTGCGCGCGGGCGCGCGCGACCGGTCGGTGAGACTTTTGAGACCGTCGTCCTTGTCACGCGCGCGGGCGTGCGCGAGGCCCCTGGCGGCGGGGGCCGGCGGGGGCCTCGGCGGGGCGATATCGGCCTGATCAGGAAACGGCCTGGGCGGCCTCGCCGGAGCAGGGCCAGCAGCAGCCGAGCGAGCGGGGGATGACGTATCCGGCGTCGCGGCCGCAGGCGGGGCAGGTGCGCCGTGGCTTCGTTCACCTTCAGTGGCAGCGTTTGTTGACCAGTTTGAGCGGCGGTTAGCGATCTCTGGGGTGATGAACGTTCACGAGCTTCGACGGCGCTTCGCGTCAGTGATCTTGTCCTGCGGTCCGTGCGGAGCAGTCGTGTCCGTCGCTGGGCAGACTCATGACGTTCAGCACGGGTTCCTCGCCCTCGGGGATCTCGAAGGTGAAGTTCGCTCCTGAGGCGACCGCTACGAGCGAGCACTGGTCGCCGAAGGTCAACGGGGTGTAGGGCTCCCAGGAACAGCCGGCCCTGTCCAAGCTGGAAACGACGTCCGCGTGCTTGAGCCCTGCCGGGAAGGTGCCCGCCCCCCCCCGACAACCGACGGGGGGAGCTCGACGACGTCACGCCAGGTCTGGACGCAGATGAGGGAAACCTTGCGGCAGCGGCAGACACTCAGCTCGAGATCTCCGTAGGCGAAGAGCCGCGGCCACTTTCCGTTCCGGCTCATTGTGCCGATGTCCCACGGCTCGCCGAGTGCTGCGGTCACATCATTCCAATCGGCTCCGCTGAACACCGGGCCCAACCGACCTGTCCTTGCCATGCTGGTCAGGACATCGAGAATCTCCACGAAGTGAACCGCACCGGCTTGGTCGGAGACTCTATGGTGTGGCTGTGACCAGGGGTTTCGTGGCTGTCAGGTAGTAGCTGGCTTCGTATTCGGCCGGT
>NZ_JBIAWP010000035.1:14550-31120 GCF_042895785.1 Streptomyces sp. NPDC001380 | reverse complement strand
CGGGGTACTTCCGGGGTGCTGGCACTGCTGTAGTTCTCCTTACGCCTGGATCGTAACCCAGGCTTCAAGGACTCCACGAAAATCAGTGCAGCTCACGGCGGCGGGACGGAGGAGGCCGGGCCGCAACCGCATCCGCCCAAGACCCGGATCGTCCTGCAAGGACGTGAGCCGTGAGCGCTCGTACGCGCAGACGTCGTTCACGTTTCCGGGGCTCACTATTCGCGTCCGCTCAGCGCGCGGCGGGCAGGGGGGGCGGGCTCAGTCCGACGATGTCGGGCGCACCCGGGCCGGCGGGAGACCGGGCATGCTTCACCTGCACCGCTGCACCGCTGCACCGCTGCACCGCTGCGCCGCAGGACGCGGTGCCGGTTCGGCCGAGGGCGACGGCCGCCGCCCCGGTGCGGGGCGACGGCCGTCGGGCGTTCACGGCTGGGCAGGTCACTGCTCCGCCGGGTCGGACCAGCCGCTGGACCAGCAGCTGATGATGGGGCAGATCCAGCCGTCGTCCACCAGAGCGTCGAGCTCCAGCTGCTGCAGTGCGTTCACGTCAGTCGTCATGTCGAATCACCTCCCTTCGCGCGGGTCGGGACTCCCCGGTGGGGAGCCACGGTCGTGCCCCGCCGTGCCGCAGCCTGACCATCAGGCCGAGCACCCCTGCCAGACCGGTGTTGAAGGCCGCGCTGACCCCGGTCAGGGTCTCGTCGGGGACAAGCATCAGGTCCTCGTGGAGGACGTGCCGCGCATGCACGCAGGCGACAAGCTCGTGCGCGTGGCGGCGGTAACGGGGTTCGTCGAGGGCGTCGGCGAGATCGAGCAGGAACTGCGCGTCGCCCGCGAGGCCGTGACACGCGGCCGGGGAAGCGCGGTGCCGCCCTCGGTGGACGGCGACCGCTGCCGCCTCGGCGGCCTCCCGGTGGCGCGGATCGCCGCCGGCCCGCCAGAGGCGGATGAGGAAGGTGCCGATCCCGGACGCACCGCTGCACCAGTGCGGCGCATGGGTCGGCGCGTCGGGGCGGCGGTCGTCCGCGGCCCAGCCCGCGGCGCCCTCCTGCAGGCGGCCTGCGGCCAGCAGCGTCGCACCGGCCTGCTGCGCGGCGGCCACGAAGTCGTCACGCCCGGCGGCCAGACCGGCCAGGAGGAGGAAGGTGCCGATTCCGGCGGCGCCGTGGCCGAAACCGTAGTGGGCGATCCCTGCGAGGTCCGAGTCGAAACCCCGCGGCACGGGCCAGACCGTGCCCGCGTGGCCCGGCACTGCGGCCGCCAGCAGGTGCTCGGCGGCGGCGACGGCGCGGACACGGAATCCTGGCTCGCCGGTGACCTGCCAGAAGTGCAGCTGGGTGAGGCCCGCTCCGGCCACCCCGTGGCAGACGTCCGGGTTGGGCCACCGCACCGGAACGGCGCGGGCGAGCCGGACAGCGTGGCCGGTCAGGGCCTCGTCGTCGAGCAGCCGGGCCGCGTCGAGCAGGGCCCATGCGGTGCCGGAGCGGCCGAAGTACAGGCCCGGCAGGTGTGGGTCCGGCCCCGCCGTACGGGCGGTGATCCAGCGGGCGGCCTGCGCGACACCGGCGTGCAGCCGTGGGTCGGTGCTGTGCCGGCCGGCTTCGGCGAGGACGCCGAGCACCCCGGCGGCACCGTGCTGCACGTTGAGCGGGTCGGTCCGCTCACCGGATGGCCCGGCGGGCCAGAGCCGCTCCTGGCCGGCCGGGGCCATGTTGTCCAGGAGCCAGGTGAGGCCGTCGTCGAGGATCCGGTCGGTGGCCGCCGGCACGGGTGCGGGGGCCGCCGCCGCGCGCGGCACGGGCCGGGGCCGGACGAGGTGTGCCCGCAGCCGGTCGGGGCCCCAGCGCGCGGCGGGGTCCTCGGCCGTCATGGCCAGTACGGCCTGCCGGTGGGAACGCGTCTCCGGACCGTCCGGCAGGACGGAGTCCACCAGCAGGGCGAGGCGTTCGTCGTGGCCGCGGAGGGCCGGCCGGTCCGGTGCGAACACGGGGTCGGCGCCGGTCAGCACGTGGAGGAGCACCGCCCCGAGGCTGTAGAAGTCCGCCTCCGGACCGGGCGCCGGTCCGACAGCCCCACCGCCGGGTGTCTCCGGGGCGGAGTAGCCCGGCGTACGGACGGTCCGCACCTCGGCGCCCGGCTCGGTGACGGCTTCCAGGTCGATCAGCCGCACCTCGCCGTCGGGCGTCACCATGACGTTGTCCGGAGAGAGATCCCGTAGCACCAGGCCCAGCCGGTGCACCTGCGCGACGACGCGGGCCAGCTCGCCGACGGTGTCCGTGGGCGGGGTGCGGCCCGCGTCGAGGTGCTCGGCCGTCCAGCGACGCAGGGTGCGGCCCGGCACGCGCTCCTGCACCAGGTAGTGGTGGCCGCCCTGTGTGAGGAGCCCGTGCGCCTCGGGGGCGATACCCGACCCGGCGAGGCGCGCGTGCACCGCGGCCTCGTGGCGCAGCAGGTCGGTCGCGTCGGTGCCGGTCAAGGTCGCCCCGACGTGGCTGCGGGCCTCCTTGACCACGACGTCCTGCCCGGTGACGCGGTCCGTGGCGAGATAGACCCCGCCGCGGTAGGAGTGGCGGAGCGCCGACCGGACCTCGTAGCGATCGCCCAGGAGGACGGCCGCGGGCCGGCCGGGCGCAGGTGAGGGGCCGGATGCGGGTGCTGGGTACGGCAGGGGCGGGACGGCCCAGGCCGGAGGTGCGAAACGGGCCTGCCTGCGGTCGCGGACGAGGCCGCCGTCCGGGGCGCGGAGCATCGGCTCGACCGTGCCGTCGACGGTGAGCCGGCCGGTGCCGCGGAAGACCCCGTAGCGGTAGTGCACGAGGCTGCCGGGGAGGTAGGGCAGGTCGGAGAGGATGCTCGGCCCGGCGAGGCCGGCGGTCGCCCGGTGGAGCGCCGCGGCGAGCCGCCGGAACTGCTCGTCGTCCGCCGGGTAGACGGTCACGAACTTGCCCCCGCTGCCGCGCTCCTGGTCCATCGCCACGAGGTCGGTCAGCAGGCGGGGCGTCCTGGCGAACTTGAACGGAACCCGCTCGCCGACGAGCACCCCGGCGACTCGTGAGAGCACAGTCGGTGCCGAGAGCGGAGTGGCCGGGACGTGGATCTTCCAACCCTGCTCACGCAGAACCGCCGTGGGCCGGGAGACGTACCACCACAGTGGCGAGGGCGAGAGCGTCCAGTCGTCGGCGTCGAGGCCGTGCAGCGCGGCGCGGACGACCTCCTCGTAGACCGCGGGGTCCCCGGCCTGGAGGGGAGCGGATGAGGTGGCGGGTGACGGTGTCAATGCTGCTCCTTCAGGCGTCGGGTCGCGGGTGGCGGCGGTGCGGGTGGCGGCGGTGCGGGTGGTGCGGTGGGGGTGGTGCGGTGGGGGTGGTGCGGGTGTTCACGGTGGTGCTGGTGTTCTCGGCGGAACTGTGGCGGCGGCGCCGGCGGTGCGGGTGTTCAGGGCGTACCGGGCACGTCGAGCAGTTCCTGGAGCTGGGTGAGGAGGCGGGCCGCCGTGACGTGGTCGTCGGCGGTGAGCGCGCGGACTGCGGCCGGCCGGTGGTGGGTGACCAGGCGCAGCGCCGTTGCGGCCTGCCGGGCGAACATCGACAGCAGTTCGAGTTCGTCGAGGCTGGATCGGGTCTGCGGGGAAGGGTCGAGGACTTCCAGCACGCCCAGGGTCTGGTGGTCGTGCAGGAGGGGAACGGCCATCAGCGCGTCGGGGACGTACTGGGTCGACTTGGCGAAGGTCCGGTCGAACGCGGTGTTCTGCGCCAGCCGGTCGACGACCATGGGTTCGCCCGAGGTGGCGACCCATCCGGCGATCCCACGGTCGGCGGGGAACCGGCGGCCGACGAGGAACTCCTCTCCCTGGCCGGAGACGGCCTGGAAGACGAGCTCGTCGGTCGCCTCGTCGAGGAGGAAGACGGAGCTGGCCTGGGCGCCGAAGATGGCTCTCGCGACGTCGACGACCGACTGGAGCAGTTCGAGGGCGACGGGGTGGGCGGACTGTGTGGCGGGCTCGGCGGCAGAGGACATCAGGCACCTTCGGGGCTGCGGGCGGTGATACGGACGTTGGCGGCGGAGAGGTAGAGCGCGTTCTTCAGCTGGAAGGTCGTCATCCGCGGGTTCGCGGAGAGGAACCTTGCGCAGAGCCCGGCGACGTAGGGCGTGGCGAAGCTGTTGCCGGTGCTGCGGATCGAGGTGCCGCCGAGCCAGGGCACCTCCACGTTCTGGCCGGGGGCGAAGAACTCCACGGGCGGGTCCGGGTTGTACAGGTGCAGGTCGGAGTCGTCCTCCTGGTGGCTGCCGACGGAGATCACGGAGGCGAACCGCCAGGGGAAGCTCTCCACCGGGGTGTTGTGGGCGGAGGCGACGATCACGGTGCGGTGGAAGTAGGCCGCGTCCACGAGCGCGTGGAGTTCCTCGGCGAAGCGGGTGCGGGTGGTGGACAGGCTCAGGTTCACCACGTCGAAGCCCTGCTCCACGGCCCACCGCAGCCCTGCAAGAAGGATGTCGCCGGTGCCGGAGAAGCGTTCGCCCAGTACCCGGACGCTGTGGATCTCGCAGTCGGGTGCGGCGCGCCTGATGATCCCGGCGCAGGCTGTGCCGTGGCCGCAGGTGTCGCCGGTGTCGGTGGTACGCACCTCGATGCCGTCGCCGTCCTTGACGGCGACCCAGGAGCCGCCGAGCGGGCCGATGAGCGGATGGTCGCGTTCGACGCCGGAGTCCACCACACACACCCGGACACCGCGGCCGGTGCCTTGGAGCGGTTGCTGCTGCAGGCCCGCCGGCACGCCGTCGGCGGTGACGGTGATGTCCTGGGGGCTCCTGCCGCGCAGACTCCAGGTGAGCCTGCCGTCCCCGGTGGGGGCCGTGGGGGTCATGTGGTGACTTCCCTTCTGCGCACGTGCGGGTTCGGTCCTGCGCCGGGCGCGTGGCCGCCGGGTGCGGCGGTACTGTCGGCCGGCTGGAAGGCGGCGGCCCACCGGACGCCGGGCAGGTGCCCCTTCGCGCCGAACCACCGGCCGGCGCGGGCGGCGGCGGCCGCCGCCTCCGGGCCGCGGCCGAGCAGCTGCAGGGTGGTGGCTGTGTCGAGTGCTGCCTGGGCCCGTACCAGGGGGGAGTCGGTCCGGTCCGCGCTCCGGACGGCCCGCGCGGCGAGTCGCAGGGCACGGCCGGCGTCGCCGCGGCCCGCGGCGAGGCGTGCCTGCAGGCCGTCGTGGTCCGCGGTCTCGGTGTCGGGGCCGCCGTCGGGCGGAGCGGCCGTTGCACCGAGAACGCGGCGGGCCTCGCCGGTGTCGCCGGTGTCCAGGAGGAGCCGGGCGGATTCCAGGTTGACGGTGCGCAGCAGCGACTCGGCTTCCAGGGCCCGTGCGGCAAGGGCGGCCTCGCCGAGCAGGTCGAGGGCCGTGCCGTGCTCGCGGGCGGCGGAGTGCACGGCCGCGCCGAAGAGCGGCAGGAAGATCCGGGCCTCGGCGAAGCCGAGTTCGCGGGCGAGCCGGCCGGCGAGCGCGAGGTGTTCGCGGGCGGCTTCGTGCTCGTCCCGCAGGGCGAGGAGGACGGCCAGTGGGCAGTTGAGCGTCACCTGCACGGTGCGCCGACCCCGGCCGTGGTCGGCGAGGAGGGAGCGGCAACGGTCCACGGCGGACGGCACCGGCTCGGGCCCCCGCCACAGGGAGATGCCCATCGCGCCCAGAGCGGCGGCGCGTTCGGGTTCGGCGTCGGCCCGGATGGTGTGGCGCAGCGCCCGGAGCAGCAGCCGGTCGGCATCGCCGTGCCGGCCGAGGCCCTGATGGTGCTGGGCCAGGCGCAGGCAGGCGCGTGCCTGGCCGAGGTCGTCCGCGGCCGCCTCGAAGACCGGCAGGACGGCCAGCGCCGCCTGCGGTACGGCGTGGGCGTCGGGCCCCGCGTCCACGGCGAGGGCGAGCCGGGCGTGGGCGCTCTCCGCGGGGTGCTCGACTGCGGCGAGTGCAGCGCCGAGCAGGGCGCGGCCCTGTTCGGCGCGGCCGAGGGCGAGGTTGACCTCGCCGAGCCTGCGGGTGGTCGGTACCGCGGCGGGCTCCCCGGGTTGGTTCAGGGCGGCGGCGCGGGAGAGCAGGTGCTCCGCGCGGAGGAGGTCGGAGCGGTCGAGGGCACGGCCACCTGCCTCGGCGAGGGACTCCGCCGCGCCGCGGCGCAGCCTCTCGGTGTCCGCGTCGGTGATGCCGAGCTCGCGCCGGTAACGGTGGGCGAGCTCGAGGTGGTAGCCGATGCCCGCGGGGCCGGCGGTGCGGACCGAGGGGAGGGCTGCGGCGCAGGCGTGCAGGTCGGAGCGGGTGCGCTTGGACATGCACTGGTAGGCCACCTCCTGGACGAGCCCGCTGGTGAAGCGGAACGACGTGGGGTCGGCAACGGGCCGGGAGGCGGGCTCGATCAGGCGGCGGCGGCTGAGTCCGACCAGTGTGGGACGCAGTGGGGGCGGGTCCTGGCCGGCCCGGCCCTGCGTGCTGCGGCCGGCGAGGTCGGTGAGTTCGTGTACGGTGAACTCGCGGCCCAGCACGGCGGCGAGGTCGAGGGTGCTGCGGTCCGCGGCGCAGAGCGCGTCGATCCGTGCGCCGAGGAGCGCCTGCACGGTGGGCGGCAGTTCGGGGGCTTGCCCGCCGCCCTCCCCGTCACCGCCGTCGAGTGCGGAGAGCAGGTGCTCCAGGTGGAGCGGGTTGCCGCCGGTGCGTTCGAGCAGGGCCGAGCCGTCCGGGTCGTGGTCGGCGCCGGCGACGAGTTCGGCGGCGAGCCGCGTGCACTCCTGCGGGGACAGGCCGGTGAGGGTCACCGCGGTCCGTCGGGAGGCGGACCAGGTCTCGGCAGCTTCGGGGCGTGCCGGGCAGATCAGGAGGACGGCGGCGCGGCCGAGCCGGTCGACGAGCCGGTCGAGTACGTCCAGCAGCAGCGGACCGGCCCACTGGCAGTCGTCGACGACGAGGACCACCGGCTGCCGGGCGGCGAGTGCGGTGAGCACCCGGAGGAGTGCGCCGCAGGTGTCGTCCACGGACGGGTTGGGTGTGCCGTCGAGCAGCAGGCCGCTGTCGAGCACGGCCAGGGCTTCGGAGAGGGCGGCACGCTCTGCCGGAGCGGTGGTGCGGTGCAGGTCGCACGGGCAGGGGCTGTCGGTCGGCGGTGTGCCCGGCCCGGTGCCCGCGAGCGGGGCGGTGCGGGGCGGTGCGGGGCGGTGGGGCGGGGGGAGCAGGTCGGCGAGTGCGTCGGCGAGCGGTCCGAGGCTGCCCCGGCCGCCGTAGGTCCGGCAGCGTCCGGAGCCGTGCACGAGGGCGGAGGGGCCGGTGCGTTCCAGCCACTCGCGGACCAGCCGGGTCTTGCCCTGCCCGGCCTCGCCGGAGACGGTGACCAGCCGGGCGCCACCGCCTGCCGCCGTGTCGGCGAACGCCTCGTCGAGTGCCGCCAGTTCGCGCCGCCGCCCGACGAAGCGCAGGTCGAAGCGGCGCAGCGACACGGGGTCGTCCTCGCCGAGGCCCAGCAGGCGGTGGGCGGTGACCGGGTCCGCTTTGCCCTTGAGCGTGAGGGCGCCGACCTCCTGGGCCTGCACGGTGGGGCCGGCGGCGAGGAGGGTGTCCGGGCCGATCAGCACCTCGCCGGGGCCTGCGTTCTGTTCCAGCCGGGCGGCGATGTTGACGGTCTCGCCGGAGACGAGGGCCTGCCGTGCGGAGGAGTCGGCTCCTGCGACGACCCGGCCCGTGTTGATGCCGATCCGGACGCCCAGGCGCACCCCGAGTGCGGCGTCGAGGTCGGCGTTGAGCTCTTCGAGTGCCGCCAGCATGCCCAGAGAGGCCGCCAGGGCGCGTCGCGCGTCGTCCTCCCGTACGGTCGGCACGCCGAACACGGCCATCACGGCGTCGCCGATGAACTTCTCCAGTGTGCCGCCGTGTGTCTCGATCTGATGGCGCATCAGCTCGAAGTAGCGCAGGGTCACGCCGCGCAGGGTCTCCGGGTCGAGGGCGCCCGAGAGCGCGGTGGATCCGACCATGTCGCAGAACAGGACGGTGACCACCTTGCGGCCCTCCTGTGGCGTGCCCCCCGGTCCCTGCGGGGCGCCGGCACACGGCGTGCCGCAGGACGGGCAGAACCGGGCGCCGGGCGGCAACGACTGGCGGCAGTAGGTGCAGGACATGCCGGTCCACCTTCAGCGAGATCGTCGGACGGACAGGGCGCCTCGTACGGGGGGCGCCCGCGTTTCCGGGGTGGGGTCAGAACAGTGCGCCGCCGGCGATCTCGGCGTGGGCCTGTACCTCGGGCCCGACCTCGTCGAGCCGGTTCTTGATGTCGAGGAGCAGGGAGAGCTCCTGCGGGCTGAGCCCTTCCAGGACCTCCTGCTGCTCCTCGGTGAAGGCGTCGAGGACGAAGCCCGCCTCCTGCAGTCGGTGCAGGATGTGCTGCCGATTGGTCATCACTGGTCTCCAGATGCAGTAAGCCCGACGAACAGACGGGTGATCCCGTCTGCGGTGTGGAGGGCACTGACGGCCACCGCTGTGAGCTGCGCAGGCGTCAGCGGCAGTTCGTCGAGCAGGGCGTCGAGATCGGCCGCGTGCCCGCCGTCGAGTGCGGCGTGCTCGTGCACCGTGCGGAAGGCCGCCGGGGGCAGCCCGGTGTCCCGTGCGAGCCGCGCGGCCAGCCGGGGCGAGGGCGCGTTGCACTCCAGGGTGAGGATGTATCCGAGCAGGGCAACCGGGTGGTGGTGCTCGATCCAGTAGTACTGGGCGCCGGCGAGTTCGGCGACGGCGGTCGGCGGCTGCGCCGCGAGGAGCGCGGCCGGGTCGCCGCCGGCTACGGCGAAGTCGGCGAGCAGCCAGGCGTCGTGGTCGCGTTCCTCCTCGACATGCGCGGCGAGATAACGGCCCAGCCGGTCGGCGAGCGGATCACCGGGGGTCTCCGCGCAGCGGCGGGCGGCCAGTTCCATGAGCGGGACGGACGCCTGGACGAGCGCGTGCATGGCGGTGAGGTAACGGAGGTAGCGCGGGCGCAGTCCGGCGGGCTGCCACAGCGCCGCGCAGGCGGCCTGCAGGGTGGGCACGGCGAGTCCGAGCCTGGTGCGCAGCACGGCGGAGGCGGTGGACGATGCCGGGGCGCGGCCGGGTGCGGTCCTGTGGGCAGAGAGGGTCATGGCCGGCCTCCGCCGTCGGTGGGGGAGACCAGGCCGGCGTATGCGGAGACACCGTTGCGGTGGACGAACGCGACGGGACCTGCCGCCAGTTGGGTGTGCGTGGAGTGGCGGTCGAGGAGTTCGCCGACGGGTCCGGCGCCGTCCCGTCCGGCTCCCGCCAGGACCTCGGACCGGTCGGCGAGGGTCCGGCAGGTCGCGCACCGGCCGCAGTCGGGCGCCCCGGATGTGTACCGGGCCATGAGGTGCCCCGGCCCCACGACGCGGAGCAGGCGCAGCATGGGGGAGCCGAGGCAGCGGTGGCGTACCGTCTCCCAGTCGTCCTCGGCGACGTGCCCGAGGAGCAGGTGGGCGGGCACGGGCCGGTCGTCCACCGTCTGCTGGTTGCAGCAGGCCACGACCGTGCCGTCGAAGGCGACCGTCGGCCAGGCGGCCATCGGGCAGGGCACGGCCGCGCCTCCGTCGGTGTCCGGCCGGGTGGCGGCGCCGGCCCAGGATGCGGCGCGCCCGACCGGCCGGACGTCGTTCACCAGCATCGGGACCCGGTCGGCGAACTCGCGGCGGACGGCGGAGACGACGTCGGCGAGGTACGGGTCGTCGGGGCCCGTCCCGGTCAGGTGGAAGCTCGCGGGCACCCCCGCGTCGAGGATCCGCCGGACGGCGGCGAACACGTCGGCGCGCGGCACCTCGCGCTCGTGGTGGACGTCGAGGCTGGCCGAGAAGTGGTCGGCCGCGGTGACCGCCCGCATGATCCGCGCCGGCACGGGCCTGCCTCCCCGGGCGAAGAACATGCCGCTCAGCAGGGCGGTACGGGTGCCCGCCGCGCGGGCCAGCGCGGCGAGTTCTGCGGTCAGGCCGGGGCGAAGGAGCGGTTCGCCGCCGGTGAGGAGAACGACCCGAGGGGCGTTGCGGGCGGTGAACGAGGCGACGAAGCGGCGCAGCCGGTCCGCCGCCGTCTGCTCGCCCGCCATCGTGGAGGAGGTTGAGCAGTGGGCGCAGGACAGCGGGCAGCGCCGGGTGAGCGTCAGCAGAAGCCCGGCTGCCGGGACGGGGCGCAGTGCGATCAGCTCGCCCAGTTCCATGTGCCCTCCTCTGCCGCGTGGTCGTACGGTGTCGTGAGCACTGTGGCGCCCATCGGTCCCGGAGCGGTTGCCCGGTGGTTCACAACCGGCATATCCGCTCTTCCGGCCGGGGCTGCGACCGGTTCCCCGCGTCCGCCGAGCTCCCGGAGGTAGAGGTGCGCCAGCCGGGGCAGCTCGTACAGGGCCGCGTGTGCGGTGACCTCGGTCGCCGGGGAGACAAGTGCCCCGGCATGGATGAGCAGTTCCAGGACGCGCAGCGCCGCGGGCTCCGGACAGTCCAGGGCCGTCGCGGCGTCGCCCAGGGTGAAGGGCCGGGCCAGCGGCAGCCGCCCGAGACGGAGCAGAGCTGACCGGCCGGGATCCGTCAGTGCCTGCCAGCCGTCCGCCATCCGGTTGCGGATGGTGAGATCGCCGGCGGCGAGCTCGTCCATCACTGCTTCCGGCTCGGCCAGCCGGGCCGCGTACTCGGCCAGCGGGATGTGGCGCAGGACGGCCAGCCGCTGGCCGCTGATCCGTACGGCCAGCGGTGACAGCCCGCCGGCCTCGACGATCCGCCGGGCGGAGGCGCGGTCGGCGCGGACACGCGACGGGCCGATGATGCGGGCGAGCAGCTCCATCGCCTCCTCGACGGGAAGCGGCGCCAGGGCGATCCGGTGGACACTGGCCAGTCCGGCGAGCCACGAACGCGAGGCGATCACGGCCGCGCCCGCGCCGGTGCCCGGCAGCAGCGGCCGCACGGCCGCCTCGTCGGGGGCGTTCTCCAGGAGCAGCAGCACCCGGTGCTCGGCGAACCAGTCCCGCCACAGCGCGGCCGCCTGCGCCGGGTGGTCGGGCAGCAGTGCGGAGACCCGGTCCAGCCGGGCGGCGCGGGCCAGCTCGCCGAGGACAGCGGTGAGCGGCCGCTTCGTACCGCCGGCCCGACGGAGGTCGACGAGGAACCGGCCGTCGGGGAAATCCTCGCGCAGGGAGTGCGCCAGACGGACCATCAGGGTGCTTTTGCCGGTGCCCACCGGCCCGACCAGCACGGCGACGTGGCCGTTCCGGCGCCGTACCGCGTCACGCAGCTCGGCCAGCTGCCTCCGGCGGCCGGTGTAGTCGGGCGTGTCGGGGGGCAGCAGCGTTCGCGTCGGGGTCCGTCGAGGGACGGCGGCCTTGGGGGCCGCGGAGGCGCCGAGCGTACCGGCCAGCACCTCCCGGTACATTTCCTCCATGGCCGCACTGGGCGCCAGCCCCAGCTCGCGGGCGAGCAGCTGCCGCAGCGTCTCGTAGACGGCGAGGGCCTCGCCCTGCCGCCCGTCGCGGTGCAGCGCGATCATCTGGATGGCGCGCAGCCGCTCCCGCAGCGGATGCCGCTCGGCGACCTCGGCGACCGCCTCGGCGACCTCGGCGTTGCGGCCCCGGGCCGAGGCGATCTCGGCCCAGGTCTCGTAGGCGGAGAGGTAGCGGTCGGTCAGCCGGTCGGCCTCGGCCTGCAGCGGCCCGGAGTCCGACAGTTCCGCCAGGGGCGGCCCCTGCCACAGGTCGAGCGCCTGGCGCAGCAACTCGGCGGCGGTGTCCGGGTCGCCGTCGCGGGCGGCGTCGCGTCCCGCCGAGGCCAGCGCCCGGAACCTCAGGGTGTCGACCTCCTCCTCCGACATACGGAGCACGTATCCGCCGGGGGCGAGGGCGAGCCGTCCGGGCAGGCCGGCCTCGCACAGGAGGCGTCGCAGCGCCCAGACGTACTTCTGCAGGTTCTTGCGGGCGGTCCGGGGCGCTTCGCCGGGCCAGACGGCGTCGGCCAGCGAGTCCACCGAGACGGGGGTGCCAGCGCGGCACAGCAGCATGGCGAGGACCATCCGCTGTTTCAACGGGCCGAGGGGCAGGGTCCGCCCACAGCTCGTACCGGTAAGGGGGCCGAGCAGCGAGAACCGTACGGTGCTGTGGGGTTCGTTGTCGGGAAGAGGCATGCAGGCGTTCCTCCGGCGTCCGGGAGCGCGGGTCGACCAAGTGCCATGAGGGTGTGCGACCGCTGGCGTGGACATCGTCGAGGCGGCGCCGCGCGGCGCGCATCGGGGCACCGCCCCCATATTTGTGCGGTGTCCCGGGACGTCCGTACGTAAGTCCGGTGCGCGGACGGCGCTCCCGGTCACGCTCCCGTGGCCGCGGCGGGTCCGGCCGCGGGGGTGTCCGCTCCGTCCGTGCCCGGCGCGTCGGCGTCCGCGTGCGCCGCGCGCAGGCCGCGGGCCGCGCGGGCCGCCGACGGCCCGACCGCACCGATGACGAGCAGCCCGGCACCGGCCAGCATCCAGAGTGCCGCTCGGACCCCGAGCAGGTCGCCGAGGAATCCACCGGCCAGCGCACCCACCAACGCCGTCGCCGACGTGACGACCTGGAGCGCCGCCATCGCGCGGCCCATCATCGCCTCCGCGACGTCCGTCGCCAGCACGGACACCAGAGCCACGTTGGCCACCGCGCCGAACAGCACGGGCAGCCCGATCCCCAGCGCGGCACAGAGCGCGGCCAGCGGCAGCGGCCCGGCCGCGACGGGCAGCAGCACCGACGACAGCAGCGCCCCGGCGAAGCACACCAGCACCGTCAGACGGGCGTCGCGCCCAGGACGCAACAGCCGTTCGGCGAGGGCCGACCCGGTCAGCCCCATCACGCCCGACAGCACGAACGCCAGCCCGTACACACCCACCGGCAGGTGCACGGTGCGCAGCAGGAACGGACCGGTCAGCGTCGCCGCTCCGGCCAGCGCCGCCGCCGGAGCCGCCACGAACAGCAGCAGGGCGCGGTGGAACGGGTGACCGGCGAAGAACCGCATCCCGGCGGCCGCCCCGCGGATGCCCTCCCGCCGGGTCTCCGTCCGCGGCGGCGCCGCCGTCCGGTCCGGGGACCGCATGCCCGCCAGCGCCAGCGCGCTCAGCAGGTAGCTGGCGGCGTCCGTTCCGAGCGCCGCCGCGCCGCCGAACAGGGCGATCACCGGACCGGCCAGGATCCGGCCCGCCAGCGCGGCACCGAACTGCCCTGCCTGCAGCCGGGCCCGCGTCTGCCCGATCGCCTGCGCGCCGACCAGGTGACGCAGGTGCACGAAGTAGAGGGAGCCGAGCAGGACCCCGAGGAACCCCTGGACGAGACCGAGGCCGGTCAGCCAGCCGATCGACGCCACCCCGTGACGCAGACCCAGGGCCACCGCACCGACCGCGGCGGCCGACAGCAGGTCCAGCAGCAGCATCGCCCGCCGCGGACGGGCTGCGCGGTCCGCCAGGACCCCGGCCAGGAGGCCGAACACGATGCCCGGCACCGTCGCCGCAGCGCTGATCAGACCGACCTCGCCGGCCGTCGCCCCCAGATCCGTCAGGGCCACGACCGGCAGGGCGATGGTGGTGAACACGGAGCCGAACGCCGAGGCGGTCTGACCGCACCAGTAGAGATTGACGTCACGTCGCACAGGCACTCCAAGGAGGGGAGGAAGGGATCTCCGCACGCGTGCCGGTACGGGGCCGCGGCCGCAGCGGCCCCGGCCCCGTACCGAAGAGATGGCGGGCGCTACCCGGCTGCGGGCCCCCGCCCGGTGGGCAGTGCCGTCTCGGACAGGGAGTCGACGGTGAACAAGGCGTCCGGCCGCGGCGACAGCAGCTCGGTCAGGAACAGCAGCACACCGGCGGAGCCGCTCCACAGGTCGGCGCTGCAGCGCAGCAGCTGGTCGCCCGGCATCCGTACCCCGGTGGCGTGCGGCACGGCGAAACCGAACAGCTTCCGCGCGGTCCGCACCGCCGCCGCCCGGCTCTCTTCCGAGCCGGTGACCGCCGCGTGGTCCACGAGGGCGAACCCCAGACCCGACAAGCCCTGGAAGAGGCCGGGCATCACGGTGTACGCGACGTCCATCACCGGCAGCAGCCGCGGTACCGCCCCGGCCAGCCGCTCGTCGCCGGTCACCGCCAGGTAGCGGGACGCCACATGCAGCATCCCCGCCGACCCGCAGTACAGGTACGGCATGGCACGGCTGTCCACCGCCGAGACGGGGAAGGTCATGCCCGCCTCCTCCGGCGCGGCCTCGCGGTCCAGCTCCGTGTGCAGCAGCCGCAGCCCGCGCTTCAGGAGCGCCTGGTCACCGCAGACCGCGGCGAGCTGATGAAGCATCAGTGCCACCCCGCACCGCCCGTGCGCCAGGCCGGTGGCATCGTCCCGCCCCAGCCGGGCCACCAGCCCCTCGTCGTCGGGCAGGGCCCGGGCCAGCGCCAGCGCCCGCTCCACGTGGTGCTCGTCGCGGGTGGCGCCGTACAGCGCCAGGTGACCCAGCGCGAGGCCGGCGGCGCCCCCGGACACCGTCGCGCTCTCCGCCACCAGCGGGTGCCTGTCCGCAATCGCGAGGATGTCCCGGGCCTCGTCCACCAGCCCTTGGTCGGCCAGCACCCTGGCGATGCCGGCCGCCCCCACGTACAGCCCCGGGGCGAGGTCGCCGGCCTTGTCCAGCGCCTCGCGCCGCAGCCGCTCCAGCATGCCGTCGGGCAGCGGCCGGCCCGCCCGGCGCAACGAGTGTGCGACACCCGCGGCGCCGTACGCCACGCACAGCGTGTTGGTCCGGTAGCCGTCCGCGACGGTGGGGAACATCCGCTCCGGGTGCCCGACGTCCGCCATCGCCACCAGCGCGTCGGCCACCGAGAGGCGCAGAGCGGCCAGGTGCACCAGTGGGTCGGCCGCCACATCCTCCGGCCCGGGCAGCCGCGCCTTGCCGTCCGGTGCGTGGTACCTCGTGGCGCGCCGCCACAGCCGCTCCGGCACCCGGCCGATCTGGTCGATGCCGTGCCGCAGGTGGTCCAGCACGTCGGGGTTGCGGCGCACCACGTGGTGGAACGGCCCCACGAGCAGCTGGGCGAGCGCGGAGACGCCGTAGTCGTCGTACACCGACGGATCGTCCCCGATCAGGCCGCGCGGGGGCGAGTAACCGGGCGTCCCCATGGGGCTGAAGCCCGTGCCGGGGCGCTGCGCGACCTCGAAGTCGACCAGCCGGATGGTGTCGTCGTCGACGAGCACGTTGCCGGGGCTGACGTCGACGAAGAGGTACCCGCAGGCGTGCAGGCGGTCGAGGGCCTGCTCGACCCCGTCGATCAGCCTCTGGCAGCGCTCGAAGTAGTCGGCGACGTCGTGCTCCGTCGCGCCGGCCCGGATCAGCGGGTTGTTGGCGGCCATCCACTTGTTCATCGCCCTGCCGTCGATGAACTCCGTGACCAGGAAGTCGTGTTCCCAGGCACTGAAGTGGGCGAGCGGCTCGGGAGCCAGCCCGGGGGCCAGCCCGTGGAGGACCTGCAGGGTCTCCCACTCGCCGCGCAGGCGCGCTCGGGCGTCGCGCCCGTCCGCCTCGACGGCCGTGTGCGCCCGGGCCTCCTTGATGAACACCGGCCGGCCGGTGGCCGCCTCGTGACCCCGGTACGCGCCGCCGGCGTTGCTGTGCCGCAGCGCCGACTCGAAAACGTATCCGCCCAGTGTCACCGGCTTCGCGGGGCCGTTCACCGTGCCCGTGCCCGTGCCCGTGCCCGTGCCCGCGCCCGTCCCCGCGCCCGTCCCCGTCGTCGGAGGGCGGAACGGGTCCTTGATGCCGTCCGGCGGCCGGAACGATGTTCCCCGCAGGTCTTCCACCAGGACGCCGTCACCGTCGCGGGCCAGGAGCATGCGGGTGCCGTCGGCACGCACGCGCGAGCGCGGCACGAAGGCGCCGTACCGGTAGTGGACCGTCCGCGAGTCGCCGAAGCGGCGGTCGGTGAGGATGAACGGCCCGTCCTCGTCGGACAGCGCCGCGCGCAGTGCCTCCATCAGCCGCCGCGCCGCGGCCTCGCCGGACGGGTACGCGGCGATGAATTTGCCGCTCTGCGGCCGGGGGGCGTGCTTGTGGTGCGCCCACTGGTGGAAGAGCCGGCACGACAGGTGCTTGAACGGGACGTCCTGCTCGAAGCAGATCACGGCGACGGTGTCGAGCACCGCCTGCAGACGGTCGGCCTTGGCGGAGACGTGGACCTTCCAGCCGTCCTCGACGCCTTCCAGCTTCCGCCGGAACCACATGGTCCACACGCTCGACTCGACGCTCTGCCACTCCGGTGGGACCGGATCGGGACGGTAGACCTCGCCGCGGTCGGCCGCCGACTCCAGCGGTGCGTAGAAGTCCGGATCGGCGACGGCGAACGCGAGCGGTTGGTGCATGCTCTCCCCTTCTCTTCCTGTGGCAGGCAGGGCGCTTGCGCGGGACGGACGTCGGACACGGCCCGTGGGGGGCCGGCCGGGCCGGCCGCCCCCCCCCGGCCCCCCGGGGGGGGGGGGGGGGCCGCGGGCCCCCGCCCCCCGCGGCCCCCGCCCCCCCGGCCCCCCCCCGCCCCCCCGGCGCCCC
>NZ_JBIAWP010000035.1:0-14542 GCF_042895785.1 Streptomyces sp. NPDC001380 | reverse complement strand
GTTGGGGGGGGTTGGGGGGGGGGGGTTGGGGGCCGGGGGGGGGGGGGGGGGGGGTTTTGGGCGGGCCCCCCCGGGCCCCGCAGTGGGGTGATCAGGCGCAGGCGGCCAGGCTCACGCTGCTGCCGTCGCCGACGAGGCCGGCCTCGTCCGCCGGGCTGCCGACGCCCAGGTCCTGAAGGGGGAGGACCGACTCGGCGTGCGCCTCGACCTCGTTCTCGTCGGTGCCGGTGGGCTCGATGTTGTCAGCCATGATCATTCTCCTTGATCGATCCACGGAACAATGGAGTGGTGCGGCCGCCTCGCAAGCGACCCCGGCTCGAGCCGTGAGCCCTTCGCCGATGGACAGGACGCTAGACGCGGCCGCTCCGGGATCGGTCTACGCGCAGTGCGCGACCGGTATCGCAGCAGGTCGCCGCCCCGGCGGGGCCTGTCGTCCGCCCCGCCGTCCTGCCCGTCGGGCCGCCCGGCCGGATCGATCCCGCCGTCCTGCCCCGCCGGATCGTTCCCGCTGTCAGGTCCGCCGTCCTGACTCTTCGGGCCGCCTTCCGCCGGACCGTTCCCGCCGTCCTGCTCCGACGGCCCGTCGCGCCGGTTTACGTCTCCGCGCTCAGCAGGCGGGCCGGCGCGCACAGCGCGGACCGGTCGGCCCGCCCGCTCTTACGCGCCAGGGCGGCGACGCGCTTCTCCGCGGTGCGCGGCCAAACGGAGAGCCGGCGTGCGAGCTGCTGGTGGTGCGCGGTGCCGCGCACCCGCACGTCACCGGCACCCGGGGTGAACGGTCGCGGAAGCCGACCGGGGGCCGTCCGCCCACGCGGTGCGCCCGGGCGGGCACGTCCACCTCGATCCCGAACCGCCGGTCACCCTCTTCCGCGGACCGTTGCCGGCGACCGGGACCACCTCAGCCGGCAGAGATGTCGGCCGCGAGCCGGCTGAGTGCAGCACGGTCGGGCAGGGCGATCTTCTGCAGCAGACTCGCGATGTGCTTCTCGACCGTCCGCGGTGAGATGCACAGCTGCCGGGCGATGTCCTGGTTGCTGGGTCGTTCCGTGAGCAGCGCCAGCACCTCGTACTCACGCGGGGTCAGGCCACGCGCTCGCAGCGCGGCGGGGATCAGGTCCCGCCCGCTGCGGCGCTGGGCGACCGTCACGCCCGCCTGCCGCAGCAGCGCCCGACAGGCGCTCGCCACCGAGGGCACGTCGAGCTGATGGAAGTACTCCTCGGCGGCCTGCAGCCAGGACGTGGGGTCGCCCCAGCCGTCCGCGAGGGCGGCCTCGGACACCAGGCGCAGGCCGAGATGGTGGCCGGTCGGAAAGAGCCCGGCCGTCTGCCGTACCAGGGCGACGGCTTCGGCCGCGTCCTCCGCCCGGCCCTCCCTGCCCAGCAGCACGGCCTCGGCGAGCAGCAGGAACTGACGGTTCCAGGCCAAACCGGCCGCCGGAGCGGCCGCCACGACGGAGTATTCCGCCCGGCCGGCCCGGCCGGCGAGCACCTCCAGGAGCAGGCTCAGCCCGTGGCGTCCGGCGAGGTAGAACATGCTGGGATGCGAGGACTCCCAGTCCGCTGCCGCCGCCAGTTCGCCCACCGCGCCGTCGCGGTTCTCCTCCAGCAGGGCGCAGACGGCCCGGCACAGGCCGAGCATCACCGGTGTCAACGGCGACTCGGCGCCGGCGGCCTGCCGGAACTTCACCAGGCCCTGTTCCATCTCCCGTCGGCGGCCGAGGTGCGCGGCGAGCGTCGCGGAGATCAGCAGCAGATAGCGGTGGGTGCCGAGGTTGTGCATCCGCGCGCTGGCGTCCAGACAGCGGCCGAGGATCTCCCGGGCAGTCCGCGGGTCGCCCCGGAGCACCGCGTTCATCGCCAGAGCGCCCTCGATGTCCTGAGCCAGCATGATCGCGCCCAGCTCATCGGCGGCCTCGCGAGCTTGTTCGAGCCTGCGGCTGTCGCCCGTCCGCATGTAGGCGTTGGCGCCCAGCCGCGTCAGCGCCTCGACCCGCCACAGCGGAAGCGCATGCGTCTCGGCGACGGCGAGCATCCGCTCCAGGCAGGCGTCCGCGGTGTCGAAGCCGCGTTCTCGAACCAGCAGGGCGAGCAACTGCCATGCCTGGCAGGCCAGGACCGGGAGCGCCGCTCGCTCCGCGACCTCGGCCGCCTCCCGGGCCGTACGCTCGGCATCGGCCGTGGACCCGTCCTGGCCGGGCAGCAGGGACAGGTGGCCCTCGACCACGCTGAGCGCCGCGTTCTGTTCCGGGGTGCCGCCCTCGACCAGCAGCGCCCGGGCCGCCGCCACCTGGCCCGCGGCTGCCGTCGGCCGCTCGGCGGTCACGGCCACCCAGGCCAGCCGTGTGTGCACCGCGATCCTGCTGTCGACGTCCAGCGCAGCCGTCCCGACCGGCGTCAGGGAGTCGACCAGGGCGAGGGCACGGTCGAGTTGCCCGGCCTCTGCGAGGGCGTACAGCAGGGACTCCGTGATGCCGGCCCGGGTCGCCGGGTCGGCGAGGTCGTGGGCTCGCTGCAGCAGCACCACGGCTGTGCCGGACAGGCCGTCGGCCTGCGCACGGCGTCCGGCCTCGGCATAGAGCAGGGCTGCCTCGGCCGGGTCGCCGGCCGCGACCCAGAGCCCCGCAGCCAACTGGCACCGGTCGTCGGACAACTCCGGATCGGCCCTCTGCAGGGCCACGGCGGCATGCCTGGCAATGGCAGCCCGCTCCGCCGGAGGAATGGCCGCCAGCACCGCCTCGGCGGTGAGGGCGTGGCGGAAGGTGTACCGGTCCGGCGTCGCACGGTCGGGCAGGACGAGGCCCGCTTCGATCGCCGACCTCAGCTGGGCGAACAGGCTCTGCTCGTCGGATTGCGCGATGAGACGCAGGGTGGCGACGGAGAACCGGGCGCCCAGGGACGCCGCCAGCAGCACCGTCTCCCGGGCCCGGGAATCCAGCAGCTCGATCCGGCGGCCGTACCCGCGGACCACACTCGCCGGGACGACGGTGGAGGACAGATCGCCGACCACCTGCCACCCGGTGGCCGAACGCCGCAGCAGGCCGGAACCGACCATCTCGGCCAGCAACTCCTCGACCAGATAAGGGTTGCCGTCGCTGCTGCTCACCAGCCGCTCGACCGCCGCGGCCGGGACTGCGGCGGCAGGCACGCCGAGGCAGCCGGCCGCGAGTGCCGCGACGGCCTCGGCCTGCAACGGTCGCAGGGCGGCGACCGATGCGGCCCTCCGCCGGTCGGCCAGGTCGGCCAGATCGAAGGCCGGTCCGGGCTGCGGCCGCAGAGTGGCCAGCAGCAGAACCGGCAGCCCGGCGACATTGTCGACCAGGTACTCGAGGACGGTGATCGTCTCGGAGTCCATGTCGTGCAGGTCCTCCAGCACCAGGACGCAGCCCTCGTCCCGGCCGAGGACGGCCAGCAGGCGCAGCAGTGCCTCGGCGAGCTCGACCACGCCCTCACGGTGGACGGTGGCCGCTGCCGTCCGCCACTCCGGTATCAGCCGGGACAGGGCCTGTCGGTACGGTCCGAGCCCCGGGTCCGCCGGCGGTCCACTGATCCGGAAGCGGGAGGAGAGCGCTTCGATCAGGGGGCGGAGGGGCGTACCTGACCCGCTCGGACTGCCCCGGCCGCGGAGGACCGGCACGCCGAGGGAGCGGGCCCGGTTCTCGCACTCGTTGGCGAGCCGGGTCTTGCCGATCCCCGCCTCACCCAGCAGGAACACAGCACCTCCGCTGCGCTGCCGAAGGTCAATCAGCAGGTCGTTGAGCAGAACGAGTTCGGCGTCCCTGCCTACGATGCGTGACGAAGTGATACGCATGCCAGGGAGATTACTGAATTTTTGTGGCGATCCGATGTGCTTGTGGAGGCACTTCTTGTCGACCCGTCACCCCCGTCGGACATCCGCCCGCGAGCGCACCGGCTGCCGTGCCGTGCGTTCTGGAGGATCACCCGAGTGGGCGGCGGTCCGGCCCCGCACCAGTACACGCGGGACCGGAACCGAGATGTCGGGGTGATCTTCTAGTCGGTGGGTGCGGGCGTGAGAGGGATGCTGACCGTGAGCGTGCCGGTGAGGTTCACGATCTCGCCCAGCAGCCGGCCGCGGCGGGCGAGACTGCCGTCCGTACGCAGCGCGATCTCCCCACTGGGATGGTCGGCTGCCGCGCCGCGCCGGGACTGGGGCTGCTTCCAGTTGCGTACCAACTCTTCGGTGTTCACTGGCGGGAGTTCCTTCCTGTGGTGTTCGCGGTGTCTGTGGTGACGACCGCAGGGGAGTCGACCTGCAGCAGCAGCGTCGAAGCCGTCCGCCCGGGGAATCCGAGTCGAAGAAGTCCCAGGCCGATGCCGGACAGGCCGGTCAGCAGCCCTGGAACCGCAAGAGCGCCGGGGGCCGCGCAGCGCGGCCCGGAACGGTCGAGCGCGGTGACCAGTTCGTTCACCCGGCGGTCCAGCGCCGTCCGCGCCCACTGGTCCGGCAGGCCATCGAGGAGTTCCAGGACACCCGACTCGCCGTGGCACAGGCTGTGGTCGGGCAGCGTGCCGTGAGCGGCGGCCTTCCGGGCGGCCTGCGTGACGACGTTCGCCAGCTCCGGGTCCGCCAGCGCGGCAGGGCTGTCGGAGATCGCCAGGGCGATGCCCGGCAGACCCTGGCACCAGGTCGGCTCGATTCCCGGGCGGACCGCCGAGGCGGCTGCCGTCCGCAGTGCGGCCAGCCCGGCGCAGCGGTGCCGGTCGCCGCCACCGGCCGCCGCGAACCGCGACAGTGCCCACCCGATGCCCGCCGCGCCTGCGGCGAAGCCCGGTGCGGCGGGCAGCGGACGGTCGACGAGTTGGTCCGCCTGGAGCCGGGCCCCGCGCCAGGCCGTGGTGCTGCCGGTGAACCGGTGCACGGCGAGCAACGCCGCGAGCCCTCCGGCCGCTCCCGCAGCGACACCTGACGGTGGTTCGCCTCCCTCCGCAGCCGCTATCCGGGCGTCGGCCTCAGCCTCGGCGGCGGCACATGTGAGCGTCGCCGCCTGCTCGACCCAGCCGTGAAGATCTGGGGCATCCAGCAGGAAGGACACCCGGGCGAGTGTGTAGGCGATACCACCCAGTCCGGCGAAGGCTCCGGTGCCGACCGCCCGTAACTCGTCGGGCTGTGCCGTGAGACGGCTCAGCAGCTGCGGCACCGGCAGCAGCGCACGGCGCGCCGTCTCGGCGTAGGACGCCTCCTCGGTGAGCGCGGCGAGTTGCGCGAGGAACAGCGCGGGCCCAGGGTAACCGTGGGCCAGATCGGCACCGCCGGGCCCCAGCCGCCAGTACCGGTCGCCGAGCAGTTCGAGGCCGAGCCAGTTGACCCGGTTCCGCCCCCGGTGAGCGGCGTCCACCAACCGGTCGCCGATGACGCGGGCTGCCACGAGCAGCCGATCGGGGGCCAGGGCCTGGTCCGGCGCGCCGGTGGAACGGCCACGGCCGGGGCGCTTGAGGGGGGAGGGGGACACGGGTCGATGGGCGGGTCCCGTCCAACGACCCGCCATCGCCGCTCGGATGATCCACTCCTGAATACGGAGGTCGTCGGGCCCGAGGGTCCGGATCTTGTCCACCACCCTGTCCAGGCCAGGTCGTTCGAGGGCGGCCGGGATCCGCACGCCGGTGCCGGACCACAGATCCATCGAGTCCGGTCGCGTCGTGAACAGCGGAACATCGCCGTTCCACAGTTCGGCGACCTCCTGGTCGGCCAGCCGCGGCCAGCCCGGTTCTCCGAGCGCGTCCGTCTCCAGCAGCCGCAACAAGTCGTCCCGGGCTGCCCGGTCGCGCAGGACGTCGGGGTGGGTCGACTCGTCGAGCAGCGTCGCGTACGCCTGCGTGGACCTGGCCACCACGCGCACCTCGTCCTCGGCGAAGCGGCGCAGCAGGCCCTGCGGGCCGACCAGATCCTCCCGTCCGGCGGTGATCGCACGGTGGGCCGTGCGGAAGCCGTCGAGCAGCACCTCGAGGTGGTCGGCGGGGTCCGCCTCCAGGCCGTCGACCACAGGTCGGTTCCCGGCCCCGGCGATCGCCCCTGCGCGGCGGACCAGCCGCATCCGGTCGGTGCCGGCGTCCGCCCACGCGACAGCCGGTCTGGGCGTACCGGCTCCGGCGTCACCGCCGAGCCCCGAGACGTCCAGGGCGGTGTCGTCTTCGCCGAGGACCAGGTGCGGCAACAGGCCGACCCGGTATACCGACGCCCTGAGCGCGAGCACCGAGGGATCCTCGTCGGGGGTGCCGGGCGCAGGCGGATGGAAGAGAGTCTCGACGTCGACCGGAACGGGATGGTCGGCGTGGGCGATCAGGTTCTCGAAGTGCAGGTCGGTGGCGTCGAGGGCGTACAGCAGGGCGAGCCAGGCACCTTGCCGTCGGTAGAAGCGCTCCAGTTGCTCCTGGTCGTCGCAGGGAAGCCGGGAGATGTACTCAAGCCAGCCGTAGCCGGGCCGTTCGAGTACGGCAACGGTCCGCAGCCCGGGCGTCCCCGGTCGAGCGTTCAACCAGTCGACCACCTGGTTGAAGTGCCGGTGTGCGCCCAGCGGCCGCGGCTTGTACACCAGCCGCGTGCCGTCGGCGAAGACCAGCAGCGCGGTGCTGCGACCGCTCTGATGCCCGTCGCCGGTGGTGGCCCGTACCGACACCAGTGTCCCAGGATCGGCATCGGCCAGCAGTGTCGAAACGATTTCCGTTCGGTCCTCGGCGAACCGGGTGAGCAACTCCGTCAGCGCGTCGGCGGCATGCACACAGGTCTGCGCCAGGAGCCGCGCCAGCACGGGGTATTCGTGAACCAGCGTGCTGAGGCCGTCCCGGCTTCCCGCCCGGACGAGGAAGTCGCGGAATCGCTCCGACGGGGTGTCCCCCGACAACTGTCCTTTCACCCTGGCCACATTGAGCTCCAGCACGAGGGTACGGGCGGCCTGTCTGGCCAGGGTTCCGGCGAGCCCATCGACGAACTGCTCCCGGACCGACGGCAGGTCGACGTCGGCCCCGGGAAGGGCTTCCGGCAGTCGGGCGCCGGCCGGCTCGGCGAACGCGGCCACTACGGCACGGAAGCCGGTGAGACCCGGCAGATCGCCGACCGGCAGACATGCTGCGGGCGGGGCGGCGGCGAGCGCCGCCGTGGCGAACGCGGCCCACTCCGGCTCCCGGAGACAGGGGAGTTCGGCCGAGGAGAGGCCATCGCGCCACCAACCGCGCAGGGCCGGATCAGCCGCCGGCGGTCTGCTGAAGTCGATCACAGCGCAGAGAATCGCAGCCTTCATACAGCACACACAAGGTTTTGAACGATCTTGCGCGTCCGGGGTTCCCAGCCAGGGCCCCTTGCATGCTCGAGGTCTGTCCGGGTTTATCCCGTGAGGCCGAGGGCGGCCAGGGGTCTGCGGAAGTCGCGGGCGGTGTGGCTTAGAGCTCAACGCCGTTGCGTTTACGAGCGGCGGCGTGATGCAAGTCCGCTCTCCATGGTCTGGATGTCGACGGTGAGGGCGTAGGTCTGGGTCTGTTGGGGACGTTTCCCAGCGTTCGGCCCGTACTTGCTGGTCGGGTTCTTGCGGGTCCGGGCCTTGACGCGCTGGCGTGGCGCGGCGGGTCCCAGGGCGTTCAGCACAGCTCGTCCTATCGCTCCGGCCAGGGGTGATGCCGGCCTGGGGAAGACGCCGGCAGCGAGGGTGGCCTGGTCTGCGGCTGCCTCCAACAGGACGGTGAAGCTGATGCGCTCCATGGTCGCCCCGGGCCTGGTGACCACAGCGTCGTCGGCGGTGCGGATGAGGGTCTGATAGGTCGCCAGCAGAGCGTAGACCTCCTGCTCCAGGCCGGGGACGCTGCGTGAGCGCAGGACGCGGCCGTCGAGCATCGTGGCTTTGATCGAGAAGTACGTGGTCTCGGCCTGCCACCTGCAGTGGTAGAGATCGACGAGTTCGGGCGCCGGGTAGCGTTCGGCGTCGAGCAGGCTGGTCACCAGGCGCCAGGGCTCGCTGCGGGTGGTGCCGTCAGCCAGCGTGACGGTGATCCATGCCTCGATCACCCGGACCGGCAGGAGCCGGTAGCCGACGCCGGCCCGGTAGACGGCCGTGTTCAGGGTCGCCAGGTAGGAGCCGTCTGGCAGCCGCTGCTGGATGACCGGGCGGTGGCGGGCGGAGGAGCGCACCAGGAAACTGGCCCCGGTGTCGGCGAGGTCGTGGAGGAAGTCGACGGCGTCGAAGTTCGCGTCCGCGAGCAGCAGCATCGTGCTGTCCAAGCAGCCCGGCAGGCGCTGGGCATAGGGGAGTCCACCCGTGCTCCCGGGACCGAAGCAGGCCGCCAGGACGGCCCGGGTGCCGCACTCGACGATGACCGGCAGGCGCAGGAGCGGGTAGCCGAACTCGATCGTGTCCCCGATCCGCTGGGGGTAGCGCCAGGTGATCTGCTCGGTGTCGGGAGCGTGCAGGAAGGCGCCGTCGACGGCGACGATGCGCAGGCCCCGGTAGAAGGATCCGGCCCGGCCGGGGCGGGCGACCGGCCCGGCCAGCGTCTCGAACAGACGCCGCAGCGGTGCGGGACCAAGTCGGCGACGGGCCCGGGCCGGCGAGGAGACGGCCGGGACGGTCAGGGCGAGCGGGCCGAGGCCGGCGGTCAGCTTGCTCCACACCGCGCGATAGGAGCAGTGAGCCGTTTCCCACTTGGCTGATCGGGTGGCCGGTTGGCGTGGGGGTGGGGTCTGGGAAGGGGTGAAGCTCCTGGTAGACGGGTTGCCGACCAAGAGCAACCTGTCCGCCCGGAGCTTCGCATGCTTGTCCACCCATCGGGGATCGATCCGTCCAGCGCGACACTGCGCTACCTCTCCCGTCTGTTGTCCGCGCGGCGCCTGGAGCTCGGCACGCGGTGGCGCCGGCTGAGCGCGGACCGACAGGCCCTGCTGGTCCTGGCCCACCTGCGCTGCGGCCACACGCCCCCAGCCTCCGGCCGGGAGGGACCCCCAACGCCCAGCTCGCGGCCGGGTTCGGTGTCGGGATCGCCACCGTCCACCGCTCCATCGCGGAGGCGGTGGAGGTCCTGGCCGCCATTGCTCCCGACCTCGCCGAGGCCGCCCGCACCGCCGCACGCAAGGCGTTCGTCATCCTGGACGGCACCCTGCTGCCCATCGACCGGATCGCCGCCGACCGCCCCCACTACTCCGGGAAGCACAAGAAACACGGCATGAACGTGCAGGTCATCGCCGACCCTCCCCCAGCCTCCGGCCGGGGGTGCCCCCAGGGAGGCTGCTGTGGGCCTCGCCCGCCCTGCCCGGCGCGGTCCACGGCATCAAGGCCGCCCGCACCCACGGCATCATCGACGCCCTGGCCGAGGCCTGCGTGCGCTGCTGGGGGACAAGGGGTACCAGGGCGCCGGCGGCACCGTCCGGGTGCCCTACCGCGGCCGCTGGGACAAGCTCTCCGCAGGCCAGAGGGCCGATGGGGGCACCCCCGGCCGAAGGCTGGGGGAGTCTCCCACGCCAGGATCCGCGCGGTCGGAGAACAAGCTATGGCCACCCTCAAGAGCTGGCGACTGCTGCGCAAGCTCCGCTGCAGCACCACCCGCATCACCGACCTGGTCAGGGCCGTCCTCGCGCTTCAGCTCGCGACGTCAAGCTGAGGTTGGAAAAGCCTCAGTGCTCGAACAGAGCCAGGGCCAGGACGAAGTAGACCACCACTCTGGCGGGCAGCAGTCGCAGACGCTTCTCCTGGCTACCGGTCTCCCCGAGCACCGCGTCCACCAGGGCGAAGTCCGCGATCTGGGTCAGCTCGCCGAGGTGCCCGGAAGCGAACACACCCGGCGCTGTCTCGATGGTGCGCGTGATGGCAGATTTCTCCTGCAACGGGACTCCCGACGATCTTCCTGCTCGACACAAGTTGATCTATCAGGACGTCCCGTTGCGCCGTTCATCAGGGGTTGACCCGCGACTCAGAACCCAAATGCAACGGCATTGGCTGAGAGCTCGTAACACGATCTTGCGCGGCTGCGGCGACCGGCGCCCGTAGTCTTACGGCATGGAGAACGGGATCAACCGCGTGGAGGGCGGCTGGGACGTCCGCTCGATGCGTGGGATTGGCATCGGCGAGGTGATCATCGGCAGTGTCCTGCAACTGCACACCGGTTCGAACAGGATCGAGGTTCACAGTCCTGCCGAGCTGACGACGGACAGCGAAGCCCTGCTCGTTCACGCCTCCGGTCGGGTAACCCTTGACCGGCTCCCGCAGTTGCTCGATCAGGTAGTCGCCGAGGTCCACGCAGCCGATTCGGGCAGTCTGCGCGTGCGCTTCGCTAATGGGTGGCGCTTGGACGTGCCCGTTTCTGCCAGCGCCCTCGGCTGGATCATCGGCCTGCGGGGCAGCTGCTTCATCAGTTCGCCACCCGGTGGCGGAGTGGAAATGCCCGACCGGCCACAGGCTTGAGTGCCAGCTCAGGCGGGCTGTGATTTCCGGAGTCTTCTCCAGCAGATGAGGGAGCAGGCGAGAGAGACGAAGGCGTCGCGGAGGTCGAGGCGACGTTCCCACCGGACGGCGAGGCGCTTGAACTGGTGGAGCAGGGCGAAGGTCTGTTCAACGACGTAGCGCAGTTTGCCCAGGCCCTGGATGTCGGGCCGGCCCTTGCGGGAGATGACCGGCAAGATCCCGCGTCGGCGCAGTTCCTCGCGGCTGGGGTTACTGTCGTAGCCCTTGTCGCCCAGTAGGGCGTCAGGGCGTTTGCGAGGGTGTCCGACCCGACCGGAGACTGGTGGGACACCGTCGACCGGGGCGAGGGTCTGGGTGACGTCGTTGACATTGGCCGCGGTGGTGATGACCTTCAGCGGGATGCCGTCGCCGTCGCTGATCAGGTGGTGCTTGCTGCCGGTCTTGCGGCGGTCGACCGGCGATGGGCCCGTCGCGGAACCCCCTTTTTCGCGCGCACGTGGGAGGCGTCCACGCACGCGCGGCTCCAGTCCAGTTCTCCGGCCGCGTTCAGCTCGGCGAGCAGTATCCGGTGCAGCCGGTCGAAGGCGCCGGCGCCCTGCCAGCGCTCCAGGCGTCGCCAGCAGGTCTGACCGGAGCCGAATCCCAGTTCCAACGGCAGCTGCTGCCATGGGATCCCGGTGTAGAGCGCGAACAATATGCCTTGCAGGCACAGTCGGTCCGGCACGGGTCCGGGTCCAGGGGAACGCTCGGGCCAGGGCGGCAGGATCGGCCCGATCATCGCCCACAAGCCATCGTCCACGCCCCACGGCTTGACGCTCACGCCCTCACGAACGGCCCAACCGTCCTACCGGTTACGGCTGACCTGCACCGGCCCTCAAGATCGTGTTACGAGCTCTTAGGCAGGCGGTCGTTGCCCGAACTGCGCGGCGCTGCGGTCGGTGGCCAGCGGGTCGCCGTTCCAGTGCGCGGCCAACCGGCGGCGGTCTCGGGGGGGCGCAGCACCTCGTGCCGCAGGTTGCGGTGGGTCGCGGCCTGGGCGAGGAGTGCGCCGGCACAGGTCTCCTGTGCCGTGGTGTGGACCGGCGGGGTCAGCCCGGTCGTCTGAGGACCTCACCCTCGGGGCGGAACTCGCGGACGACCTCGATCGCGCCGGTCAGGTGCTGGTACGCGGTGGGGGTACGAGTACGACGACCAGGGCAGTCTCAGCGCCGTCACCGACCCCACGGGTGACCGGGTCCGCTATGCCCACACCGGTGCCGGGTGGCCGAAGGCCGTGACGGACCCGCTCGGCTCCGGCACCGTGGTCACCACCGACCCGTCCGGCCTCCCGGTGACGGTCACCGACCCCCTGGGAAACGTCACCGCCTGTGAGCGTGACGGCTTCGGGTGGCCGGTGGCGGTCACCGATCCTCTGGGGAACGTCACTCGATACGGGTGGACCGTCGAGGGACTGCCCGCCTGGCAGGTCGACCCCGACGGCGGCCGCCAGGAGTGGACCTACGACCCCGACGGCCGACTGACCGCCCACCGCGATGCCGTCGGCGCCGTGACCCGCTACGAGTACACGGCCTTCGGCCGGCTCGCCGCGCGCAACGAGCCGGACGGGACGCGCTACACCTTCACCTGCGACACCCGGCTGCAGCTTGTCGCCGTCACCAATCCCGAGGGCGCGCAGTGGGCCTACCGGTACGACGCGGCCGGCAGCCTCGTCTCCGAGACCGACTTCGCAGGACGTACCGTCACCTACACCCGCGACCGGGCGGGCCGGCTCACCTCGCGCACCAACGGGGCGGGCCAGACCGTGCGGTACACCCGGGACGCCTGCGGGCGCACGGCCGCGCTGCACGCCGACGGAAGAACCGTGGAGTACCTCCGCGACCCCGTCGGAAGGCCGGTCCGCATCCTCGACGGCTCCGGCGAGCTGCGATTCACCTACGACCCGGTGGGTCGTCTGCTCTCCGAGAAGAGCGATGCCGGCCTGCTCGCCTTCACCTTCGACGCCGCCGGGCGCCGGGTCGGGCGCCGCACGCCGAGCGGCCTGGAGAGCCGGTGGACGTACGACGCCGCGGGCAGTCCGACGGAACTCGGCGGCGACCACGGCACGATGCGGTTCGTCCATGACGCGGCCGGGCGCGAGACGGAGCGAGCCTTCGGCTCCGCCGTGCTCCGCCGTGCGTGGGACGGCAGGCACCGCCAGCTGGGCCTCTCCGTGGCGGTCGACGGGCGTGACGTCCTCGGCCGGAGGTTCACCCATCGCGCGGACGGCGTACTCGTCGGTGCCGAGGATGCTCTCTCCGGGCTCCGCTCGTACGAACTGGACCTCCGGGGCCGGGTCACCGCCGTCACCGCTGAGGGATGGACGGAACGGTACGCCTACGACCCGGCGGGAAAC
The DNA here is from genome assembly GCF_042895785.1 of Streptomyces sp. NPDC001380. NCBI lineage: Bacteria > Bacillati > Actinomycetota > Actinomycetes > Kitasatosporales > Streptomycetaceae > Streptomyces > Streptomyces sp. NPDC001380. Next base: position 1,753 of record NZ_JBIAWP010000035.1, on the reverse strand, counting down.
GTCACCCGGGCGTCCTCCGGCACCGGGGAGACCGACGGCGACCGCGTGGTGGAACGCGGCCGGTTGCGCCGCGCGGGACGGGCCTCCTACGAGTACGACGGCCAGGGCCGGGTGGTCCGGCAGACCCGCAGGACGCTCTCCGGCTCCGTCCTCGCCTGGGAGTACACCTGGGACAGCCATGACCAGCTGACCTCAGTCCAGGCCGAGCAGTGGGCCAGAAGACTGGGCGAACGGCGAGGTGAGGAGCCGGCCGTCCTGCACTACCGGGTCCCCAGGGACGAGCTCGACGCTCTGCACGGACGGAGGTTCGGGGCGAACGAGGACGCCGCCCTGGGCGACTTCATCAGGAACCATCGCGCGGACACCGACGGCTCAGCCATGCACGACTACGACATGGTGGAGGGAAAGATGCTGCTCAACATGAACAGCCTGAGGGATCCGAACGTCCCGATGAGGCTCGGCGGCCGCCAGATAGCCTTCTCCAGACAAGGGAGAGCGGACCTCGTCAACCGTTCCTTCCACGCCGTGCACGAAGTGGGATGAGCATGAGTGAGTTCGTCATGCAGGCGGACGAGGAGATGCACGCGTTCTTCTCCGAGATCGCCGACGAGATGCAGCGGCTGTTCCCGGTCAGCCGGGCCGAGGCCGTGGCCAGGATCAACCACGCCTGGGGGAACACCGAGTTCGACCCCTACCCTGACCTGGTCTGCCACGAGTCCGCCGAGTACTGGGCCTACGGCATGTACTACGGCGACGTCCCCTACTGGGACGAGCACGCCGACCGGTCGGCGTGGCGGGTCAAACCCCTGCCCCCGGAGGACTCACCGGCCTGGACCCTCCCGCGCTGACGGGCTCCGCAGGCCGCTCACGGGGCGGCGGAGGCATGACAGGTCGGCCGGCGATCCGCCGGGGCAGGACGTGCAGGCGGATCCGGTCCAGGCACCCCACCTACTCCGGCAAGGGAGCCGTCGTGGAGAGCAGGCTCCAGCAGAAGCTCCGGGAGTGCCGGGAGAAGGCCGCCCTGGAACGCATCACCGGTGGGTTCTCCGGCCTGTTCACCGGCGACGGCCTGACGACCGGGGCGGTGCCCGCCTGGGTCGACGGCACCCTCTGGGGCTTCCGGGACATCTCCGCCCGACCGGCGGCGACCCTGCCCGACGACTCCGATCCCCGGACGGTGGACGCGTGGGTCGAGGGGATGGTGGCGGGCCGCGGCATGGCCGACAGGATCTACGTCGGCAGCCACCTGGGCATCCTGCCCTGGCTCGAGTGCCGACTGCCGGCCGGGGGATGGATGGCGCGCATGCGGGAGGCCGTCGAGGAACCCTGGATGTTCCTGGCCGGATCGCTGGACCTCCTGCTGGTGGTGGCCGAGGCCGAGTACCGCCGCGAGGCCCACATCGGCCACCGCCCCACGACGGAATGACTTCACCGAGCGCGGTCCGGCGCCCTGTATCGGCCCAGGCCGGGACGGCCGCGCTGAGTCGCCCGTCGTCGTGTGGGATCCGGGCGCGGCGGCCCGCCGGGGGCCCCGAACTCATCGCGGAGGACTTCGGCAGCCACGCCCTGCGTCAGTGCACCCGAGCGCTGGACAGGTAGCCGTACACGTCATGGGATCTCAGGCCTGCCTGCGGCATCTCCGCGTCCCACACGCCTCTCACTGAACCGCCCCGGTTGGAATGGAGACTCGATTCCCTGAGAGGATTGAGTCATGGCACGTCCCTCCCCTTATCCCGCTGAGCTGCGGCGTCGT
>NZ_JBIAWP010000034.1:0-31549 GCF_042895785.1 Streptomyces sp. NPDC001380 | reverse complement strand
TTTCGCGTCTGCGCGCGTCTGCGGGCGCGTGTGTCGGGGGATGGGGTGGGTCCGGGAGGGGCCTCGTGGCCGGGGACGGCGGCGGGGCCCCTTTCTGTTGTCCGGGTACTCCCCAGGTGCCGGGGAAGGCCGGTTCCGCCGAGTCGGTGACGACTGTGCCGCCCGCCACGTGTCGCCGCCGCAGGCTCCGGCATGGTCCTCCGCACGTCCGCCGGCCGCAGGACGGGCGTCATGGACCGCTCCTCTCCTCGGCTGGTCAAAGATTCGAATACCCCGGTCAGGAGAAAGTGGCAGGATCCCCTCCATGAGGTATCTGGTGAGGCGGGTTGCCGCCCACGAGTGGCTGAGGCTGCGGGACCTGCGGCTGGAGGCACTGCAGGAGGCGCCCGCGGCCTTCGTCTCCCAGTACGCGACGGAGCGGATGATGTCCGACACCGAGTGGCAGGCGCGGGCACGGTACGGGTCCGGCGCGGCGGTGCGGCCCGACGGCCGGCTCACGTCGACCCACATCATCGAGCAGGTGGGCGGGCGGGGCCGCTGGCTCGGCATGGTGACGGCCTTTCAGGAGCCGGACGCGCTGAAGCCCCAGATCGACCTGGTGGGCGTGTACGTGGCCCCGGAGCAGCGCGGGCGCCGGGTCGGGGCGTCGGAGGCGCTCGTCCGCGGCTCGCTGGCGTGGGCCTTCGACGAGGCCGGTGCTCAGCGGGTCCGGCTCTTCGTCCGTGAGGACAACGGGCGGGCGCTCGCGTTCTACCGACGGCTGGGGTTCACGGAGACGGGCGGGACCGTGCCCTACCCGCCCGCCCCCTCCCTGTCGGAGCTGGAGATGGAGTACGGCGGGGGCTGAGCAGCCGGCCCTGCCGGCATCGTCACAGCCGACCTGCGGCCTTGAGGGCCAGGTACGCGTCGGCGAGGGCGGGGGGCAGCTCCTCCGGAGGCGCGTCCACGACCGTCACACCGTGGCGGCCGAGCCGCTCCGCGGTCTGCCGGCGGGCCGCGCGGGTCCGCTCGGCGGACGCGGCCCCGTAGACGGCCTCCACCGTGCCGCGGGCGGCCGCCATCTCCTCCGTCCGCGGGTCCGCCACGGAGGTGACCAGCACTTCGTGGCGTCCGGTGAGCCGGGGCAGGACGGTCAGCAGGCCCTGTTCGGCGGGTGCGGCGTCGAGCGTGGTGAGCAGGACGACGAGGGAGCGTTGCGGAGCCCGTCGCAGCACTGCCGACACCAGGGCGCGCATGTCGGTCTCCACCAGAGCGGGCTCCAGGACGGCCATGGCGTTCACGAACGACGGCAGCACCTCGGCGGCGGGACGTCCCTGCACGGAGGTGCGGGCCCGGCGGTCGTGGGCCAGCAGGTCGACGCGGTCGCCGGCCCGGGTGGCGAGGGCGGCGAGCAGCAGGGCCGCGTCCATCGCGGCGTCGAGCCGCGGCGCGTCGCCGACGCGTCCGGCGGAGGTGCGGCCGGTGTCGAGGACGACGAGGACGCGGCGGTCGCGCTCGGGCCGCCAGGTGCGGACGGCGACGGCGGACCGGCGGGCGGACGCCCGCCAGTCGATGGACCGCACGTCGTCGCCGGGGGCGTACTCCCGCAGGGAGTCGAACTCGGTGCCCTGCCCCCTGGTCAGGAGCGAGGTGCGGCCGTCCAGTTCGCGCAGCCGGGACAGCCGCGAGGGCAGGTGCCGGCGGCTCGCGAACGGGGGCAGCACCCGCACCGTCCAGGGGACGGTGTGGGACCCCTGCCGTGCGGCCAGGCCGAGCGGGCCGGTGGAGCGCACGGTCACCCGGTGGGCCGGGCGGTCACCGCGCCGGGTGGGGTGCAGCACGGTGGTGACGCGCCGCCGCTCGCCCGCGGGGACGTCGACGCGGTGGCGGGAGGCGGCCTGCTCGCTGCCGGACGTCCAGCTGCTCGGGGGCCATGCGTCGCGGATCCGGGCGCGCAGCCGCCTGCGGCCGGTGTTCTCGACGGTGAGGGTGACGCGGGCGCTCTCGCCGAGCCGGACCGAGGTGTCGCCGGAGCGGGTGAGGCGCAGGTTGCGTACCGGCGCGGCCAGCAGCAGGTCGGCGGCGACCCCCGCCAGGACCGCTCCGCAGACCAGCCCGACGCCGGTGGCGGACGGCAGGAGCAGGCCCACGACCAGGACCCCGGCCAGGGCGAGCAGGGCGGTGCGGCCGGTGAGGGCCATGGGGCGGCTCCTGGGGTCGGGGGGTCGGGGTGGGGCGGATGCCCCCGGCCGGGCCCGACGCCCGGTCGGCCGCCGGGCGGGCCGGGCGGTGCCGGGGCGCGGGGGCGGCAGGGCGGGCGGGGGCGTCCGGCGGCGGCTCAGCGGGGGACGGGCACGTGCGAGAGGACGGCCTGGATCACGGAGTCCGCGGTGACGCCCTCCATCTCGGCCTCCGGGCGGAGCTGCACGCGGTGCCGCAGCGTCGGCAGGGCCAGCGCCTTGACGTCGTCGGGGGTGACGTAGTCGCGGCCGGCGAGCCAGGCCCAGGCGCGGGCGGTGCCCAGCAGGGCGGTCGCCCCTCGGGGGGAGACGCCCAGGGAGAGCGACGGCGACTCCCGGGTGGCGCGGCAGACGTCCACGATGTACGCCAGCACCTCGGGCGCGACGACGACCCGGGCGATCTCGGCGCGGGCGGCGTCGAGGTCCTCGGGACCGGCGACGGGCCGCACCCCGGCGGCGTCGAGGTCGCGCGGGTCGAAGCCGCCCGCGTGGCGGGTGAGGACCTCCACCTCGTGGTCGCGCGCCGGCAGCGGCAGGACCAGCTTGAGGAGGAAGCGGTCCAGCTGGGCCTCGGGCAGCGGGTAGGTGCCCTCGTACTCGACGGGGTTCTGGGTCGCGGCGACGAGGAACGGCTCGGGCAGCGGGCGCGGGGTGCCGTCGACGCTGACCTGGCGCTCCTCCATGGCCTCCAGCAGGGACGCCTGGGTCTTGGGCGGCGTGCGGTTGATCTCGTCGGCGAGCAGCAGGTTGGTGAAGACCGGGCCGGGCTGGAAGGAGAACTCGGCGGTCCGTGCGTCGTACACCAGCGAGCCGGTGACGTCGCCCGGCATGAGGTCCGGGGTGAACTGGACGCGCTTGGTGCCGACCCGCAGGGCCCTGGCCAGGGTGCGCACCAGCAGGGTCTTCGCCACGCCGGGGACGCCCTCCAGGAGGACGTGGCCGCGGCAGAGCAGCGCGACGACCAGGCCGGTGACGGCCGAGTCCTGTCCGACGACGGCCTTGGCGATCTCGGCGCGCAGCGCCTCCAGGGCCTGCCGGGGGTCGCGCGGGGCGCCGGCCGGGAGGGTGCCCGTGCCGGATGCGGCGGTGGGCCGGGCGTCGTGCTCGGTCACGGCTGTCGTACCTGCCTTTCCAGGGTGTCCAGATCGTCGGCGAGCCGCAGCAGGGCGGCGTCGTCGGCCGGGGCCGCACCGTACAGCAGGGCGTGCACCTCCGAGGGGGCGCGGCCCCCGGAGTGCGGGCCGTCCGCCGGGCCGGCGCCGGGCACGGGCCCGCCGGTGAGGCGGGCGGCGACGGCGGCGGTCAGGGCGACCGGCTCGGGGCCGGGTCCGCCCGGGACGCCGAGGACGGCGGCGAGCCGGGTGCGTGCGGCGTGGCGCAGGGCGTCGGCGGCCCGGTCGCGCGCCTTCGCACGCCGGTACAGGCGTGCGCGGCCCTCCGTGGTCTCGGAGGCCCGTACGACGACGGGCAGCTCCTCCGTCACGACCGGGCCGAGCCGCCGGGCCCGCCAGAGCGCGGCGAGGACGGCGGCGACGGCGGCCTGGACCGCGCCCCAGCGCCAGCCGGCGGGCACCAGCGCGGCGGGGCTCGTGCCGCCGCCCGCCGCCGTGGCCCGGCCGTCGTCCGGCAGGTACCAGACCAGGCGCCGGTGCGCGCCGAGGAGGCCGAGGGCGAGGGCGGCGTCGCCGTCGTCGTCGAGCCGGTCGTTGGTGAGGAACCGCCCGGAGCCGACGACGACGGTGTCACCCGCGCCCTGCAGGCTGCGGACCAGCGGGAACGCGCCGCCGCGGGGGTAGCAGGCGTCGGCGCGGCCGCCGGGGAGGTACAGGACGCCGCCCAGTTCCGCGCTGCCGGCGCGGAGGGCCTCCGGCAGGGTGCAGCGGGGGTCGGTGCTCGCCGGGCGGACGGCGGCCGCACCGTCGGGCGCGTCCCCGGCACCGCCGCCGTCAGCGTCACCGCCGCCTGCGGGGCGGGTGCCGGGGGCGAGGGCGGAGAGCTCGGCGGGGTCCGGGGCGACCAGGACGACACGGCCGCCGCCCGCGTGGACGGTGCTGCCGAGCTCCCGGAGCTGGGCGGCGGTCAGGGTGTGCGCGCGGGTGAGCAGCACGGTGGTGGGGCGTCCGCTGTCCAGGGCCCTGCCGGCGCCGGGGGCGGTGTCCACGGCCACGCCCTGCCGCTCCAGCAGCCGGGCCAGGGCGCGGGCGCCGTCCGGGGCGGTGGAGCGCGGGTCGAGCGGGGGGTAGCGGGTCTCGGCGCGGAGCCCCGCGTACAGCAGGCCGCCGAGGACCAGGACGAGGGCCGCCGCGAGGAAGCCGCGGGAGCGGCGCCACAGGCTGCCGGCGGTGGGCGCGAGCGAGGTGGCGGCGGGGGGCGCGGCGGCGGGAGGAGCCGTGGCGGGGGAGGGCGCGCCGGTGGCCGGGGGATGCGGTGCCGCGGTGCTCATACGTGTCCTCCGCTTCCGCCTGCCGTGCTGCCGCCCGCCGTGCTGCCCGCCGCCGTGCCGGCGGGGACGGGGTGCGCGGGGCGGGCGCGCAGCAGGGCGGTGTCGAGGCGGGCGACCTCCCGGTACGCCTCGGGACCGGCCGGGCGGCCGCCGTAGACGACGCCGTCGAAGGTGCGGGCGGCGCGGCGGAGGGCCTCGGCGTGCTCCGGGAGGACCTGCCCGGCCGCGGCCGCGGCCTCGTCGGCGGTGCGGCCGGGGCGCTCGTCGAGGAGGGCGCGCTCCTCCAGGGAGCGGACGAGGGCGCGGGTGCGCTCCTGCAGGGCGTCGGACCACCGGCCGGCCTCCGCGTGCCGTTCGGCGGCGGCGCGGTGCTCCGCGGCGGTGCGGCGCCGGTCGCCGAGGAACTGCCCCTGGGCGGTGCGGGCCGTCCGGCGGGGGGCGCCGAGCCGCCACCACAGGGCTGCGCCGGCGAGCAGCAGCACGGTCCCGAAGAGCACCAGCCCGGCGGTGCCGCCCGTGCCGGTGCCGCCGATCAGGCCCAGGAGGCGGTCGAGCTGCCGCCACACCCACGAGAGCAGGCGCTCCGCCAGGCCCGGGTCGTTGCGGTGGTAGGCCGGGTCGGACAGTTCGCGCCGGGCCGCCTCGCGCGCCGCGTCCCGGCCGACGGTGACGGGCGCGCCGCCGTCGGCGAGGACGGCGGCGCGCAGCCCTTCCCCCCAGCTGCCCACGCCGGTCAGGCCCCCGCTGCGGCGGGCGCCTCGCCGAAGCCGGGCAGACCGGCCGCGCGGGCCAGTTCGATGTCCAGGGCCTCGCGGCGGATGCGCTGGTCGACGTAGAGGAGGACGTTGATGCCCGAGGTGAAGGGCAGCGTCAGGGTGGTCGCGACCGCCGAGCCGATGCCGAGCATCACCAGGGTGAGCAGCGGCGGTCCGGAGTCGGCCTGCGGGTTCAGCACGGCGTCGATCCCGCCCGCGAAGAGGCCCACGACGGTGAACGGCAGCAGGATCATCGTGCTGATCACCCAGCTCACCACGAGGCCGAGCAGGGTGATGCCGAAGATCCGCCACCAGCTGCCGCGCACCAGGCGGGCGGAGCGCGACAGGGAGGCGAACACCCCCTGCTTCTCCAGCATCAGGGCGGGGGCGGCGAGGCTGAACCGGATCCACAGCCAGACGATGCAGGCCGTCGCGGCCAGGAGGCCCAGGCCCAGGCCCACGCCGAGGACCGCGGGGTCGGCGTGCGACGCGGCGGCCGCGATGCCCGGGGCCAGCAGCACACCGCCGACGGCGACCACCATCACCAGCAGGAGCAGGACCAGCCCCAGCAGCGGCAGCAGCCGCGGCCGGACGTCGGCCCACGCCTCCCGGAGCGACACCGGCCGTCCCAGGATGCCCCGGCCGACCACCACCGTCAGCAGGGCCGTGGCGACCTGCCCGGCCAGGAGGAGCACCAGGTAGTCGACAGCGGTGCCCGCCGCGTCCGCGGCCGGGGACAGGGTGTCGGAGCGGGTGCCCCACTGGATGAGGACGCTGGAGGCCGAGCTGAGGACGGCGAGCGTCAGGGAGATGCCGAGCACGGTGCGCCAGTAGCGGCGGGCGGTGGAGACGGCGCCGTCCAGGATCTCGCCGACGCCGAGCGGGCGCAGCGGGATCACGCCGGGCTTGGGCGCGAGCGGGACGGCCCAGCCGCCGGCGAACGGGGGAGGCGGCGGGTAGGGGCCGCCGGGGTACGGGGCCCCCGGGTGCGGGCCGGGCGGGGGAGTCCCCCAGCCCGGTGCCGCGCCTTGGCCGGGGGCGTCCTGCGCGGGGGGCGCGGTGTCCTGCGGTCCCGCGTCCGCGGGCCGGGCGTCCTGCGGTGCCGACGGGCCGGGCACGCCTCCCGGAGCGGAGGCGCCGCCCTGGGGGCGGCCGTCCTCGCGGGGCGGCTCGGGCGAACCGGGCGGTGCCCAGCCCGGGTTGTCGGTCATCGCTGCTCCTTCGCGGGTGCCACCGGACGGCGGTCACGGGGGTGAGGGGCCGTTCGTGTGGCGCCCATCGTGCCATGGCCCGATCGCGCGCACTGCACCGTACGGGTGACAGCCTCCGGCCGGTGGCGGGACCGGTCCCGCCGGGCCGCGTCCGGGCGTGCGCCCTGTTCAGTTCGGGGTGCCGCCGGTGCAGACTGGGGCGATGACCGATCTTCCCGCTGCCTGTCCCGCCGCCCCCGCGCCCGTCCCGCCGCCCCTGCGGGCCCTGCGCTGGGACGACTCCCCGGACGGCCCCGTCCTGGTGCTGCTCGACCAGACGCTGCTCCCCGGCGAGGAGCGGGAGATCGCCTGCACCAGCACCCGGACCCTCGTCGAGGCGATCCAGCGGCTCGCGGTGCGCGGTGCCCCGCTGCTGGGCCTGGCCGGCGCGTACGGGGTGGCGCTGGCCGCCGCCCGCGGCTGCTCGGTGGGCGACGCCGCCGAGGAGCTCGCCCGGGCCCGGCCCACCGCCGTCAACCTGGCCGTCGGCGTGCGGCGGGCCGCCGACGCCCACCGGCACCACCTGGCGGAGAAGCCCGGCGACCTCGACGGCGCGGCCGCCGCGGCGCTGGAGGCGGCCCGCGCCCTGCACCGGGAGGACGCCGCCGCCAGCGCCGCCATGGCCTCCCACGGGCTCGACCTCCTCGACCGGCTCCTGCCCGGAGGCACCCACCGGCTGCTCACCCACTGCAACACCGGCGCCCTCGTCTCCGGGGGCGAGGGCACCGCCCTGGCCGTGGCGCTCGCCGCGCACCGCGCCGGGCGGCTGCGGCGGCTCTGGGTGGACGAGACCCGACCCCTGCTGCAGGGCGCCCGGCTGACCGCGTACGAGGCTGCGCGCGCCGGGATGCCCTACACCCTGCTGGCGGACAACGCCGCCGGCTCGCTCCTCGCCGCCGGCCAGGTGGACGCGGTGCTGGTCGGGGCGGACCGGATCGCGGCCGACGGCTCCACCGCCAACAAGGTCGGCACCTACCCGCTGGCGGTGCTGGCCCGCCACCACGGCGTGCCGTTCGTGGTGGTGGCGCCCACCACCACCGTGGATCCGGACACCCCCGGCGGGGCGGACGTGGAGGTCGAGCAGCGGGCCGCGCACGAGGTGGCCGAGTACGCCGGGGTCGCGGTCGCACCGCCCGGGGCGCCCGCCTACAACCCGGCCTTCGACATCACCCCGCCCGGACTGATCAGCGCGATCGTCACCGAGAAGGGCGTAGTCTCCCCGGTGGATGTGAGCGGGATGGCACGGCTGTGCGCCATGTCACGATCGAGTGATGAGACGATGTGAAGCATGAAGGGACGCGTCCTGGTCGTCGACGACGACACCGCACTGGCCGAGATGCTGGGCATCGTTCTGCGTGGGGAGGGTTTTGAGCCCTTCTTCGTCGCGGACGGGGACAAGGCACTGGCCGTGTTCCGGGAGAGCAAGCCCGATCTGGTCCTCCTCGACCTGATGCTGCCCGGCCGCGACGGCATCGACGTCTGCCGGCAGATCCGGGCCGAGTCCGGGGTGCCGATCGTCATGCTCACCGCCAAGAGCGACACCGTGGACGTGGTCGTGGGCCTGGAGTCGGGCGCCGACGACTACGTCATCAAGCCGTTCAAGCCCAAGGAACTGGTGGCCCGGGTGCGCGCCCGGCTGCGCCGCGCCGAGGAGCCCACCCCCGAGCAGCTGGCCATCGGCGACCTGGTGATCGACGTCGCCGGCCACTCGGTGAAGCGCGACGGCCGGTCCATCCCGCTGACCCCGCTGGAGTTCGACCTGCTGGTCGCGCTCGCCCGCAAGCCCTGGCAGGTCTTCACCCGCGAGGTCCTGCTGGAGCAGGTGTGGGGCTACCGGCACGCCGCCGACACGCGGCTCGTCAACGTCCACGTGCAGCGCCTGCGCTCCAAGATCGAGCGGGACCCCGAGCGGCCCGAGATCGTGGTGACCGTGCGCGGCGTCGGCTACAAGGCCGGACCCAGCTGACGTGAGCGGGCAGCACGACCAGGACTCCCCGCCGCGCGGCACCGCGGGCGGGGAGTCGCCGTCCCGGGGCCCGGCCGCCGCGGACCTCCCTCCGGTGGGCCCCGGCGCCGGCCCGGCCGGCGGCAGGACCGGCGGCCCGACGGCCCCGGACGAACCCGCAGCCGGGGACGCGCCGTCCGGCGCGAGCCGTATACCGGGCGGCCACCGCGGGATCGCGGCCATGGTCGCTCTCGCCGCCCGCCACGCCAGACGGCCGTTCCGCCGCGCCGTCGCGCTGTGGCGGCGCTCCATCCAGCTGCGGGTGGTCGCCACCACGCTGGTGCTGTCGCTGGGCGTGGTGCTGCTCCTCGGCGTGGTGGTGATGGCGCAGGTCCGCACCGGCCTGCTGGACGCCAAGAAGCACGTGGCGGAGAGCCAGGCCGCCGGAGGCTTCTCGGTCGCGCAGAAGCAGATCGACGACGCCCGCGACCTCCCGAACAAGGCCGGCAGCGGCACCGCCCCGGCCGCCGCCGAGGACATCGGCGACTGGATCACCCGGCAGGTCGAGCAGCTGGCCAGCAGCGGCCAGGGCGTGTACTCCGTCGTCGCCCTCGTGCCGTCCGCCCCCGCGGCGCCGACCACCGACGTGTCCGGGGTGCGCTCCCCGCGCAGCACCGGCAACGTCTCCCCCCAGTCGATCCCCGACGAGCTCCAGCAGCGGCTGGCGGACCACCCGGGGACCGTCCAGGAGCAGCCGACGGTCATCCGGCGCGACCAGGGCGAGGGGCCGCGCACCGAGGCGGGCCTGGCCATCGGCAAGCAGCTGGTGGGCCCCGACAGCACCGCCTACCAGCTCTTCTACGTCTTCCCCTTCGGCCAGGAGAGCAAGACCCTCGGCCTGGTCACCGGCACCCTGGCCACCGCCGGCGTCTTCGTGGTGGTGCTGCTGGGCGCCATCGCCTGGATGGTGGTCCGGATGGTCGTCACGCCCGTGCGGATGGCCGCCGGGATCTCCGAACGGCTGGCCGCGGGCCACCTCGACGAGCGGATGAAGGTCACCGGCACGGACGACATCGCTCGGCTCGGCGACTCCTTCAACGAGATGGCCAACGCCCTGTGGGCGCAGATCCGGCAGCTGGAGGAGCTCTCGCGGGTGCAGCGCCGCTTCGTTTCCGACGTCTCCCACGAGCTGCGCACCCCGCTCACCACCGTCCGGATGGCCGCCGACCTGCTGTACGAGGGCCGCGAGGACATGGACCCGGCCTCCTCGCGCTCCGCCGAGCTGCTGCAGAGCCAGCTGGACCGCTTCGAGTCCCTCCTCTCCGACCTGCTGGAGATCAGCCGCTTCGACGCCGGCGCGGCCGTCCTGGACGCCGAGCCCGCCGACCTGCGGGAGATCGTCGCCCGGGTCGTCGAGGCGGCGGAGCCGCTGGCCCAGGCCAAGGGCAGCGCCCTGCTGGTGCGCGGCGCCGAGGACCCCGTGATGGCGGAGGTCGACCCCCGGCGGATCGAGCGCATCCTGCGCAACCTGGTCGTCAACGCCCTGGAGCACGGCGAGGGCCGCGACGTGGTGGTCCGGCTGGCCTCCGGCGACGGCTCGGTCGCGGTCGCGGTGCGCGACCACGGCATCGGCCTCAAGCCCGGCGAGGCGTCGCGGGTCTTCCACCGCTTCTGGCGGGCGGACCCGGCGCGGCAGCGCACCACCGGCGGTACCGGCCTCGGCCTGTCCATCGCCCTGGAGGACGCCCACCTGCACGGCGGCTGGCTGCAGGCGTGGGGCGAGCCCGGGGGAGGCTCGCAGTTCCGGCTGACCGTGCCCCGCACCAGGGGCGCCGAGATCGGGCGCTCGCCGATCCCGCTGGAGCCGGAGGACTCCCTGCACAACCGCGGACTGGGCGCGCCCGGCACCCCGTACCGCAGGGTCGCCCGCCCGGCCGGCGGCCGGCCCGCCGACGCGGGGGCCGAGGAGGCGGCGGAGGGCGGCGGGAACGGCTTCGGGCCCGGCCTCGGCGGGGTGCTCACCATAGGCCCGGGGCTCGGCCCCGGCGGGCGGACGGCCCGCCGCCCCTCCGCGGACCCCTCCGACGTCCGGGCGGCCTCCGCGGGGTACGGTGCGACCGGCGCCCACGTCGTGGTGGAGCGCGGGACGGGACGGCCGGGGGCGGACGGTCCGGGAGCGGCCGGGACGGCAGGGGAGGAGCGGGACGGTGCGGAGGCGGACTGACCGCGGGGGGGCCGGGCAGGCGGCTGCCGACCGCGCCGTACCGGGCGCCCGTGCGCCCGGCGCGGGCCGTACCGGGCGTACGGGTCCGGCCTGCGGCCGGATGCTCGCCGCGGTGGTGCCCCTGGTGCTGCTGCTCGCGGGCTGCGCGGCCATGCCGGACAGCGGCGACGCCGCCGAGGTCAACGCCGCCGAGCACGCGGACGACCAGAACCTCCAGGTGCGGGTCTTCCCCGTGCACCCCCAGAAGGGCCTCGAACCGCAGGAGCTGCTGCGGAACTTCCTCGACGCGACCATCGGCGACGAGGCCGGGTACACCACGGCGAAGGAGTACCTCACGACGGCGGAGGCCAGGCGCTGGCGCCCCGAGGCGAGGGTCGTGGTGCTCACCGGCAACCCGGAGGTGCAGCCCGGCACCGCCGGCGCCCGCACCCGGCAGGTGACCGTCCACGGCAGTGCGATGGCCGAGCTGGACGCCAACAAGACGTTCCGGCCGACGGCCGGGGACTTCCACGCCTCGTTCACCTTCGCCAGGCAGAACGGCGAGTGGCGCATCTCCCGCCTCCCCGACGGCCTGATCCTCAACGAGACCAACTTCCGCAACGTCTACGAGCGGGTCAGCCGCTACTACTTCGCGGCCGCCGACCCCTCCCGGCCCTCGGCGCGGCAGCCGGTCCTGGTGCCCGACCCGATCTACCTGCGCCGCCGCATAGACCCGCTCACCGAGGCCGCCAGGGCGCTGGCCGCGGGCCCGTCCCGCTGGCTCGCCCCGGTGGTCTCGTCGGCCTTCGACGGCGTCTCCGTGCTGTCCCAGAACACCGCCCCGGACGACGGCGGGACGGCCGAGGTCAAGGTCAGCGTGCGCGACCTGCAGAGCCGTCCGGAGACCTGCCGGCGGATGGCCGTGCAACTGCTGCGCACCCTCGCCGACCAGGCCGCCGGCATCAGGCGGGTGGTGGTGGCCGACCCCGGGGGGACCCGCGGCTGCGAGGTCACCGCCGGACAGGCCGACGCCTACTCCCCGGAGCGCGCGGACGACCTGTACTACCAGGACGTCGCCAACGGGCGGCTGCTGCGGCTGTCCCGCGACGAGGAGTCCGGCGGCACCCCCGTCCCCGGCCCGCTGGGCGCCCCCCAGCAGCAGCCGCGGATGGACCGGGTCGCGGTGCGCCGCGACGGCGGCCTGGCCGCCGCCGTCGGGCAGGGGGGCAGGGAGCTGTACGAGACGGGCCTCGCGGACGGCGCCAAACTGCTGCCGACGGGCGTCACCAGCAAGGTGCCGGACGGCCTCTCCGAGCCGACCTGGGACGGGTACGGCGACCTGTGGATCGCCGACCGCGACCCCGCCGCGCCGCAGGTCCTCATGGTCCGGGGCGGCCGCCCCTACCGCGTCGCGGTGCGGGGACTGGGCGGCCGGACCGTGCAGGGGCTGAGGATCTCCTCGGACGGCATCCGGGTGGCGCTGCTGCTCACGGACGGGCACACGCGGACGGTCGAGATCGGTCTGGTGCGCCGCTCGGGCGGCGCGGAGGCGCCGCAGGCGGTGATCACCGCGCTGCGCCCGGTGGCGCCCCAGCTGGTGGACGTCACGGCGGTGTCGTGGTCCGACACCGACGAGCTGGTGGTGCTGGGCAGGGAGGCCGAGGGCGTCAAGCACCCCCAGCTGGTGGGCGTCGACGGTTCGCACAGCGAGGACACCACGCTCCAGGGGATCGACGGGATGACCACGGTGGCCGCCTCGGAGGACCCGCAGGCACCGGTGTACGCGGACTCCAAGGACCACAAGATCTACCGGCTCGGGCCCAACGGGCAGTGGCGGGCGGTGGCCCGCAACGCCATGGCGCCCGCCTACCCGGACTGACCGCCTGCCCGTGCTGACCGCCTGCCCGTGCTGACCGCCTGCCCGGACTGACCGCCTGCCCGGACTGACCGACTACCCGGACCGGACCGGGCGAACCCCGGGGCCCGCCCGGCCTCGGCACCTCCGGGGCGCCCGCAGGGGGGTGGCCGCGACCGTGGCCGCCACGGGTACGCGGACACCCGCGGCCTCCAGGGCCCGCGCGGCCTCGGCGAGGGTGGCACCGGTGGTCACCAGGTCGTCGACCAGGACGGCCCGCCCCGAGCGCAGCGCCGCCGCGGGTGCCCGGCGCACCGCCAGGGCCCCGGCGAGGTTGCGGCGCCGGTCCGCCGCGCCCAGACCGGCCTGGTCCGCGACGGCGCGGACGGGCCGCAGGGCCCCGAGCGCGCGTGCGGGCACGCCCGACCGCCGCAGCTCCCGGGCCGCGGCCCGGGCCAGCCGGTGCACGGGGTCGTGTCCGCGGGCGCGCACCGCCCGGGGCGCGGACGGCACGGGGACCAGCAGGAGCGGCGCGGGGCCGGCCCGGTCCCGGCGGGCCGACGCCCCCGCCAGGGGCTCCTCGCCCAGGGCGGCCAGCACGGCTCCGGCGAGGGCGGCGCCCAGCGGGCCGGCCAGGCCGAGCGCACCGCGCTCCTTGTGGGCCAGCAGCAGCCCGCGGACGGGCCCCTCGTACACGGCGGCCGCGTACACCGGCGGCAGGCCCGGGGGCGGCGGGTCCGGCCGGGCCGGACGGGCCGGTGCGGCGGCCAGGGCGGCCCGGCAGCCGGGGCACAGCCGGCCGCGGGTGCCGCCGCAGCCGTCGCAGCGTGCGGGCAGCAGCAGGTCGAGCAGGGCGTCCACGGGCACTTCCCCCTCCGTGCGGCGGATGCCGGATGGCGGGACCAGAGTGCGCGGGTACGGGGGGATCCGCGGCCCTTTTCCCGCACGTTCATCCGAAAGGGGGCCGTTCGCGTCGAACCGGTGTCCGGGCCGCCGCCGACGGCTATGTTCGGCTACGGAACAAGTGTCCGAGGGGTGGTGCCCCGCCCTCCGGCCGCCGGGCGCGCACCTCCGTGCGCCACGCGTCCGCCGGGGAGGCGGAAACCCCCGGAGGGGTGTTCCATGGGGTTTCAGCCGTCCCTGGTGGGGAGGAAGTGGTGAGGGAAACAGTTCCGGCCGCCGCCCCGGCCGCGGGGTGAACGCAGGGCGGACGGACTGCGTACTCAGTGGGCCGCGCGGGGCCTGGCCCCGCCGGCGTCAGCGCGAGGGAACGGAGTTCTGCGTGGACATCGTCGTCAAGGGCCGCAAGACCGAGGTGCCCGAGAGGTTCCGCAAGCACGTGGCCGAGAAGCTGGAGAAGATCCAGAAGTTCGACGGCAAGGTGATCAGCCTCGACGTCGAGGTGTCCAAGGAGCGCAACCCGCGCCAGGCGGACCGCAGCGAGCGCGTGGAGATCACGGTGCGCACCCGCGGTCCGGTGATCCGTGCAGAGGCCTGCGCCGGCGACCCCTACGCCGCGCTGGACATGGCCGCCAACCGGCTCGACGCCCAGCTGCGCAAGGCCGCGGACCGCCGCCGGGTGCACAAGGGAGGCACCGGCCGCACCCCGATCAGCGTGGCCGAGGCCACCGCGGCGCTGGCCGCACTGCCGGAGACCGCCCCCGCCGCCGAGGAGGAGACCGGGGTGGTGAAGACCCGCATCGGGTCGCTGGAGGTGGAGGGCGACGGCCCGCTCGTCGTCCGGGAGAAGGTGCACGCCGCCGCGCCGATGGCGCTGGACCAGGCCCTCTACGAGATGGAGCTGGTCGGGCACGACTTCTACCTCTTCGTCGACACCGACACCGGGATGCCGAGCGTCGTCTACCGCCGGCACGGCTACAACTACGGCGTCATCCACCTGAAGGCCGACGGGTCCGCCCCCGACGGCGAGCTGGGCGGCGCCGGCGGCGCGATCGGCGAGGCGGACGAGGAGTAGCCGGGCCGCGCCGCGCCGGGGAGCACCCCGGGCACGGTGCAGGTGACGGACCGTCGGTGGGCCGCCGGTCCTGCGGCCCGCCGCGGGATCGGCGCCCCGTCCGGGGGGTCTCCGGCCGGCGGACGGCCGCGGGAGCGGCGCCCGGCCGCCTCCGGCGGTGCACCACGGCGGTGCGCCGCAGGCGGGCCCGTCCGCAGGCCCCGCCGGGGCGCTGCGCCGCCGCACGCCCGCCATGTGGCCGGACCGCCCGACCACCGTGGAATGATGGCGCCAGCCCCGGTCAGCACAGGGGGCGCCCGACCAGTCACGTGGTCCCCGCGCGGGCCACGAGGGGGAGGAGTGGATGGGGGAGCGTTTCAGCACGGGGTCCGCCGGCCGCGGCGGCACGCCGTTCGCGGGTCCGTCCGACCGGCAGCAGGGGCATGCCCGGGAGGACCGCCCGCCGGTCCAGCCGCAGGGACGGCCCCTCGCACACCTTCCGGGGCACCCCTCGGGCCACTCCGCCGGTCACCCGTCCGGGTACTCCCCGGAAGGGGCGGAGGACGACGGGCCCCGCGCCGAACCCATCCGGGTGCTCGTGGTGGACGACCACGCCCTCTTCCGGCGCGGCCTGGAGATCGTCCTCGCGCAGGAGGAGGACATCCAGGTGGTCGGCGAGGCGGGGGACGGCGCCGAGGCCGTGGAGAAGGCCGCCGACCTGCTGCCCGACATCATCCTGATGGACGTCCGGATGCCCCGCCGCAGCGGTATCGAGGCCTGCACGGCCATCAAGGACGTGGCGCCCAGCGCCCGGATCATCATGCTGACGATCAGTGACGAGGAGGCCGACCTCTACGAGGCGATCAAGGCCGGCGCCACCGGCTACCTCCTCAAGGAGATCTCCACCGACGAGGTCGCCACCGCGATCAGGGCGGTCGCCGACGGCCAGTCCCAGATCAGCCCCTCCATGGCGGCCAAGCTGCTCACCGAGTTCAAGTCGATGATCCAGCAGCGCTCCGACGACCGGCCCCTGGTGCCCGCGCCCCGGCTCACCGACCGGGAGCTGGAGGTGCTCAAGCTGGTGGCCACCGGGATGAACAACCGCGACATCGCCAAGAAGCTCTTCATCAGCGAGAACACGGTGAAGAACCACGTGCGCAACATCCTGGAGAAGCTCCAGCTGCACTCCCGGATGGAGGCCGTCGTCTACGCCATGCGCGAGAAGATCCTCGAAATAGGCTGACGCGGCGTCACGCCGCCTGCCGGTGGACCGGGGACCCTCCCGTTCAGGCCGCGGCGACGGCTGCGGTGAGGGCGCCCGCCAGGGACTCCGGGACCACCCGCTCCACCGTCACCGCGTCGCAGCCCACCCAGTCGGCCGCCTCCCGCAGTGCCTGCGCCATGGGGGCGACGGCGGCGGGCGACTCCACGGAGGCCTGCCGGGCGACCAGCGTCCGGCCCTCCCGTGCGGGGTCGACCCGCCCCACCAGCCTGCCGCCCGCCAGCAGCGGCATCGCGAAGTAGCCGTGCACGCGCCTCTCCCGGGGCACGTACGCCTCCAGGCGGTGGGCGAACCCGAAGACCCGCTCGGTGCGCGCCCGGTCCCAGACCAGCGAGTCGAAGGGCGAGAGCAGGGTGGTCCGGTGCCGCCCCCGGGGCGCGGACCCCAGCGCGGCCGGGTCCGCCCAGGCCGGTCCGGGGCCGCCGTCGCGCCCCCAGCCCTCCACCTCCACCGGGACCAGCCCGGAGTCGGCGGCCACCGCGTCCACCTGCTCGGTCCGCAGCCGGTGGTAGTCCGCCAGGTCGGCCCGGGTCGCCACGCCCAGGGCCGCCCCGGCCTGCCCGACCAGCCGCCGCAGGCAGGTCGCGTCGTCCGGATCCTGCGCCAGCAGCTCCGGCGGCACGGCCCGCTCCGCCAGGTCGTAGACGCGCTTCCACCCCCTGCGCTCGGTGCAGACCACCTCGCCGACGTCGAGCAGCCACTCGATGGCGATCTTCGTCTCGGACCAGTCCCACCAGGGGCCGCCCCGGCGGGCGCCGCCGAGGTCGGTGGCGGTCAGCGGACCGTCGGCGCGCAGCCGGGCCCGCACCTCGGCGCAGGACCGCACGGCGTCCTCCATCCGGTGCCAGCGGTGGCCCCGGGCGGTGAACGCCCGCCGCCGGAAGGCGAAGAGCGGCCACTCCTCCACCGGCAGGACGCAGGCGGCGTGCGACCAGTACTCGAAGGCGGCACCGCCCCAGTACGCCTCCTCCACCGCGCCGCGGCCCACCGCGCCGAGCCGTGCGTACGGCACCAGTTCGTGCGAGCGGGCCAGGACCGAGATGGTGTCCAGCTGGACCGCGCCGAGCCGGCGCAGCACCCCGCGCACCCCGCCCCGCCGGTCGGGCGCGCCCAGCAGCCCCTGGGCGCGCAGGGCGATCCGGCGGGCGTCCCCGGCGGAGAGGGCGGCGGCGGGCTTCGGCGTCGGCGGCGCTGCGGAGGTCATGCCCCGCAGCGTAGGGGCAGCCCCGGACAATAGGGCCCTCCCCGCCGGCGGAGGACCCGCGGGCCGGGGCCGCCAGGGCCGCCGGGGACGCCGGACCGCCGCCGGACGCGCGGGGCGGCCCTGACGCACCCGCCCGGAGGCGCAGCGTCAGGGCGAGGGGGAGAGAGGAGAGGGGGCGGCCGTCCCCGTCCCGTCGGCCGCCCTGCCCGGGCCCGTCAGCCGGCCGCCGGGCCCGGGACCCGGTCGGTGGGCAGCAGCGAGCCGACCCAGCCGTCCCGGCGCCCGCCCCGGTGCTCCAGGTAGGAGCGCAGGGTCCCCTCGACGGTGAACCCCACCCGCTCCGCCACCGCCCGGGAGGCGGTGTTGCCCACCTCCGCGTACCACTCCAGGCGCTGGACGCGGAGGGTGTCGAAGGCCCAGCGGGCGACGGCGGCGACGGCCTCGGCGGTGAGGCCGCGTCCCCGGTGCTCCCGGGCGGTCCAGTAGCCGACCTCCGCGACGGCGGTGCGCGGGGGGAAGGAGAGGCCGACCGAGGAGACCAGCGCCCCGCCGTCGCGGGTGAAGGTCCCCCAGTTGTAGAGCGTGTCGTTGCGCCAGCCGTCGGGCGAGATCCGGCCGGTGAACTCCTCCGCGTGCTCCGGCAGGTAGGGGGAGGGCACGGTCGTCCACCGCTGGATCTGCTCGTCCTGGCAGGCCCGGTGCACGGCCCCGGCGTCGCCCGGCTCCAGGGGGCGCAGGAGGAGGCGGGCGGTCTGCATGGTCACGGGTTCCATGGGCGCGAGTATCGCGGAGCCCGCCGGGGCGGGTGACGGCTCCCGGGCGCGGGGCCCCTCCCCGCGGGCCGCCGCACCCCTCGCGGGCGCCGGCCCCCGCCGCAGGCCGCCCCGGGCCGGGAACGCCGCGCCCGCCCCGGACGTCGTCCCTGGTGTGCGGGGCGCCCGTCGTCCGTTCCGCCCGGATTGGGGGATCTGCGCACCGCCCTCCCCCGGGTGACACGGGATCGCGGCGCTGACGGACCTCCCGGCCCGCTGGCCTCCTCGCATACGATGGCCGGTGCGGTGGGGAAGCTCCGCCGTGCAGTCGTGCACCCCCAGCCGGGTGCCAGTCCAGCCAAGGAGCCCGCTCACGTGTCCGTCTTCGACAAGATCCTGCGCGCCGGTGAGGGCAAGATCCTTCGCAAGCTGCAGCGGATCGCCTCCCAGGTCAACTCCATCGAAGAGGACTTCGTCAACCTCACGGACGCCGAGCTGCA
Source organism: Streptomyces sp. NPDC001380 (assembly GCF_042895785.1). Taxonomy (NCBI): domain Bacteria; kingdom Bacillati; phylum Actinomycetota; class Actinomycetes; order Kitasatosporales; family Streptomycetaceae; genus Streptomyces; species Streptomyces sp. NPDC001380. Next base: position 13,187 of record NZ_JBIAWP010000034.1, on the reverse strand, counting down.
GGCGCTGACCGACGAGTACCGGCAGCGGCTGGCGGACGGCGAGACCCTCGACGACATCCTGCCCGAGGCCTTCGCCACGGTCCGTGAGGCGGCCAAGCGCGTCCTGGGCCAGCGCCACTACGACGTGCAGCTGATGGGCGGCGCCGCCCTGCACTTCGGGTACGTCGCCGAGATGCGCACCGGCGAGGGCAAGACCCTGGTCGGCACGCTCCCGGCGTACCTGAACGCGCTGAGCGGCAAGGGCGTGCACCTGATCACGACCAACGACTACCTCGCCGAGCGCGACTCGGAGTGGATGGGCCGCGTCCACCGCTTCCTCGGCCTCGAGGTCGGCGTCATCCTGGCGAACATGTCGCCGGCCGAGCGCCGCAAGCAGTACGCCGCGGACATCACCTACGGCACCAACAACGAGTTCGGCTTCGACTACCTCCGCGACAACATGGCGTGGGCCCAGGACGAGCTGGTGCAGCGCGGCCACAACTACGCCATCGTCGACGAGGTCGACTCCATCCTCATCGACGAGGCCCGCACCCCGCTGATCATCTCCGGCCCGGCGGACCAGGCCACCAAGTGGTACGCGGACTTCGCCAAGCTGGTGCAGCGCCTCAAGCGCGACCGCGACTACGAGGTCGACGAGAAGAAGCGGACCGTCGGCATCCTGGAGGACGGCGTCTCCCGGGTCGAGGACTACCTGGGCATCGACAACCTCTACGAGTCGGTCAACACCCCGCTGGTGGGCTTCCTCAACAACGCCATCAAGGCCAAGGAGCTCTACAAGAACGACAAGGACTACGTCGTCGTCAACGGCGAGGTCATGATCGTCGACGAGCACACCGGCCGCATCCTGGCCGGCCGCCGCTACAACGAGGGCATGCACCAGGCCATCGAGGCCAAGGAGGGGGTGGAGATCCAGAACGAGAACCAGACCCTGGCCACCATCACCCTCCAGAACTTCTTCCGCCTCTACGACAAGCTCGGCGGCATGACCGGTACGGCCATGACCGAGGCGGCGGAGTTCCACCAGATCTACAAGCTCGGCGTGGTGCCCATCCCGACCAACAAGAACCCGCAGCGGATCGACCAGCCCGACCTGATCTACAAGACGGAACCCGCCAAGTTCCGCGCCGTGGTCGAGGACATCGTCGAGAAGCACGAGAAGGGCCAGCCGGTCCTCGTCGGCACCGTCTCGGTCGAGAAGTCCGAGTACCTCTCCCAGGAGCTGCGCAAGCGCGGCATCCCGCACGAGGTGCTCAACGCCAAGCACCACGAGCGCGAGGCCCAGATCGTCGCCCAGGCCGGCCGCAAGGGCGCCGTCACCGTCGCCACCAACATGGCCGGCCGCGGCACCGACATCCAGCTCGGCGGCAACGCCGACCACCTGGCCGCCGCCGAGCTCGCCCAGCGCGGGCTCTCCCCGGTGGACACCCCGGAGGAGTACGAGGCGGCGCTGCCCTCCGCCCTGGAGAAGGCCAAGGCCCAGGTCAAGGCGGAGCAGGAGGAGGTGCAGGCCCTCGGCGGCCTGTACGTCCTCGGCACCGAGCGGCACGAGTCCCGCCGGATCGACAACCAGCTGCGCGGCCGCTCCGGCCGCCAGGGCGACCCCGGCGAGTCCCGCTTCTACCTGTCGCTCGGCGACGACCTGATGCGGCTCTTCAAGGCCGGCATGGTCGAGCGCGTGCTCTCCATGGCGAACGTCCCGGAGGACGTGCCGATCGAGTCCAAGATGGTCACCCGCGCCATCGCCTCCGCGCAGACCCAGGTCGAGCAGCAGAACTTCGAGATCCGCAAGAACGTCCTCAAGTACGACGAGGTGCTCAACCGGCAGCGCGAGGTCATCTACGGCGAGCGCCGCCGCGTCCTGGAGGGCGAGGACCTCCAGGAGCAGATCGGCCACTTCATGGACGACACCGTCGACGCCTACGTGCGGGCGGCGACGGGCGAGGGCTTCGAGGACGAGTGGGACCTCGAGAAGCTGTGGACCGCCCTCCGGCAGCTCTACCCGGTCACCCTCTCCCTGGAGGAGCTGGAGGAGGAGGCGGGCGGCCAGGCCGGCCTCACCCCCGACTTCCTGGAGGAGGCGGTCAAGGAGGACATCCACGCGCAGTACGCCGCGCGCGAGGAGCAGCTCGGCTCGGAGATCATGCGCGAGCTGGAGCGCCGCGTCGTCCTGTCGGTCCTCGACCGCCGCTGGCGCGAGCACCTCTACGAGATGGACTACCTGCAGGAGGGCATCGGCCTGCGGGCGATGGCCCAGCGCGACCCGCTGGTCGAGTACCAGCGCGAGGGCTACGACATGTTCTCCGCGATGATGGAGGGCATCAAGGAGGAGTCCGTCGGCTACCTGTTCAACCTGGAGGTCCAGGTCGAGCAGCAGGTCGAGGAGGTCCCGGTCGAGGACGCCGAGCCGGTCCAGCTGGACAAGGCCGACGAGGGCCGTCCGGAGATCCGCGCCAAGGGGCTGGAGGCCCCGCAGCGGCAGCGCCTGCACTACATCGCCCCGACGGTGGACGGCGAGGGCGGCGTGGTCGAGGGCGACTTCACCGAGGACGGCGTCCTGGACGACCCGGAGGCCGGCATGACCCGGGCGGAGCGCCGCAAGGCTGCCAAGGGCGGCCGCCGCCGCAGGAAGTAGCAGGCCGCCCGCACGGCCGCCCCGCCCCGGCGGGCGGCGCGGCGGGCGGGCAGGAGGACGCGGAGGGCGCCGCACCGGTACGGCCGGGGCGGCGCCCCCGGCCGTTCCCGGCCGTTCTCTGCGGGCCGCGGCGGGCTGCAGCAGGTCCCGGCCGCCCTCAGCGGGTGTCGACCGCCGCGCACTGCCACTGCGCCGTGCGCGGGTGCCGTTCGAGCCGGAAGGCCACCATCCGGGTGCGGGGACCGGTGTCCACCCGGGCGCAGACCTCCAGCACGCCGGGGGCCGGTGCGCTGTCGTAGACCCGGCGCAGCACGGGCAGTGCCCCGGCGGAACGGGGGCGCAGCGTGCCGCGCTGCACCAGCCGGGTCAGCTCCCCGTACCCGGTGTGGGTGGTGTGCCGGGCCAGCTGCCCGGCCGGCCGGGTGCCCGTGAGCACCTCGACCAGCCGCTGGGCGAACCGGGTGGCCAGCCCGTTGAGGTCGCCGCGCGGCGGCGCGCAGTGCAGGCCGGCCGGACGCCGCACCCGTGCGGGGTGCCCCGGCTGCCGGTGGACGCGGCCCAGCCGCACCGTCCCCGGCGCGGCAGGGGCCGCCGGACCGGTCGGCCGACGGCCGGGGCAGGGCGCGTCGGGCGGCCCCGGCAGCAGCGGGCGGATCCCGGGGAGCGGGACCGCCGGTGCGGCGGCCGCGGAGGAGGAGGCGGAGGCGGCGGCCGCGCCGACGGCGGCCTCCCGGCCCGGGGCCCCCGGAAAGGCGGCCGCCGGAAAGGCGGTCAAGGCGGCGGGCCCCGGAAAGGCGGCTCCCGGAAAGGCGGTCAAGGCGGCGGGCCCTGCGGAATCGACCATGATCGGCACCCCCGTGCGGTGGTCGGCGACGGACGGGACCCTTCCTATCCGGGGTCCGGCGCACGCGGCAACGGGCGTCCCGCGGCGGGGCGCACGACGCCGGACTTCACCTATCCGGGTGACATCGTCCGCCCCCCGCCTCCGGCCGTGCCCCTCGCCGCACCTGCCGCAGCCCCGCCGCACCCGCCGCCGCCCCGGCCGGGCGGCGGGTCCCGGGCCCCGGCCGCCGACGCGGCGCGGTCCGGGCGGACGTCACCCGAAGGGGCACCCCGCCGGGGGTGGCACCGCCGGACAGGGGGCGCCGGGAGGTTACCGTCGAGGGGAGGCCGGTGGACCGGCCGGCACCCGGGAAGGCGGGCAGGCGCATGGCGGCGGACGTGTCCGGCATCGGGGGTCCGGGGCCGGACCGCACCCCGTCGCGGTCCGGCCGGGCCGCCCGGGGCGCACCACGCCGCGGCCTGGTGCTCGGCGGCGGCGGCATGCTCGGCGCCGCCTGGACGGTCGGCGCGCTCTGCGCCGTCGCGGAGACCGCCGGATGGGACCCGCGCGGCGCGGACGTCGTCCTCGGCACCTCGGCCGGAGCGATCCTGGGCACCCTGCTGGCGTCCGGCGTCGGCCCGGCGGAGCTGCGTGACCACCAGCAGGGCCGGGTGGTGGCCACCGGGCCGCTGGTGGGCGTGGAGTTCGACTACGACGCCGCCGTGGGCGGTGCGCTGCCCCCTCGGCCCCGGCCCGGCATCGGCTCGCCCGGCCTGCTGCGGCAGACCTTCCTCCACCCGCGCGACTACCCGTTCCTCACCATGGTCTCGGCGTTCGTCCCCCCGGGCCGGGGGTCGGTGGCGCCCATCGGCGACCTCGTGCGGGCGCTGGTCCCGTCCGAGGACGGGTGGGCGGACCGGCCGGGCCTGCGCATGGTCGCGGTCGACTACGAGACCGGGCACCGGGTGGTCTTCGGCGACCCGGACGCGCCGGCGGCCGGCGTCGCCGAGGCGGTGATGGCGTCGTGCGCGCTCCCGGGCTGGTTCGCGCCGGTCCCCGTGGACGGCCGCCGCTACATCGACGGCGGCGCCTGGTCGGCCACCAACGCCGACCTGCTGGCGGGCCGGGGGCTGGACGAGGTGTACGTGCTGGCCCCGATGGCGGTGCGCCTGCGCACCGTCGTCGGCGGTCCGGCGGCCGCCGGGTCCGGCGGACGGCGGGGCGCCCCCGCGCCGCACGGGGTGCTGGCCCACCTGGTGAGCCGCTACCGCCGGTCGGTCACCCGGCAGCTGCTCCGCGAGGCCCGGCTGCTGCGCGAGGGCGGCACCCGGGTCCGCCTGCTCGCCCCGACCCTGGACGACCTGGCGGCGATGGGCCCCAACATGATGGACCCGGCGCGCCGCCCGGAGGTGCTGGAGACGGCGCTGCGGACCTGCGGCGCCGTCCTGGCGGCCACGCACCGGGGCTGACCCGGGGCCGACCCGGCGCGGACGGGGCCGGGACCGGGGGAGTGACCCGGCCGGAACGGTACGCGGCGGGCCCGGGGCGGGGACGGAAGGGCCCGGCCGGCGGCGCGGTGATCACCTCCGGCCGTATCCTGGTCGGCGGTGCGGCTGCAGGGTCCGCACCCGGACCCGCTCCCGTGGATCGCGGACGGGACCGGCCCCCACGACCCGGCGACCCACGACCCGGAGCGGCCCCGATGCGCGTGTACGTCCCCACCACCCTCAACGGCCTGGCCGCGGCGCACGCCGCGGGCGAGCTCGGCCCGGCGCCGCTGCATGCGTACGCCGTCACCCCGGCGCTGCGCGAGTGGTACCTCAGCGACGACATCGAGGAGCTGGAGTACGCCGCGCTGGTCCGCGCCGCCCAGTCCTCGCTGAGGCTGCTCGCCGCCGACGCCGCCTCCCCGCGGCGCCGCGCCGTGGTGGCGCTGGACGTGCCCGACAAGGCGGTGCTGCTGGACACCGGCGCCGAGTACCGGGACCAGTCCTCCCTCGGCCTGGTGCGCCTGGCCGATCCGGTGGCGCTGGCGAAGGCGGCCGCGGTCCACGTGGACGGGAGCGACGCCGAGGAGGACGTCGCGGCGGCCGCGTCCGCCGTGGACGCGGCGGACGCGGGCGACGACGACGCCCGCTTCACCGTCGACGGGGCCGAGGACCACGAGCTGCTCTGGTACGCCACCCAGGAGCTCCCGACCCTGCTCCCCTGAGCCGCGCCCCCGGCGGGCCCGCCTGGCCGGCCGGTGCCTCCCGCCGGGGCGCTCGCGCCGGTGCCGCCTGCCGGAGTGTCGGCGGCGGACGGTACGGTGCGTCCGTGCGTGCACACATCGTCTGGGACTGGAACGGCACCCTCCTCCACGACATCGACGCGGTCGTGGCGGCGAGCAACGCCGCCTTCGCCGAGGTCGGGCTGGCGCCGCTGAGCGTCGAGCGCTACCGCGAGCTCTACTGCATCCCCATACCGCTCTTCTACGAGCGGATGCTGGGCCGCGCCCCCACGGCCGAGGAGTGGGAGCGCATGGACGGCGTCTTCCACCTCGCCTACACCGCGCACAGCGCCGGCTGCACCCTCACCGAGGGCGCCGAGCTGCTGCTGGAGCGCTGGGAGGCGGCGGGCCGCAGCCAGTCGATCCTGTCCATGTACGGGCACGAGGAGCTGGTGCCGCTGGTGCGCGGGTTCGGCATCGAGCGCCGCTTCGTCCGGGTCGACGGCCGGGTCGGTCCGTCCGGCGGCGGCAAGGCCGAGCACATGGTCCGCCACCTCGCCGCGCTCGGCGACGCGGTCGCCCCCGCCCGCACGGTGGTGATCGGCGACGCCGCCGACGACGCGCTGGCGGCGCGGGCCGTGGGGGCGCGCGCGGTGCTCTACACCGGGGGCTCGCACACCCGGCGGAACCTCGCGGCGGCCGGGGTCCCGGTCGTCGACTCGCTGGCCGAGGCGGTGGCCCTGGCGGAGGAGCTGGTGCAGGGCGCCTGACCCCCGGCCCGGGCCGCCCGCCCGCGGACCCGCCGCCCACCTGCCGCCGCGGACGCGCCGCGGACCCGCCGCCCACCTGCCGCCGCGGACGCGCCGCGGACCCGCCGCCCACCTGCCGCCGCGGACGCGCCGCCGCCGGCCCGCCGCTGCTGACCTGCGCCGGAGGAGGACCGCGCCGCGCGGACGGCTACCGATCGGTAGTTGTACAAGTCGTCCAGCGGGGGCAGGAGCGGCGCGACCTTTGCTCCGGACCGGCCCCTGACACTCCGCAGTCGTCCCGTTAGGCTGGCCGGGGTGCCAACGGGCCGAAAGACCTTGCGTACCCAGGTGAAAGGTGTTTCATGCGTGGCATGCGCCACCTTCATCCGGGACGTGCGGGAGGATCGGACCGACGTGGCACGGACCAGGACCGACCCGAGTCACGCAACGGCGCGCGACAGGAGCCAGATAGCCATGCAGACCAAGCTGGACGCAGCCAAGGCCGAGGTGCTCGCACGCGCAGCACGGGCCGCTGAGAACAGCCAGGTGGGGGGCACGCACGGAGAGGGTCTCGGCAACGGCGCCCTGACCGCCTACCTGCACCACTACTACCTCCACACCGCCCCCGAGGACCTGCTCGACCGCGACCCGGTCGACGTCTACGGAGCGGCGGCCTCCCACCACCGCCTCGGCGCGAAGCGCCCCCAGGGAACCGCCGAGGTCCGGGTGCACACCCCGACCGTGGAGGAGAACGGCTGGTCCTGCGGCCACACCGTGGTCGAGGTCGTCACCGACGACATGCCCTTCCTGGTGGACTCCGTCACCAACGAGCTCTCCCGCCAGGACCGTGCCATCCACGTCGTGATCCACCCGCAGATGGTGGTCCGCCGCGACATCACCGGCCGCCTGCTGGAGGTCCTCGACGCCGACGCCTGCTCGCGCGGCCAGGCCTCGGGCACCGAGTGGCCCCCGGACGCGATCGTCGAGTCGTGGATGCACATCGAGATCGACCGCGAGACCGACCGCGACGACCTCCGGCAGATCGAGGCGGACCTGCGCCGCGTCCTCACCGACGTCCGCGAGGTCGTCGAGGACTGGACCAAGATGCGCGAGGCCGCTCTGCGCCTCGCCGAGGAGCTCGCCGAGCAGCCCCCCGCGGGCCTGCCCGAGCAGGAGGTCGGCGAGGCCTGGGAGCTGCTGCGCTGGCTGGCCGAGGACCACTTCACCTTCCTCGGCTACCGCGAGTACGACCTGGTGGAGAGCGAGGGCGCGGGCGACGGCGGGTACGAGGCGCTGCGCGCCGTCCCCGGCACCGGTCTCGGCATCCTGCGCCCGGACCCGCGCAGCGGCGGCCCGGACGGCCACCCCGCCAGCGAGTCCTTCGGCCGGCTGAGCGCCGCCGCCCGGGCCAAGGCCCACGAGCACACCCTGCTGGTCCTGACCAAGGCCAACAGCCGCGCCACCGTGCACCGCCCGGCGTACCTGGACTACGTCGGCGTGAAGAAGTTCGACGCCGCCGGCCGGGTCGTCGGCGAGCGCCGCTTCCTCGGCCTGTTCTCCTCCGCCGCCTACACCGAGTCGGTCACCCGCATCCCGGTGGTCCGCCGCAAGGTCCAGGAGGTCGTCACCTCCTCCGGCTTCCCGCTCGAGAGCCACGACGGCCGCGACCTGCTCCAGATCCTGGAGACCTACCCCCGGGACGAGATCTTCCAGACCCCGGCGGAGGAGCTGCTCGCCATCGCCGGCAGCGTCCTCTACCTGCAGGAGCGCCGCAAACTGCGCCTCTTCCTGCGCCAGGACGCGTTCGGCCGCTACTTCTCGGCCCTCGTCTACCTGCCGCGGGACCGCTACACCACCCGCATCCGGCTGCGGCTGATGGACATCCTGATGGAGGAGCTCGGCGGCTCCACCATCGACTACACCGCCTGGTCCACCGAGTCGGTCCTGACCCGCCTGCACTTCGTCGTCCGGGTCGCCCCCGGCGCCGAGCTGCCCCACCTCACCGAGGCCGACACCGAGCGGATCGAGGCCCGCCTCGCCGAGGCCGCCCGCTCCTGGACGGACGGCTTCCACGAGGTGCTGCTCGCCGAGTGCGGCGAGGAGCGGACCGCCGAGCTGTCCCGCCGGTACGCCAACGCCTTCCCCGACGGCTACCGCGCCGACTTCTCGCCGCGCACCGCCGTCGCGGACCTGCGCCAGCTGGAGGCCCTCGGCAGCCCCGGCGACTTCCGGCTCAACCTGTACCAGCCGGTCGGCGCCGCCGACGACGAGCGCCGCCTGAAGATCTACCGCGGCGGCGGCGCGGTCTCGCTCACCGAGGTGCTGCCCGTGCTGCAGCGGCTCGGCGTCGAGGTCGTCGACGAGCACCCGTACGAGCTGCGCCGCTCGGACAACTCCACCGCCTGGGTCTACGACTTCGGGCTGCGGCTGCGCTCCGCCGGGGAGCTGGGCGACGAGGCCCGCGAGCGGTTCCAGGAGGCCTTCGCCGCCGTCTGGACCGGCCGTGCCGAGAACGACGGCTTCAACGAGCTCGTCCTGCGCGCCGGCCTGACCTGGCGCCAGGCCGTGGTGCTGCGCGCCTACGCCAAGTACCTGCGCCAGGCCGGCTCCACGTTCTCCCAGGACTACATGGAGGACGCGCTCAGGAACAACACCCACGCCACCCGGCTGCTAGTCAACCTCTTCCAGGCCCGGCTCTCCCCGGCGCACACCGCCGCCGGCCTGGAGCTGACCGAGGGCATCCTGGAGGAGCTGGACGGCGCGCTGGACCAGGTCGCCTCGCTGGACGAGGACCGCATCCTGCGTTCCTTCCTCCACCTGATCAAGGCCACCCTGCGCACCAACTTCTTCCAGCGCACGGAGAGCGGCGAGCCGCACTCCTACGTCTCCATGAAGTTCGACCCGCAGGCCATCCCCGACCTGCCGGCGCCCCGCCCGGCGTACGAGATCTGGGTGTACTCGCCGCGCGTCGAGGGCGTGCACCTGCGGTTCGGCAAGGTCGCCCGCGGCGGCCTGCGCTGGTCCGACCGCCGCGAGGACTTCCGCACCGAGATCCTCGGCCTGGTCAAGGCCCAGATGGTGAAGAACACCGTCATCGTGCCGGTCGGCTCCAAGGGCGGCTTCGTCGCCAAGCAGCTGCCCGACCCGTCGGTCGACCGCGACGCCTGGCTCGCCGAGGGCATCGCCTGCTACCGCACCTTCATCTCCGGCCTGCTCGACATCACCGACAACCTGGTGGCCGGCGAGGGCGTCAAGCCGCCGAAGGACGTCGTGCGCCACGACGGCGACGACACCTACCTGGTGGTCGCCGCCGACAAGGGCACCGCGACCTTCTCCGACATCGCCAACGAGGTCGCCGACTCCTACGGCTTCTGGCTGAGCGACGCCTTCGCCTCCGGCGGCTCCGCCGGCTACGACCACAAGGGCATGGGCATCACCGCCCGCGGCGCCTGGGAGTCCGTCCGGCGCCACTTCCGCGAGCTCGGGCACGACACCCAGACCGAGGACTTCACGGTCGTCGGCATCGGCGACATGTCGGGCGACGTCTTCGGCAACGGCATGCTGCTCTCCGAGCACATCCGCCTGGTCGCCGCCTTCGACCACCGCCACATCTTCGTCGACCCCAACCCGGACGCCGCGACCTCGTACGCCGAGCGCCGCCGGCTGTTCGACCTGCCCCGCAGCTCCTGGGCGGACTACGACACCTCGCTGATCTCCTCCGGCGGCGGCGTCTTCCCCCGCACCGCCAAGTCGATCCCGGTGACGGCGCCGATGCGGGCTGCCCTGGGCATCGCCGCCGGCACCAGCCGCCTCACCCCGGCCGAGCTGATGAAGGCGATCCTGCTCGCCCCGGTGGACCTGCTGTGGAACGGCGGCATCGGCACCTACGTCAAGGCGGAGTCGGAGGCCAACGCCGAGGTCGGCGACAAGGCCAACGACGCCATCCGCGTCAACGGCGGCGACCTGCGGGTCAAGGTCGTCGGCGAGGGCGGCAACCTGGGCTGCACCCAGCTCGGCCGGATCGAGTTCGCCTCGGCCGGCGGCCCCGAGGGCGAGGGCGGCCGGATCAACACCGACGCCATCGACAACTCGGCCGGCGTCGACACCTCCGACCACGAGGTGAACATCAAGATCCTGCTCAACCGGGTGGTCGCCGACGGCGACATGACGGTCAAGCAGCGCAACACCCTCCTCGCCGAGATGACCGACGAGGTCGGCGCGCTGGTGCTCCGCAACAACTACGCGCAGAACACCGCGCTGGCCAACGCGCTCGCCCAGGCGCCGAGCATGCTCAACGTCCACGCCCGGATGATGCGCCGGCTGGAGGACGACGGCCTCCTCGACCGGGCCCTGGAGTTCCTGCCGAACAACCGGCAGATCCGGGAGCGCCAGCAGGCCGGCCGCGGGCTCACCCAGCCCGAGCTGGCCGTGCTGCTCGCCTACGTGAAGATCACGCTGGCCGACGAGCTGCTGGCCACCGACCTGCCGGACGACCCGTACTTCCGGGACTCCCTGCACCGGTACTTCCCGGCCGCGCTGCGCGACCGCTTCACCGGGGCGATCGACAACCACGCCCTGAGCCGCGAGATCATCACCACCCTGCTGGTCAACGAGACCATCAACCAGGGCGGCTGCACCTTCGCCTTCCGGCTCCGCGAGGAGACCGGCGCCACCATGGACGAGATCGTCCGCTCGCACACCGCGGCGCGTGCGGTCTTCGGCCTGGAGGAGATCTGGCGGGAGATCGAGGCCCTGGACAACCAGGTGACCGCCGAGGTCCAGACGAAGATGCGGCTGCACGCGCGGCGCCTGGTCGAGCGCGCCACCCGCTGGCTGCTCAACAACCGGCGCCAGCCGCTGGACATCGCCGGCACCATCGAGGTCTTCCGCGAGCGCTGCAACCAGGTCTGGGACCAGCTGCCCAAGCTGTTGCGCGGCGCCGACCTGGAGTGGTACCAGGGCATCCACGACGAGCTGACGGCCGCGGGCGTCCCCGAGCACCTCGCCACCCGCTGCGCCGGCCTCTCCTCCGCCTTCCCGACCCTCGACGTCGTCGAGGTCGCGGACCGGGCGGGGGCGGACGTCGGCGAGGTCGCCGACCTGTACTACGACCTCGCCGACCGGCTGCAGATCACCCACCTGCTGGACCGCATCATCGAGCTGCCCCGCAGCGACCGGTGGCAGTCCATGGCCCGCGCCGCCATCCGCGAGGACCTCTTCGCGGCCCACGCGGCGCTCGCCGCCGACGTCCTCGCCTGCGGGGAGCCCGGCGACGGCCCCGAGCAGCGGTACCAGGCGTGGGAGGGCCGCAACGCCACGCTCATCAACCGGGCCCGCACCACGCTCGACGACATAAGGGACTCCGACACCCAGGACCTGGCCAGCCTCTCGGTGGCCATGCGGGTGATCCGGACCCTGCTGCGGACCGGCTCCATGCGCTGAGCCCCCGCCGCGGTCCACGGGCCGCCCCCGCCTGCCTCCCGGCCGGCGGGGGCGGCCCGCGCCGCTTCCCGGGGGTCCGGCGCGGCCTACTTGACCGCGCCGGCCATCACGCCGCTGACGAACTGGCGCTGGAAGGCGAAGAAGACCACCAGCGGCACCACCATCGACAGGAACGCCCCGGAGGACAGGACGTCGATGTTGTTGCCGAACTGGCGGACCTGCTGCTGGAGGGCGACGGTGATCGGAGCCGAGCCCGCGTCGGCGAAGATCAGCGCCACCAGCATGTCGTTCCACACCCACAGGAACTGGAAGATCGCCAGCGAGGCGATCGCGGGGCCGCCCAGGGGCAGGACGACGGTGAGGAAGAGCCGCAGCTCGCCCGCGCCGTCCAGCCGGGCGGCCTCCAGCAGCTCGCGCGGGATCTCGGCGAAGAAGTTCCGCAGCAGGAAGACCGCGAACGGCAGGCCGAACGCGACGTGGAAGAGGACCACGCCCGTGATCGAGCCGAACACCCCGATCGCGCCGAACAGCTTGGACACCGGGATCAGCGCCACCTGGACGGGCACCACCAGCAGCCCGACGACGGCGAGGAAGAGCCAGTCCCGGCCGGGGAACTCCGTCCAGGCGAGGGCGTACCCGGCCAGCGAGGCGACCAGCACCACCAGCACCGTGGCGGGCACGGTGATCAGCACGGTGTTGACCAGCGACCCGGTCACGGCGTCGTTGGAGAGCAGCGCCGCGTAGTTGTGCAGGGTCAGCTGGGCGGGCTCGGTGAACACCCGCCACCACCCCGACTGCTGGATGTCGACCGGCCCGCGCAGCGAGGAGGCCAGCAGGCCCACCGTCGGCAGCAGCCAGAAGAGGCCCACCACCAGCAGCACGATGCGGGAGGCGCCGCCCGCCAGCCGCGCGGCGGCGCGGGCGGCCGGGCCCGCCCTGCGGCCGGGCGGTGCGGGGACGGCGGGCGGGGCTTCCTGAAGGGTCGTCACCGTCGTTTCTCCCTCCGGAAGCGGCGGATGTTGAAGAGCATCGCGGGGAGCACCAGCAGCAGCAGCACGACGCCGATGGCGCTGCCCGCGCCCTGGTCCCCGCCCCCGCCGAAGGAGGACAGGTAGAGCTGCAGGGCGAGGACGTTGGCGTCCTGCTGGGTGGAGCCCGGCGCGATGATGTAGACGAGGTCGAAGACCTTGAGGACGTTGATGACCAGGGTCACCATCACCACGGTCAGCACCGGGGTGAGCAGGGGCACGGTGATCCGGCGGAAGACCTGCCACTCGCTCGCGCCGTCCATCCGGGCGGCCTCCAGCAGTTCGCGGGGGACGGCGGTGAGCC
>NZ_JBIAWP010000033.1:0-37666 GCF_042895785.1 Streptomyces sp. NPDC001380 | reverse complement strand
GGGCGCGGGGGGGGGCCCCGGGTCGTCGCCGCCCGGCTCGCGTTGTTGGGGCGGGGGGGGGGGGGGGGCGGGGGTGCGGGGGGGGGGGGGGGGCGGCGCCCACCCGCCCCCCCCCCTCCAGCAACCCCATCACCAGCTTGTCGTACCAGCGGCCGTCGCGCCGGAAGGACTGGCGGAGCCGGCCCTCCTCGACGAAGCCCACCTTCCGGTAGACGCGCCGGGCGGCGTGGTTCTCCTCGACGACGGTGAGGGAGATCCGGTGCAGCCGCATCTTCTCGAAGCCGTAGCGGCAGACCGTCCGCATGGCGTCGGTGGCGTGGCCGCGCCCCCAGTACGCCTTCTCGCCGAGGTAGATGTCGAGCTCGGCGCACCCGGTCTCCGGCTCGGCGCCGTGCAGCCGGACCAGGCCCACGAGCACCCCGTCGGACAGCGACTCGATCCCCAGGAGCAGGTCGCCGTACGCGTTGCCCTGCCGTTCGGCCAGCCACTTCTCCGTCCGGGCCAGGGGCTGGGCGTAGCCGTCCTCCATCCAGCGCATGACCTCGGGGTCGTGGTTCCACCGCCACAGCGCCCCGGCGTCCGCCGGATCCATCGCCCGCAGCCCCACCAGTTCTCCGAGCACCATGCCGGACGCCTCCTCGGGCAATTCCATGATCGACTCTCGTGGACCCGCCAGTGGTACCACAGGCCGCACGGCGCGCTCCACGGGTTTCCGGCCGCCCGGCGCCGCAGCCCCGCCCCGCCCCGTGCGTGCACCCCCGTGCGCCACCGCCGGGGTCCCACCGGTGGACCGGTCCCGTCCCGGCCGCCGACCGGATACGGGCCGTGCGGCCCGGCCCGGTACACCGCCGCCCGCTTCCAGGCCGACGCGGCCCCCAGCCGCGGACCCGGGCCGCCTCCCGGCCGGCGCGGCCCGGGAGGCACGCGGTCAGCGGGACCGCGACGGGTCACCCGCCGCCACCGGCACCGCGACAGCCCCGGAGGTCCCCGCCGCACCCCGACGCCCTGCCCCCGGCGTGCAGACCAGCGCGCAGAGCCCGACGAGCCCCGCGCCGACGGCGAACGCCGCCGCCGGTCCGGGCCGGTCGGCCAGGGCGCCTCCGGCGGCGGCGCCCATGGCCGCGCCCAGGTTGTAGGCGGTGTTCAGCCACGCGCCGGCCTCGGTGCGCGATCCCGCGGGGACGAGGACGTCGACCAGCTGGTACGCCGCGATCAGCAGCACGTCGGTGCACGCGCCGGCGACCAGCAGGGCCGCGCCCGCGGCGGGCGGTGCCTGGACCAGGGCGGGCAGCGCCCAGCAGGCGGCCGTGCCCGCCGCCATCGCGAGCGGCCGGCGGGCGAGGGCCGAGCGCCACCGCCGTCGGCCGTACACCAGGCCGCCGAGGACACCGCCGATCGGGAACAGCGCCGTCAGCACCCCGGCCGGGGGCCGCCCCCCCCCCCCCCCCGGCCCCCCCCCCCCCCCCCCCCCCGCCGGCCCCCGCCCCCCCCCCCCCCCCCCCGGCCCCCCCCCCCCCCGCCGGGGCCCGCCCCCCGCCGCGCGGCCCCCCCCCGGCGGGGGGCGGCCCCCCCCCCCCCCGCCCCGCCCCCCCCCCCCCCGGGGCCCACGGCCCCGATCTCGCACGCGGCCAGTGCGGCCGCGGCCGCCCACACCAGCGCCAGGAGGCGAGGGAGGCGTGTCGCGAGGACGAAGCCCCCGGCGCCGCGCGATGGCGTGGCGTCCTCGGCGCCGAGCGCGCGCCGCAGCGCCGCCGCCAGCAGTCCGGACCCCGTCAGGAGCAGGAGCCCGCACCCGGCCAGCACCGCCGGGGCCGAGGAGGCGGCGGCCAGCGACCCGCCCAGGACCGGCCCCACCGCGAACACGGCCGACTCGGCCACCGTGTCCAGGCTCAGCGCGCACTGCCGCTGCACCCCGTCGGGGGTCAGCCCGCTCCACAGGGCGCGCATCAGCGGACCGACCGGAGGCGGGCACAGCCCCGCCAGGACCGCGAGCCCGACGGCGGACAGGTCCGCGACGCCGACGGCGCATGCGGCGGCCAGCGCGGCCAGGGAGAGCGCGTGGCCCACGGCCAGCAGTACGAGCGCGGAGCGCCGGCGTCGGACCAGCCGTGCCCGGGCGGGCCCGAGCAGGGCTGCGGCCAGTCCGTACAGGCCGGTCGCCGTACCGGCGGCGGCGTAGGAGTTGGTGCCCTCCCGCAGGGCGAGCAGCAGGGGAAGGCCGGTCAGGCCGTAGCCCAGCCGGGCGAGGAGCGCGGCGGCGAACAGGCGGCGGGCATGGGGGAGTGCGAGGACAGCGCGGTAGGACGCACTGCCCCCGTCGGGGCGTGGCATGGTGTCTCCGGGGTGTACGTGCCGCGGCGCGGCCGGGGCACGGACGGACATGACGGGTCGGCGTACCGCCCCGGAGGAAGCGTCACGAGGACGCGTGCGGGAGCGGTGGACGACCTGTCAGTGGGGCCCGGTGATGTCCATGATCGGCACGATAGCAAGCCGGACCGTGCTGCGGAACCGCCTTTCTGACGGGCCGTCGCACGACGGCGCCGGGTCGCCCCCGCGGCACCGCCGGCCGCACGGGGGCCGGCGGGCGCCCGGGTGGCGCGACCCGCCCCCGTCCGGCCTTCTCCCGGTCCTGCGTGCGCCTCCGCGCCTTCGGAGGGTGAAGGCGAACCTGCACCTTGACACCTCCGAGGGGACGGTGGCTTGATGGACTGCAGAACTTGACCGTGTTCCATCAAGGTTGGTTCGCCGCAGGTGGTCCTCCCGGCCGCCCCGGCGGCGCGGTGCGCCGCCACCGCTGTCGGAACCGCGAGGACCGCCCCTTGGTGGAAGCGCTCCCAGGCGTCGCCGTCCCATCCGTCCACCTCGACCCCGCACTGTCCGGCCGTCCTCCCTGCCACGTCCCCGGGCCGGGCGTTCCCGGCCCTCCGGACCCAGGCCCTCCGGACCCCGGACCGGCGGTCCGCTGCGGACGGGGCCGAGCGCATCACGCCGCAGGTGCCGCACCGCACCGAGGAGCACCCCGGTGCGCACCCGCCCCGGGGAAGCGCGGACGCCGGACATCGGCACCCGGCAACCCCGCCCGTCCCGCCCGGCCCGCCCGGCCCGCCCGTCCCGCCCGGCCCGCCCGGCCCGCGGAGGACCCGGACGGGCCTCCCACCCGAGGGGCGCAGCTTGAGACACCGTCCCCCGCAGGACGCCCTGCCGGACCGGCGCCCCTCCCGGCGCCGCGTCGCCGGTGCGCTGCTCGCCGCCGCGGCGACCGCCCTCGGCGTGGCCCCGGCCCCGGGCGCCTCCGTCGCCGCCACCGGGCCGGGGGCGGCAACCGCCGCGCACCACCGGTCGGCGCCGTACCTGGACGCCCGGCTGCCGGTCGAGCGGCTGGTCGCCGACCTGCTCGGCCGCATGACGCTGCAGGAGAAGGTCGGCCAGATGACGCAGGCCGAGCGCGGCTCGGTCGACGCCGACCGGTCCCGGATCACCGACCTCGCCCTCGGCTCCCTCCTCTCCGGCGGCGGCTCCGCACCCACCCCCAACACGCCGGAGGCGTGGGCCGACATGGTCGACGCCTACCAGGAGCGGGCCCTGGCGACCCGGCTGCACATCCCGCTGCTGTACGGCATCGACTCGGTCCACGGCGACGGCAACCTGGTCGGCGCCACGGTCTTCCCGCACGACATCGCCCTGGGCGCCACCCGCGACCCCGCGCTGGTGCGCGAGGTCGAGCACGTCACCGCCGCCGATACCCGCGCCACCGGACCGCAGTGGGTCTTCGCCCCCTGCCTGTGCGTCGCCCGCGACGACCGCTGGGGCCGCACCTACGAGAGCTTCGGCGAGGACCCGGCGCTGGTCGAGCGGATGGAGACCGCCATCGACGGCTTCCAGGGCACCCGCCCCGGCGACCTGGCCCGCCCCGACCGCGTCCTGGCCACGGCCAAGCACTTCGCCGGCGACGGCGACACCGTGTACGGAACCTCCACCACCGGCACCTGCACCCTCGACCAGGGCGTGACCGTCACCGACCACGCGCACTTCGCGAAGGTCGACCTGGCGCCGTACGTACCGGCCGTCCGCAGGCACCGCGTCGGCAGCATCATGCCGTCCTACTCCAGCGTGCGCTGGACCGACGTGCCCGGCAGCACGCCGGTGAAGATGAGCGCCGACCGGGAGCTGCTCACCGGCTTCCTCAAGGAGAGGAACGGCTTCGACGGCTTCCTCATCAGCGACTGGGAGGCCGTCCACCAGCTCCCCGGCGACTTCCCGGCCCAGGTCCGCACCGCCGTCGACGCCGGGATGGACATGTTCATGGGGCCGTACAGCGCCCCGCAGTTCGAGCAGGCGCTGACCGCCGAGGTCGAGGCCGGCCGGGTGCCCGTGTCCCGGATCGACGACGCGGTGCGGCGCATCCTGCGCGCCAAGTTCCGCCTCGGCCTCTTCGAGCACCCCTGCACCGACCGCACCGGCATCCCCTCCATCGGCTCGCCCGCCCACCGCGCCGTGGCCCGCCGCGCCGTCGCCGCCTCCCAGGTGCTGCTCCGCAACCGCCACCGCACCCTGCCGCTGTCGCCCTCCGCCCGCATCCACGTGGCCGGGGCCGACGCCGACGACCTGGGCAACCAGTCCGGGGGCTGGACCGTGACCTGGCAGGGCCGGTCCGGGGACACGATCCCCGGCACCACGATCCTCGAGGGCATCCGGCAGCACGCCGCCCACGTCACCTGCAGCGCCGACGCCTCCGCCCCCACCGCCGGACACGACGTCGGCATCGTCGTCGTCGGCGAGACCCCCTACGCCGAAGGCGTGGGCGACGTCGGCAACGGCCACACCCTGGAACTCTCCGCCGCCGACCGGGCGAACATCGACCGCGTGTGCGCGGCCATCCGGACCTGCGTCGTCCTCGACGTCGCCGGACGCCCGCAGATCGTCACCGACCGGCTGCCGAGGACCGACGCCTTCGTCATGTCCTGGCTCCCCGGCAGCGAGGGCGGGGGCGTGGCCGACGTGCTCTTCGGCAAGCGCCCCTTCACCGGCAGGCTCCCCGTCTCCTGGCCGCGCAGCGAGGCCCAGGAGCCGGTCAACGCCGGCGACCCGCGCTACGACCCGCTCTTCCCCTGCGGCTACGGCCTCACCACCCACCGGCGCCACCGGTAGCCGCCCGCCGCCCGCAGGCAGCAGCCCGCAGGCGCCGCGACCGCCCGCGCGGCCCACGGCCGCCCTCCCCGGCCGCCCTCCCCGCGGAGGGCGGCCGGTCCGCCGGACGGGCCGGCGCACCGCGGATCCCCCGCCTCCGCCCCCGCGCCGGTACCTATCAGGTACCATTCCGGCATGCCGTCCTTGAACATCACCTTCACCGACGAGGAGCTCGCCTCCGTCCGCGCCGCCGCGGCCGCGGAGGGCAAGTCCCTCAAGCAGTACGTCCACGACCTCCCGCTGCGCGAGCAGCAGCGCCTGCAGTTCGTCCGCTACGCCGCGGCCTGGGGCGACGCCCACCGCGCGGAGTTCGACGAGGCGTTCCCCGACGAGGCCCCGTCCGCCGCGGGCCCGCAGGGAGTCGAAGCCGCCTGATGACCGTCCACATCGACGTGCCCTGGCTGCTGGACGTCCAGGAGCAGGCCGTCCCCGAGGACCTCGCGGTCGCCGACTACTCCGCCCTCGTCGCCGCCGTGGCCCGGCACCGCACCCGCATCCCCCGCCCGGCCACCGCCGACCCCGACGCGGCCTGGAAGGCGGCGGCCCTCCTGCACACCCTGGTCCGCCTGGAGCCGCTGCCGTACCGCAACAGCCTCTACGCCTGCCAGGTCGCCGTCGCCTACATGCACGTCTGCGGCGAGGGCGTCGACCCGCCGTACGGCGCCCTCGTCGACCTCGTCCGCGACATCCAGGCCCGCAAGGCGGACGTCTACCAGGCCGCCGAGCGCATCCGCTCCTGGCGCATCTGACGCCTGCCGCCCGGCCTACCGCTCCCGCCCGTCCTGCCGCCCCGGCCCGCCCTCCTCACGCCGTCCCGGCACCCTCCCGCTCCGCCCCCGCCGGGGCGGTGGTATGCAGGCATGATGAACCCATGCGTCAGGACGGACACGGCCGGCGGCGTGGGCCGCCTGGTCCTCCACCGGCCGTCGGCCCTCAACGCGCTGGACCTCCCCATGGTCCGCGCGCTCTCCTCCGCGCTGCTGCGGTGGCGCGACGACCCGGCCGTCGGCGCCGTCGTGGTGGCGAGCTCCTCCCCCCGGGCGTTCTGCGCGGGCGGCGACATCCGGGCGGTCCGGGAGGCGGTGCTGGCCGGCGACCGCGAGGCCGTGCGGGCCTTCTTCACGGAGGAGTACCGCCTGAACCGGCTGATCGCCGAGTACCCCAAGCCGTACGTGGCGCTCATCGACGGCTTCGCCATGGGCGGCGGCCTCGGCATCTCGGTGCACGGCTCGGCCCGCGTGGTCACCGAGCGGGCCTCCCTCGCGATGCCCGAGACGCACATCGGGTTCTTCCCGGACGTCGGTGCGAGCCACTTCCTGCCCCGGCTGCCCGGCGGCACCGGCATGTACCTGGGGCTGACCGGCGCCCGCATCGGGGCCGGCACCGCGGTCGCCTGCGGTCTCGCCACCCACTTCGTGCCCTCCGCCGGTCTGCCCGCCCTGGAGCGCGACCTGGCCCGCGCCGACGCGCGGGAGTTCCCCCGGGTCCTGGACTCCCACGCGCGCCCCGCCCCCGCATCGGAACTGGCCGACCACCGGGAACGCGTCGACCACTGCTTCGGCGCCCCCGCCCTGGAGGAGGTGGTGGCCAGGCTGGAGGCCGACGGCGGCGCCTGGGCCCGGGGCGCGCTCGCGGACCTGCGGCGTGCCTCGCCCACCAGTCTGGCGGCCACCTTCGCCCTCCTGCGCCGCGGCGCGCGCTCCCCGCTCGCCGCGTGCCTGGAGCGCGAGCTGCGCCTGGGGGAGGTGCTCACGGCGGGTCCCGACTTCGCCGAGGGGGTCCGCGCGGTCCTGGTGGACAAGGACGGCGCCCCCGCGTGGGCCCCCGTCGCCACCCGCACGGCGGCCTGCCTCCAGGAGGCGTGACCGCGTCCGCCGGCGGTGCCGGGCCGCGCCCGCGTTCCTGAGGGTGCGTCGGGGGGCCGGCCCCGTCCCGGTCGCCCGGGGCGGGACCGGCCGGCCCGTCCTCCCGCGTGTGCAGTGGTCGCAGGCGGCGCAGGAATTCGGGGCGGGCGACCGGTCGGACCCCCGGTCCCGGCCCGGCCGCGGCCGTAGCGGGATGGCGGCGGACGGCTCGTCCCTGCTGCCGCAGCTGCCGGCGTGGACGGCGGCCCGCCCCGCCTGCCTTCCAGGGCAGGACGGGCCCCTGGTGGCCGTGGCGCCCGGGGAGGACGCCGTCGGCGCGGCGACAGGGCGGGCGCCCCCCGTCCTGCCCTGCGGGTCTGCCCGAAGGGGCATGGTTGCCCGCCCTGCGTCCGGCGGTGCGGCCGGCCGGACCGGGGCCCTTCCCCCGCCTGGCCGTCACACGCCGGACATGTGTCCTCTTTTGTCCGCCATTGACGGCCCGTCACGGCCTTTCCGCTGCGCTCCCGGGACGGGTGCGCCCTGTCGTGAAAAGAACGCGACGCGGCCTTCCCGTGTCCGAAAGGACCGCGGTTCCGCCTCGGCGGCTTCTCGACCTTATGGCGCCGTTTCGTTCATGTACGCTGCACGCGCAACCTCTCCGGCTGAGGGGCCGGCAGGCGGGACGCTTCCGGCCTGCGTCCCGGCGTGTCCCAGGAAGCAGTACAGAAAGCAGGTGTCCCGTCCCCGTGTGCCGAGAATCGCAGAGGGCCGACTCCTCCCGGATGCCGAGCGGTACATCCGGACCTGCGTGCGGGTCCGCTTACGGAATCGACGGCGCCTGACCGGCCGTGTGCGCCGCTGCGTGCTGGCTCCCTGGCCAGGTGACGCATGGGCAGACCGAGGGGCACTGTCCCGTCCCGCCCGGCCCCGGGTCTGCCGGAATCACGCTGCCGACGGCCGCCGACGGCGCTGCCGCGTGATTCCCGTCCGGCCGCACCCGCGGCCGGACAAAGCCGGTGCCATTGCGCCGGCTATTCCGCTCCTCCCGTTCCCTCCGGTCGGGAGGAAGCATGCGGTGCGGAAATGAAAGGCGCCTTCCGGCGCGGTGCGGCGCCTTGTCGCAGTGGATATGAGGAAATGTTCATGAGATCGCGTCGGATGACCATTCGCAGCAAGCTGACCGCCCTGCTGCTGCTCCCGCTCGTATCGCTGGCGGCCCTCTGGGCCTATGCCGCGTACCTGTCGCTGGGCAACGCACTCACCCTCTCCCGCGTGAACACCATCGGCACCCACCTCGCCCGCCCCCTGGGCAAGGTCGTGATCGGCCTCCAGGCCGAGCGCCGCTCCTCCCTCGTCGCCCTCGCCGGCGGTGCCCGGGGGGAGGGGCGCGGCGGCGCCCCGGTCCCGCCCGAACTGGGCCGCAGCCGGGCCGCCACGGACGGCGCGGTCACGGCCTTCCTCGCCGAGGCCGACGACCCGGACGTCCGCAAGGACGAGAACGACCGCGTCCGCCGGAGCGTGGACGCCGCCCGGCAGGCTCTCGAAGGCATCACCGACCTCCGGAAGGGCGTCGACGCCGGTGTCCTCACCCCCGACCGGGTCCTCGCCTCGTACACCGCGGTCAACGCGGCGATCTCCGAGGCGTTCGACGCCATGACCGTCCTCCCCGACCAGGACGCCCAGGACTTCGGACGGGCCCTGCACACGCTCGTCCTCGGCGGGGACTTCCTCTCCCAGGAGGACGCCCTGGTCTCCGCCGCCGCGGCAGGCCCCTCCCACAGCCTGGGCCGCAGCGCCTACGCCGCCGTCGTCCAGGACATCGGCCCCCGGCGATACCTCAACCGCGCGGCCGTGGCCGGCCTGCCTCCCGCCCAGCGGGCCCCCTTCCTCAGGCTCTCCGCGCCCGGCGGCCCCCTGCAGCAGGTGGCGGCCATGGAGCAGCAGATCATCGACGCCGGCCCGGACGCCCGCGCCCTGCCGTTCCCGATCGCCCGCTGGCGCGCCGCCTACGACGCCCAGTGGACCGCCGTCAACCGGCTCGCCCTGGACGACATCGACGTCGTCTTCACCCTCACCGGCCCGCCCGCCACCCGCGCCCTGGTCGAGCTGCTCCTCGCCGGCCTCCTCGGACTGGTCGCCCTCGTCGTCTCCGTCGTCCTGTCGGTCCGCATCGCCCGCTCCCTCGTCGGCGACCTCGG
The DNA here is from genome assembly GCF_042895785.1 of Streptomyces sp. NPDC001380. Lineage (NCBI taxonomy): Bacteria > Bacillati > Actinomycetota > Actinomycetes > Kitasatosporales > Streptomycetaceae > Streptomyces > Streptomyces sp. NPDC001380. The sequence continues at coordinate 28,437 of NZ_JBIAWP010000033.1, read as the reverse complement.
CCGCCTGCGCGCCTCCGCGCGCAACCTCACCGACGACCGGCTGCGCGACGTCGTCGGCCGCCTGCGCCGCGGCGAGACGGTCGACGTCGCGGTCGACACGGCACGCCCGGAGTTCGTCAACCGGGAGATGGCCCGGCTGGGCGACGCGTTCCTCGCCCTGCAGAGCACCGCCGTCGAGCTCGCCGCCGAGGACATCCGCCTGCACCGGGGCTTCAGCGAGGTGTTCCTCAACCTCGCCCGCCGCAGCCAGGCGCTGGTCCACCGTCAGCTCGGCCTGCTCGACACCATGGAGAGACAGGAGGACGACCCCGGTGTCCTGGAGAACCTCTACCGCCTGGACCAGCTCGCCACTCGGCTGCGCCGCTACGCGGAAGGCCTGATCATCGTCTCGGGCGCCGCCCCCGGCCGCGTCTGGCGCCGCCCGGTCCCGGCCGTGGACGTCGTGCGCGCCGCCGTCGCCGAGACCGAGGACTACGCCCGCGTCGTCGTCCTCCCCGTGCCGGACGTCGGCATCGCCGGCCGCGCCGCCGCCGACGTCATCCACCTGCTCGCGGAGCTCGTCGAGAACGCGCAGAACTTCTCGCCGTCCGACAGTGAGATCCGGGTGAGCGTCGGCACCGCGGCCGGCGGCCTCATCGTGGAGATCGACGACCGGGGCCTCGGCATGGCCCCGGAGGACCTCGAGGCCGCCAACGCCCGCATCACCTCCCCCGTGGACATCAGCGACGTCGACAGCACCCGCCTGGGGCTGATCACCGTCGGGCGCCTCGCCCAGCGGCACAAGGTCAACGTCGCCCTGCGCTCCTCGCCCTACGGCGGCCTGACCGCCATCGTCCTGATCCCGCACGCCCTCCTGGAGCAGCTCCCCCCGCGCGACGCGGCGCAGCTCGCTCCCGCACCCGCCGCCGCACTCCCGCCCGCCGGTCCGCACGCACACGCCGGCGACCCGTACGCACACGCCGGCGACCCGTACGGGCACGACGGCGACCCGTACGGGTACGACGGGCGACCCGGGCCCACGGCCCACGCGATGCCCGCGCCGCCGTACCGCGAGGGGACCCCGTTCCCCGAGGGGCCGCCCCTCCCCGGGGTCGCCGACACCCCGGCCGTGCCCGTACCGCAGGTCCATGCCGCGCCGCAGGTCCACGCCGCGCCCCCGCCCGTCGTTGCGGCCCCCGAGACCGTTCCGAACGCCTGGCAGGGTCACCATCAGGCCCCCGCCGCCCGGCAGCCGGAGACCATCGACGGCCTGCCGCGCCGCGTCCGCCAGGCGAGCCTCGCCCCCCAGCTCAAGGACGACCCCGCCGCAGCGGCCGGCCCGCTGGACTGGGGAGGCGCGCCCGCCCACGCGGTCCGGGCCCCCGCCGGGCCGGTGCCCCACCCCGGGGCTCCGCTCCCGGGCGGCGCCGGCACCCCCGCGGACGCCGCCCCCTGGCCCGAAGAGCCCCTCGGCCCCGTGCCGCAGGTCCGGCCGGCCGGTCCCGCAGCGCCCTTCGACGGGACCCGCGGCGCCCCGCCCCTGTTCGAGGCCGCGTTCCCCTCGGCCGGAGCGCGCCCCGCCGCCCCGGCGGCCGACGGCGGACGCCCCACCCAGGTGCGCTCGCTGATGTCCGCCCTCCAGTCCGGAGCCGCCCGCGGACGCCTGGAGCAGCCGGGCCCCGGCGACGGCCCGGCCCACCGACCCCACCGTCCCCACGTCCCCCACCACGGAAACGGAAGCACGCGATGACGCAGCCACTCGTGACCGACACGACCGCGAACCTGGGCTGGCTCCTGAACGACATGGTCCACCGCGTGCCGGACGTCGGCCACGCGGTCGTGCTCTCGACGGACGGGCTGATGCTGGCCGGCTCCAGCGGACTGACCCTCGACCACGCCCAGCAGCTCTCCGCCGTGGCCTCCGGCTTCCACAGCCTGGCCAAGGGGGCCGGCCGCCACTTCGGCGGCGGCGCCGTGCGCCAGACGATGGTCGAGATGGAGGCGGGCTACCTCTTCGTCTGCGCTGCGGGGGACAACGCCTGCCTCGCCGTGCTCACCCCCGAGGGCGCCGACATCGGCGCGGTCGCCTACGAGATGGCCATGCTGGTCAAGCGGGTCGGGCAGCACCTGTCCGTCGACGCCCGGGGCCGCTGAGGCCACGGCAACGGACGACCCCGTGATCGAGACCGAATGGGTCGACGAGGAGGCCGGGCCCCTCGTCCGCCCCTACGCCATGGTGCGCGGCCGCACCCGGTCCCGGCAGGAGGTCTTCGACCTGGTGGCCTTCGTCGTCGCCGTCGTCGACACCCTGTACGGCTGGGTGAACGTGGAGCCCGAGCACGGCGCCCTGCTCTCCCTGTGCCGCCGTCCGCTGTCCGTGGGCGAACTGTCCGCCCGGACCGACCTGCCGGTCGGGGTGGTCCGGGTCCTGCTCGGCGACCTGCTGGACATGGGCGCCATCCGGGTGCGCGAGCCCGCCTACGCCGGCGGCAGACCGAGCCTCGACCTCATCAAGGAGGTGCTCGATGGACTCCGCGCGCTCTGATCCGCGCGCCGCCGGAACAGCGGCCCCCGCCGGCGGCCGTCCGCGGCCACTGCCGGCGCACGCAACGCCCAGAAACGGAGTGGGAGTGTGGTCATGACCAGAGCCCTGCCGGGTGGATCCCCGGGAACGGCACCCCAGGACGACCTGCCCCAGGCCGTCAAGATCCTCGTCGCCGGGGGCTTCGGGACGGGCAAGACCACGCTGGTCTCCGCGATCAGCGAGATCACCTCGTTCCACACCGAGGAGAACCTCACCCGGACCGGCCTCGGTGTCGACGACACCGCGGGGGTGGAGGCCAAGACCACCACGACCGTGGCGATGGACTTCGGCCGCATCACCCTCCACGACCGGCTGGACCTGTTCCTGTTCGGCACACCCGGCCAGGACCGGTTCTGGTTCATGTGGGACGAGCTGGCCGCCGGGGCGCTGTGCGCGGTCGTCCTGACCGACACCCGGCGCCTCGCCTCCTCCTTCGCCGCCGTCGACTACTTCGAGCGGCGCGGACTGCCGTTCGTCGTGGCCGTCAACACCTTCGACGGTGCCCGCGCCTACCCCGCGGAGACGGTCCGGGCCGCCCTGGACCTCGACCCGCACGTGCCGGTGCTCTTCTGCGACGCGCGGCGGCGCGACTCGGTCAAGGCCCTCCTGGTCGACGCCGTGGAGCACGTGCTCGCCGTCGAGGGACGCCTCGCCCGGTGAGCCCGGGCGGACGCCGGCCCGGCCCCGGAGGGCCGGAGCCGGACCGGCGTCCGCCGCCTGACGCAGCGGCTCCCGCCGCCCGTCCGGTGGAGGCCGGGTCCTCCCGTGGACACCCACGGCGAACGTCCGGCCCACCGCCCTGCCCGGACGCCTCGGGGCGGGCGCCCTCCCGCTGCCGCCGTCCCGCATCCCGGGAGGGGCGCGGCGGGCTGCCGGGGACGCCCGGGGTGTACCCCCGCTCTCAGCGCCGCCCGGGCGCGACGCCCTTGAGAGGGATGGCCGCGACCTCCGCCGTCTGCGGCTCCCCGCTCCGGACGCCCAGGGCCGCGCGGAGGTCCGCGACGCTCGCGCCGACGGAGACGCCCCCGTGCGGGTTGATCCACACGGCGGTCTCCTCCGGCAGGGCGGCGACCAGGTCGGCGAACCCGACCGGCAGCAGCTGCGGCACGTCGTCCGGCCCCTGCCGGGGGTCGGTCAGGACGGCCACGAAGAGGCCGTCTCCGTCCCGGTGGGCCGTCAGTCGTCCCCGGGAGTCCGCGGGAACGTACACACTGACTCCCGCCAGCGCGTCGAGCACCTCGGCGTACGCGGCCCGGCCCGTCGCGGCGTCCTGCATCACCGCGTCCACCGGATCGGTGGGTGCGGCGAGGCCCAGGCCCTGTGCGGACGGCCGGTAGCCGGGGTTGGCGGTGAACCCCACGGGAGCGCCCTCCCCGTCCACCTCCCAGGCACCGGCGATCCCGTGCGGGGGCACGGCACCGTCGGGGTCGTAGAAGGGGTCCACCAGGTAGAGCCACCGTCCCGGGGAGCGCCGCGCCCGGGCGCGCACGTCCTCCGTGGCCGCGGGCGCACCCGCCCCGCCTACCGGGATCTCCTCCACCGTCGTTCCTTCCTTCCTCTGCATGCTCACCAGCGGATCCGCTCAGGCACCCGGCGGCGGGCCCGGCGGCGGACCGGGGGGCGGTGGGGGCGGCGGTCCCGTCGGCCTGGGCCGGGGCGGGAGCGGCAGCCCGGTGACCGGCGGCGGGCCGGGGGGCGGTGGGGGCGGCGGTCCTGTCGGCCTGGGCCGGGGCGGGAGCGGCAGCCCGGTGACCGGCGGCGGGCCGGGGGGCGGCGGGGGCGGCGCACCGTGCGGCGGGCGGCCGGCCGGCGGCAGCGGCCGGATCCGCGGCGGACGCAGGACGGGCCCGTCCGGCTGCGCTGCGCCGGGGACGTGGGGCCTGACGTCGGCCGGGAAGGATCCGCCCGGCGGGGGGCTGGGGGGCAGCGGCAGGAACGCCGGATTGAAGTTCGGGTTCGGCACGAACCTGCCCACCGTCACCGGCAGGAAGGGACCGGACCCGCCGGTCACCAGCTGGGCGCCCCGGATGTTCTCCGCGCTGATGCCGCCGGGGAAGCTGACCTCCTGCTGCCCCTCGCCCGCGTGACTGCCCAGGGTCCTGTTCACGTCGACCCCTCCAGGGGCCTGGATGTGGAACCGGAACACGTGCTCGCCGCCCGGCCCGGTGCCCCCGAGGAAGTTCAGGTCCTCCCGCCTCGTCGTCGACACGAACGCCGACGGGGTGTTCCGGTCCACGAAGTCCGCCAGGTCCGTGCGCGACGGGTCCCTCGGCGCGAAACCCGTGGTGAAGATGCCGTCCGGGCCTATGGGGAGCCGCGTGTCGTCGCGGAAGAGCGGATTGTTGTCGGTACGGAACTGGGGGAGTCCGCCCGGGTTCTCCGCGCTGGGCCTCACCCCCGTCACCAGGTGGGGGTCGACCGACGGGTCCTGCCGCACCGCGGGCAGGCCGGCCGGGTGCGCCGGGGGCACGGGGCCCGCGGTGCCCTGCCCCCGGGGAAGCCCCCGGGACAGCCCCGGGGCGGACCCGCCGGGGCGGCCCGCGCCCTCCGCGCCCCCCCTGCCCGGCAGCCGCCCGCGGGACACCGCACCCCCGAGCAGACCGGCCCCCACGATCGCCGCGGCGTCGAGCCGCTCCCCGTTCAGCGCCTGGGTCGCCGCCTCCTGTCCGGCTTCCCCGGCGATGTGCCCGGTGACCGCGACCGCAGGCCTGGCGGCCGGGCCTCCGATCACCGCGCCGACCGTCCGGGGACTGCCGAGCGTCTGCCGGACCCCCGAAAGGCTTCCGCCCATGGTCCTCCCCGCCCCCGGGAGGATCCGCCCCACGGCACCCGCGGCGGCCTTGAGCCCCGCGCCCCCGAACCTGAGCAGCGCCGCTCCCGGGACCAGCCCGATCAGCCCGACCAGCAGGTCGCCGAGTTTGAAGCCCCCGGTCGCCACGGCGACCACCTCGGTGAACGCGAACAGCGCCGCGCCGAGCAGGGCGCCCACCACGGGGAAGAAGACCGCCACGACGGCGGTCAGCAGTCCCAGGAGGATCTTCACGAACGGGAAGTCCTTGAAGAAGTCGGCGATCCGCTGGAAGACGTTCCGCGGAGGGATGGCCTCGCCCGCCGCCCGGTCCAGCACGTCGGCGCAGGTCCGCTGGGCACCCTCGCGCAGCGCCCTCGCCTGCTCGGCCAGGCCCCGGGCGGCCCCGAGTCCGCTCCGGCCCGTCTCGATCTCCTCCTGCCTCCGGCGCGCCGCGTCCCTCTCCTCGTCCGTGGGGTTCTCACCCAGCGCCACCGGGGGCCGGTCGGCCTGGGCCGACGCGCTCCGCGCCTGCTCGACGGCCCGGTCGAAGGTGTCCTGGGCCTCCTGGAGCCGGGGGGCGTAGTCGCTGTAGGCCTGGGCTGCGTCGTGGTAGGACGTCGCGGTCCTGGAGAGCTTCTCCGGCAGGTCGTCGCCGACCTTCTCCCGCAGGGCGTCCATCGCCGCCCCCCGGCCGCGCGTGAGCTCCCCGTCCCGCCGGAGCACGCCCAGGGCCCGCTCCGCGGCGTCCCCGACGTCCCGGTACCGCCGGGCCACGTCCCGGATCAGCCCGGGATCGCCGGGGGTCGGGTCCTCGTCCATGCCCACAAGCCGGAAGTCCTCCAGGCCCGAGTGCAGCCGCGCCATGCTCGCCTCTCCCCGTTGTGCGCCCGTGCATTCCACGCCCTACACGTGGCACGGCGGCGGCAGGTTCAGTGCGCGCCCTCACGGCGTCCCCCGATCGGGCGGCCGTCGGCTGCCCGTCGACCGCGCGGATCCCGGCGCGGGGGACGTCGACGGCCCTCCGGCCTGCGGAGAGCGCGGCCCGGCCGCCGCTGCGGGGGACGCGGACGGCGGGACCGGCCCTCCACCGTGGTGCGCGCCCGCCCCCGATCCTGGCAGGACCGTCACCGACGGGAGGCGCCCGCAGGACCCGGCAGGCCGCCGCAAGGCGCTCCGCTCCCTCCTCGTGACGTTCACAGCAGGTCAACTGCCTGGTCCGCCCCCGTTCCCGAGGCGTTCACCTCGCGGCTGTCCGATGGGATCGTCGGCCGCTCGTGCACCCTGTTCCGCAGCGGCCACCGAACTCGGCGGCGACCACGGGAACGTGATGGACAACTCAGGTGTGCGGGCGACCCCCAGGACGGTCTGCTTCCCGGTCGTGGAGGCCCTGCGGGAGATGGTCGACGCAGGCCTCCTGGAGCGGAGCCGCCTCCAGGACGCCGCCACGCATCTGACCGCCACCATGCACCGTGCCTTCGACCAGGCGCTGAGCTCGCTTCCGCAGCTGAAGGCAGCACGTGCCGACGTGCCGGCCCCTGCGGCGGAGCCGGCCGGCCACCCGGCCGACGGGCCGCTGCCATCCGAGGAGCCGGGAGCCGGTCCGGGTGACGTCCCCGACCCGGACACCGTCGGCTCCGGCACCCGGGCCGGCCGGACGCGGACGGGTCCGCGGCCCGAGGCCGGAACGGCCTTTCTCGACGCTCCGAGAGCGGCGCCCCGTCTCGCGTTGGACGAGACGCGGCTGCGCACGCTCGTGGACGCGGTGGCCGCCGAGCACCGGCTGCCCGACGGAGCGGCAGGACTGCCGCCGGAGAACTGTGTCTCGTTGCTCCGTCACCTCGAGCGCAGGCTCCACCCGGGCCTGTTCTCCGGCGGGCCCGCCCGGTGGGAGCCGCCGAGCGGTGTACGTGCCGGTACGGCCCTGGACGACCTCGCGGTCGGCACCGGCCGGGCCGCCGACTCCCTCACCGCAGGACGGGGCTGGGGCCGGGTCGGGACGTCCTGGGAGCCGCTGCTGTCGTCAGTGGCCGACCAGGGTGTCGGGACGACCGCGCTGGTCCTGGTCCACCGCCCCGGCGGCCTGATCGGGCACGCGCTGGCGCTGCACCAGACCACGGACGGCCCGCGGTGGATCGAGCTCCAGGGACCGGCCGGCGACCGGGTGCACGCCGCGGTGCCGGGCGGGCTGAGCCCCGCCCACGCCAGGGCCGTCCTGATCGACGCGGCCGGGAGGGTCGTCGGGCACGGCCTGCCGGACTGGCAGGAGTCGGACTCCACGGCGGTCGCCTCGATGGACGCGCCGGGCGACCGGCGCTACGGGGCCGCAGGCGCCGGCACGGGCGGGACGTCCCCGCGCAGGTTCCCTCCGGCACGGATCACCCGGTACGGCCGACTGGCCGCGTCGGACCTGGTGCTGAGCCTGACCCAGGAGGCGGCGGGCACCGCGGAGGTGGTCGAGGCCGTGCTCCGGCCGGTCTTCGGGGACGACCTCCCCGCGGCCCGGACGACCTTCGAGCAGTTCTTCTCCCCCGACACGCTGCGCCCCCTGCTCGCGGCGCTGACACGCGGTGAGCGCTGGGCCGCCGAGTTCACGGGCGGAGGGTGGTCCGGCGAGGTCTCGGTGACCGCCCGGGTCAGGGACCTGGAGTACCGGGAGACCCTGGCGAAGGTCGAGTTCGACACCGGTTCCGGACGCCAGGGCGCCGCCGAGCACTTCGAGGACCGGCGCCGCCGGGTCCAGGGCGGCGTGCAGGGGAGGCTGACGCTGGGGAGCTGGACGTTGAGCGCGCCGTTCGCGCTGATCGACGAGAGGCTCACGGCCACCAGGCGGTCGGAGGCGGCCAGGATCATCGCCCGGGGCAAGACGGTGGCGCCCGGCGGCCGCTTCGAGGGGAAGGTGGACCTCACCTTCGACTTCTCCCGTCTCACCAGGCACCGCAAGCCGCTCAGGACCGAGCCCGTCGACGTCCCCGGCATCGGCGTGTCCGTGGTCGTCCCGATCCACGACACGGTCGACGCCGAGGGCCGGCATCCCGTGTTCGGCGAACCGGTCGCGCCGCCGCCGCGGCTCGCGGCCGGCCGCATCGGGTCGTCCGACATCGTCACGGATGTCGCGCCGGCCGATCCGGAAGCACCGGACCCGGTCCCGGGCCTCCTCGATTCGCTGGACGCCGAGGGCCGGGCGTTCTTCGGCCCGGCCTGGGCGCAGGTCCGGGCGAAAATGGCCGCCACCCTCACCCTCACCGGGCTCCAGCAGGGCATCCGGGGGATGACCGCCGGGGAGCCGATGACGTTCGAGGTCCCCGGCGCGACCGGAGGGCTGGCCGCCCTCGTCGAGGTCACGGCGCGGGTCAAGGAGGCGCGTCAGAGCGGCGAGACCGGGGCGACGGAGTTCAACGTCGGCACCGGCATCGTGCGTTCCCACGCCCGGGGGGACCTCACCTCCGGTGCCGTCCAGCTGCCGGGGCAGTTCAACGCGTCCTCCATCAACGGCGACCCGGTGCTCGCGGGAGGAGGGGCCTACGTCCAGTTCGGCCGCGACCGCGGCCGCTCCTCCCGGACGGTCCACGAACTGGGGACCACGACGAAGACCAAGAAGCCCGGTGCCTACTTCGACTGCACCGCCGCGCTGCGGTTCGACATGTGGGAGGGCGTACCGCAGCGGGGCGCCCGGACCCACCGGGCGGAACGGGACATCGCCCTCACGGTGCTCGTCGAGAAGGAGGGGCCGGGCGCCGCCCCGGCACCCGGGAGCGAGGTGCCCGGGCCCCCCCGCACCGTGTGGGACCCGGTGCACGGCGGGCTCAACGACCGCGTCACGGTGCGCGACCTGTGGCGGATCGCCCGCCTCAGGCGCCGCATCGACGAGATCGGGCGGCAGGCGCTGGGCGCGGCGTGGGACGAGAGCCGCGGCCCGGTCCTCGCGGTGTTCGGCCAGCAGCACGTCGCGGCGAGGCTGACCGCGATGACCCGCGGTGAGCCGTTGCGGGCCGTGGTGGGCGGGCTCGGCCTCTCGGCCACGGCACGCGTGGTCGAGATGACGTACTCCGGTACGGAGGAGAAGGCCGAGCTCAACACCGTGAAGGAGACCACGACGACCGACGCGTCCCAGCGCCTCTGGTCCGACTCGCGGGCCGCGCAGGGCGCCCTCGGCGGCGCGGGGACGCTCGACGCGGCCGGGGACACGCTGGGCGCCGCCGCCACCGCCGCCGTGGAGTGGCGCCGACGCCAGGGCGCGCGGTACGGGTGGTCGGGCAAGGTCGTCGCGAACGGCAAGAGCCCCGTTCCCCAGGCGGTCTTCACTGCCAGGATCGCCGTCGACGTGACCGGTGACGGCGGCCCCGTCTCCACCGTCGAGCTGATGGCGGAGATCAGCATGGACGAACGGGAGACCGAGCGCCACACCGTCGGCCCCGACGGCGTCGCGGTCTTCACGCCGGCCTCCGAGGGGCGCAGGCGGGAGGACCGGCCCCGCGGCGACCTGGTCGCGCCGCCCGACCGCCTCACGAACCGCAGGGCGCTGGGCGGTTCCGACGTGGTCCACAGCATGGGTCCCGAGGCCCTCCGGGTGCTGGAGCGGATCGAGGCGGAGCTGGCGCGGAGGTTCACCACCGTTCCCGACGACGTCCGCGTACGGCTGCAGGAGCGCTTCGACCCGTTCGCCCTGGCCGCCGAGCTCTCCGCGCTCAGCCGCGGCGCGGAGATCCGAGCCGAGCTCCCCGTGCGCGGCAGGCGGGTGACGGTGGTCGTGCGTGCCGAGCTCCTCCCGGACTTCCGGCACACCGAGACGGTCGAGAAGTTCGAGTTCGAGAGCGGCACCCAGCACCGCACCTTCTCCGGGGCGGCCCAGGACGACTGGCGGCGGATGAGAGGCGGTGCCCTGGTGCGGGCCAAGGTCCCGTACGCCTCCGTCCTGGGGGGCTACCAGTACCTGAAGGACCGCAGCCGGCGGACCGCCGTGGAGAGCGCCGCCGGAACCTCCGCGCGCAGCAAGTGGGTGACGAGGGCAGAGCTGTTCACCGGCAGGGCGAGCTTCTCGGTCAGTGTCGAGGAGCACGGCCTGCTCGGGCGCCGGCCCGCGCCGCCGCACCAGGTCCAGGTGACGACCACCATCGCGGTGCCGGGCCACGACACGGGGACCGGGCCGGCGGTGAAGCGCGGATGGCCGAAGCGGATCGCGGACACCATGCGGCTGGGCGACTCCGACGTCGTCACCGACGTCTTCATGCTCGACCCGCCCGGTCCGGCCACCACGGCGGTCGAGGAGATGATCCGGCCGATCGAGCATAGGGGCGCCTCGGTCCTCGGCGGCGACTGGGCGGAGGTGAGGAGGAAGATCGTGCGCGAGCTGGAGGTCAACAGGCTGCACACCCGTCTCAAGCCGATGATGGCCGGACACCGGATCGTCGTCGGTCACGGCCGGAGCACCGTGCGGATCTCCGCGGCGGTCTCCCGGCTGGACCACGTCGCGGACACCGACGGGAACCCGGAGTTCAACTCCGGCACCGGCCTGCAGCGGGTCTTCGCCAGTCAGAACAACAACGCCACGGAAGGCAGCGGAAAGGGGCACGCCGTCTCCGGCGGTTTCCTGGCCGCCGTCGGCCCGCTGGACCCGGGCCCGGCCCTGGCGGTCGGCGGGAGCGCCACCTACAGCCGGGGCAGTGACCGGCAGGACGGCGAGGTGCGCTCGACCGGCTCCGGCGTGACGGTGAAGACCAAGCGTCCCGCACACGTCTACTCCGGCGAGGCCACGCTGATCTTCGACTTCGAACGTGACCCCGTGCTCGACCTGGGCCGTGACCGGATCGTCCCCGGCCCCCCGGCGGCGCACGAGGGGCCGGGACACGCCCTCGCCGCGTGGCCCGGCGCGGTCTGGCGGTCCCTGCGGCGGATCGGCACGGCCCAACGGACCATGGCCACGGCCAGGATCGGCTTCACCGCCATGGTCGAGAAGGGCGACGCACTGCCGTTGCGGCAGCCCCGGCCGGAGCCCGCCGCGCCGCCGCAGCCCGCGGACGTGGCGATCCCGCCCGACCGTGTCTGGCGGGCGGCCGACGGTCTCCGCGACACGGACGTGCTCCGCTGGCTCGGCGACTCCTCAGGAGTGCAGGACATCCTGCGCACGGTCGGCCCGGAATTCTTCGGCAAGCGCACCTGGGGCCGCATAGGGGAGCTGGCGCGGCACACCGTCGACCAGCCGAGGCTTGCGGCGCACCTGAATCTGGCCCCCGGCGGCCAGGAGCTCCGCACGCCGGCACCGCGGCGTCGCGCGCTCGAAGCCGAGACCGAGGTCAGGGTCGGGTTCCGGCTCGTCAGCCTGCGGTTCCGCGACTTCGACACGGGTGCGGAGCTCAGCCCGGCCAACGAGACCTCCTCGAACCGGACCAGGACCCAGCTCCACTGGGACTCCGCCGCGGGCCAGTTCGAGCTGGGCGCCAAGGCCGGGCTGGGCGCCGCGGACGGCACCCTGACGGCGACGGCCGGCGTCGAGCGGCGCACGCGCCACGGCTCGGCGCAGGCGGACACCGGCCAGGTGTTCTCCCACGCGAAGTTCCCGCAGAAGCTCGCCCGCTACGACGGATTCGCCAAGGTGACGCTGACCTTCGTCGACGGCGCGCGCGTGCGGCAGGAGCACGGCCTGGTCCCCGTCGCCGTCGACATCCCGCAGCAGGACACCGAGATCGTTCCGGTGACGGGCGACCGGCTCCCCGTCGTCTTCACCCCCGAGCGCACGCGAGGCGGGCTCGCCGAGCCCGAGGACGCCCACGCCGGGGCACCCGGCACCGACGTCGCCGGGCACGACGTTGCCGGGCACGACGCCGCCACTCCGCCCCGGCCCGCACCGGACCACGGCCCGGGGACGGACCCCACCGCGCTCACGGCACCGCCCCTCCAGGGCGCGTCCGCGCACGGCGCCGCCGATCCGGCCACCGTCCCCCCGCGCCCCCGCACACCCGAGGCGGAGCGCGCCGGCACCGCCGGAACCCGGGCCGCCGACACCACGGCGACCGCGCCCGGACCGCACAGCCGCTCAGCCGGCGGGCCCGACGCCACCGCCACCGGGGACCGCGGCACCGGGGACCGCGGCACCGGGGACCGCGGCGCCGGCGCCCCCCGGAGCACCCCGCTCCGGGCCCCGCAGGCCGCCGACACGCCGTCCTCGGAACCGGCCCCCCCGACCGGTCCCGCGGACCGGTCCGCCGCGCCCCCGGAGACGCTGGACGAGCGTTTCGGCCCGGCCGTGCCCCCCAAGCGCGTCAAGCCCGAGGAGCGCTATCCGCTCAGCGGGACCGTCCGTCCCAACCCCCTGTGGACCCGGCTCGAGGACCTCGACCCCGCCCGCCTGACGGCGAGCGAGGACGCCGTCTGGCTCTTCACCGTCACCGAGGCCGGGGATGTCGTCCTCGGGAGCGAGAAGGTCACCGGCATCCTCACCCCCGAGGAGTTCGACCAGCTCCACGCGGGTATCAGGCGCCGGGAGCCGGACCTCACGGCCGATCAGCTCCGTGCCCGGCTCGACGGGCTCGGGCACACCGGCCTCGCGCTGCACTTCACCGACGACACCCCCCACAACGAAGGCCGGGCCCGTGTCTCCGGGGAGTTCCGCTGGAGTCCCGAACACCGCTCCTGGGCGGTCAACGACAAGTCCGGCCGCTACATGAGCACCCAGGTCCGTCCCGGAGTCGACCCCCGCGACGCCGCCCGCTGGCTCGCCAACGCCGCCCAGCTCCTCTCCGCCCACATCGGGGCACCCGTGGCGGCGGTCCAGACCAAGTCCGCCGCGGCCAAGGCCCCTGCGGTCACAGCCCCTGCGGCCACGGCGCCTGAGGTGACGGCCCCTGCGGCCACGGCGCCTGAGGTGACGGCCCCCGCGGTCACGGCCCCCGCCGCCGGTGCGACGGCGCCCGTGACGCAGCAGCCTCTCGTCGAGGCCTACCGCGACCTGGCCTGGGCGGAACGGGCCTGGGACAAGCTCCCTTCGGACGACCAAACCGATCAGGTCCACCACGAGGTGCTGGCCATGGTCGGGGCGCAGGTCGAACTGCCGCTGCGGATCGGCGACGACACCCCCTTCGCGCAGCTGTCCGTGGGCGAGCGTCTGGCGCGCGCCCTGACCGTGCACGTCCTGCGCGGCCGGCTCCGCCTCGGGCCGGCGGACCAGTCGCAGCCGCAGTCGGACCAGGCCCCGGCTCCGGGCGGCGCGGCCGCGGTTCCGGACGTCCGGTCCTTCCTGGCGAACCTGACCGAGGTCGAGAGCCGCCCGCTTCCCCGCCCCCGCCCCCGTCTGCGAGCCGGTGCCCGGACGCTCCCGGCCGGCGGCCTCGCCCCCGGGGCCGCTTCCCCCGCGCCCGCGGACACCGGCAGCCACTCGGTCGACCTCGACGTCTCCGAGCTGTTCGCGATCCACACGGACGCCCTCGACCACGCCGACCCGGAGTCCCCGCGCCACGTCGGCGCGGGGCTGGCCCGTGACATCGAGCGGGTGCTGGCCGTCCGGTCCCTCATCGCCGGGGAGACGGTGATCAGACTGCGGCGGCCGCACGCCGTCAGCACCGTCGCGGCGAGCCAGGTGGTCCACCACGCGGTGCTCGCCCTCGGCGCCGGGCTGTACCTCGAACTCGCCCCGGGCGCCGTCATCCACATCTGCCCGCCGGTGTGACATGCGAGCGCCCGGACCTGGGCGGTGCCCCCGCGGCGGCGCCCGGGCCGGTCCGCGCGTCCGGTGGTGTCCGTGGCGCGGGGTGTGCCGGTGGGGCGCGGATGGCGCGCCGGCGGGCCGTCGATGACGGTCAGGCCGTTGCCGTGCCACGCCGCGTTCCCCGGCTCGCGCCCGTCCCCCCCGGGTGGTGCCCGGCTGCGTGCGGGCGGGCCTCTTCCTGTGCGCCGCTCCGCCATGGCCGCTCCCACCGGGGCATGTCCGGTGACACCGCGGCGGCGACCACTGCCCCCTCCCGGATCCCGCCGCCGCCCTTCATCGAGGGCGGCCCCGGATCCGGCAGGACGCACCTGCACGACCGCCACGCCGCCCGCCCCGGGCAGGATCCGGATGCGATGACAGCCGGACTGCTTCTTCCGGGAGGCAACCCTTGAGCGGCGTCATGTGTCGAACAGTCCACGACACGGATGGAGTGGCCATGACGCATTCCGGAGCGGAGCACGGGGCGATCGCCGAGCTGTTCACCGCCCCGTCCGTGTTTCTTTCCCAGCCCAAGTGGTCGGCCTTCCTGACCCGCCGTTCGCCTGTGCTCCTGGTGTCCGCGCCCGACGGCACGGCGTTGGGCGCCGTACGGGAGGAGGCGCCGCCGGGCCCGCTGTTCGAGCAGCTGTGGGCGAAGACAGGACGTCGGTTCCTGATGCGGGATGCGTCCGACATCCCGTTGCTGCACGTGGAAGTGGTTCCCGGGCGGTACGGATTCGGGCGGCGGTCGTTCCGCTTCACGGACGGCGGGGGCCGTTCCGTGGGGGAGGCGAAGCCGAAACATGCCATCTGGCAGTCCAAGGAGCTGGCGGTCCGGACGGCGGAGGGAACATCACTGCGGCTCGTCCTCGAGGACCCGCCGTGGTCGGGCTGGGTCGTCAAGGACGAGGCGGACGCCGTGCTCGGCACGGTCACCACCAGTACGGTCGAGAGCCTCACCGGCGCGCAGCGCTACACCGTCGAGTCGGGCGCGGGGCTGCCACCCTCGGGACGACGGGTGGTCATCGCGGCCGTGATCTGCCTGCACCTGATCCGCTGGCCGCCCCGGTAGCGGCCCCGGAAGCCCGCCGGGGGTCTTCGCGCAGGCCGCTGCCGGACCCGCGCGCCCCGAGGGGACCTCCACGCCCCGGCCGGTCCCCGGGGTGCGGGCCCGGCCGGTGGTCCGGCTGCCGTCGGGCACGGCGGACCCCGTCCGGTACGCCGGGGAGGTCCGGACCCGCCCCGGCGGCCGCGCCGAGGGCCGGGGGCACGTCCCCGGCCCTCGGCGCGGCCGTGGCATAGTTCTCCGGTCCTGTTCAGGCGGAAAGCGAGGAACGTCCCCCATGGCGGTGGGCATACAACGACGGCGCGCCCTGCGGCAGTGGGCGCTGGCAGCGGCGATGGCCGCGCTCGCCCGGCCGGGTCTCCTCGTGCTCGTCCTGGCCGCGCCGGCGCTCGCGTGGGCATTCCAGTGGTGGGCCCTGCCCGGGCCGCCGCTGATCTGTCTGCTGCTGGGCCTGTTCGGCCGGGCCGTCGACCCGGGCCCGCTGCCGGGCCGTGCCCTGCGACCCGACCAGGAGCCGGAACTGGCCGCCCTCGTCGCCCGCGTGGCGGAGCGGATGGAGGTCCGCGCCCCGCTGCTGGTGCGGGTCACCCCCGGACCGGACGCCGCCCTGACCACGGCCCGGGTCTCGGGACGGCGGGTCCTGGTCCTCCTCCTCGGCCTGCCCCTGCTGCGCGGCCTGCCGGCCGCGGAACTCGCCGCGGTCGTCGCCCACGAACTCGCCCACGCCCGCCACATCCGCCCCGCCGGTCACCGCCCTCCCGGCCACCGGCGCACCGCCTGCCTGCTGGCCGCCCGCGACATGCTCGCCGACCGCCTGCAGGACCGCCTGCGTCCCCCGGCCCGGCTGTCCGCACGCCTGCTGGCGGCCACCCGCGGCGAGGCGTGGGCCGCCGAGTCCGCCGCCGACGCGGACGCCGCCCGCGCGGTCGGCACCCGCGCCGTCCGCGACGCCCTGCGCCGTACCGAACCCGTCGAAGCCGCCTTCGCCGCCTTCGCCGAGCCCTGGTACGAGACCCTGGCGGAGGACGACGCCTACCCGGCCGACCTCTACGACGCCCTGGAGGCGGCGATGCGCGACCCCCACGTCGCCCGGCGCATGAGCGCCGCCGCCCAGGAGGCCGACCACCTGGCCGGCCTGGACCCCGCCAGCAGCCACCCGCCCCTGGACCGGCGGATCGCCGCCCTGCCCGACCACCCCGCCCCCTGTCCCGGCGCCGCCGGGTCCCCCGCCGACCCGCACCGCCCCGTCGCCCTGCGCTCGGCCGACGCCCTGCAGCAGTGGTGCGCCCTCGACCTGGCCCACACCGCCCCCGACGACGCCCTGCGCCCCGTCCGGATCCTCGACACCCCTCCGGAACGGCTCCGCATCCCGGCCGACGACGCCCGCCGCGCCCTGCAGGACGCCACCGACTCCGCCTGCCCCGACCTCGCCGCGGCCCTCGCCCTGCAGGCCGTCGAGGACGGCACCTGGCCCGACCTGGCCCACGCCCTGGACCCCGGCCTCGCCCGCCTCCTCCCGCCGCTGCGGGCCGCCGCCGCCCGCCAGGCCCTGGCCGGCTGCCTGGGCCACGTCCTGTCCGCGGCCCTCCTGGACGCCGGATGGAACCGCGCCGGCCGCTGGACGAGCAGCACCCTCACCGCCCCCGACGGCACCACCGTCGACCTGCACGCCCTCCTCACCCACGCCCTCGACACCGGGGACACCACCGCGGTCCGCCCCCTGCTGCACGCCGCCGAACCGGAAACCGCCGCATGACCGCCCCCCGCCCCGTCCTGAACCGCGCCCTCGCGGCCGTCGCCGCTGCCGCGGCCGCATGCGCCGTCATCACCGCCGACCTCGCCACCCGCGCCCACACCCACAGCCGCGCCCGCGACCGCGCCACCGCCACCGCCCGGGGCACCGTCGTCCAGGACGGCATCGGCGACAACGACGACATCCGCGTCCGCTGGCGCGACGCCGCCGCCCGCACCCACACCCAGCGGTTCGAGATCTATGCCACCGACCGCTACACCACCGGCCGGTCCTTCCTCGTCGCCTACGACCCGGCCGCCGCCGACCCCCGCGGCTTCCCCGCCGACCCCCAGGAGACCGCGGCCGAGGACGACCTCACCGTCCCCCTCGCGCTCACCGCGGCCGGCACCGGCGCCCTCCTGCTCACCTGGACCCTGCGCGGCCTGCTCCACCGCCGCACCGCCCGCCGCCCCGGTCCCACCCTGCCGGCCCGCGTCGACATCGGCACGCCCCTGCGCCCCGCCCCGTTCCGCAGCGGCGACACCGTCTGGATCGCCCTGCCCGGCGCCGGCGCCCCGCACGCCGAGACGCGCTGGCAGCGCGTCATGTGGCACCCCGCCCTGGACGAGCTGCCCGATGCCTTCGACGTCGTGGTCCACGGCGACCCGGCCGCCCGCCGGCGCGTCGTGCCGCACCTGCCCGACGGCACCCTCCTGGTCCCCGTCGGACGGCTGCGCCGCCGTCCCCCGGAGCGCTTCCTGCTCCAGGAGCGGTCCGCCGTGCGGGCCAGCCTGCGCGACTCCTTCACCGCCCCCGCCGGCGCGCCGCCCCCGCAGCCCGCGTCCTGGCTGCGGCGCGCGGCCGCGCCCGCCCTGGCCGGTACCGCCCTGGGCACCGCCATCGGCCTCCTGACCACCGGACCGGGCCCGTCCGTGCCGCTGTTCGCCCTCGCGGGAGCCGCGCTCCTGGTCAACACCCGCGCCCTGAGCGGCACCGAGGACTGACATTCCGGCCTGTCGGCGGGTCCGGGCAGGCGTCGTGGGCGTGTGCTCCGGGGTGGTGGCGCACCGGGGGCGCCCGTTCCGGCCGTCCGCGTCCGTTCGCTGCCGGACCGGCCCGGGGGAGGGTGAGCGGGGCCGGGCCGGCGGCCGGAGGCGGGCGGGGCGGCGGGGGAGGGGCGCCTTGCCGCGGTCGTGCGGTCGGAAGGTTGCTCCCCGGGGGTGTCGGCGCCCGTGGGGCGGGATCCGGCGGCGGCGCCGTGGCGTGCGGCCCGGCGAGTGTGTGCGGGGTGCCGGGGATGCCCTGGGGCGGGCGGATTCCCGCGTCGGCGTGCTGTCCCGCCCCGGCGCCCGCACTGCCGCGTGGCGTCCGGCTCCAACGCACCCGGTGTCCGTCCCGGCCGGGGGATGCCCCTCGCCGGGTCCGTGGCCGAGCCCTCCTGCCGGGTCGTGCGGGTCGGGCCTGCCGGCCGCGTCGGGGCGGTCCCGACGGCGGGGCGGATCCCGGACAGGCCCTGCGTCGCGCGGCGGCCGTCCGCCGGACCTCACCGGCCCGGCCCGGCCGGGGCCGGGTCCGGTTCCCTTCCCCCGGGTGCGCCGCCGGGGCCGGACCGGTCGGCGGGTGGCGCCGGGCCCCTGCCGGGCCCCGGTCCTCCGTCACGGCGTCTGCGCGCGGGGGTGGCCGGGTTGTGGGTCAGTCGAAGCGGATGTGCCGGGCGCTTGTCCAGGCCCGGCGCAGGCGTCCGCGCAGGGCGCTGTCGGTGTTCGCGGTGAGCGTCAGTCCGCAGCGGGCGGCGATGCGGTCGGCGGCCTGCGGGACGGTGAGGCGGTCGGTGGACAGGTGTTCGGCGAACTCCGCCTCGCGCAGGCGTTCCAGGCACAGGTCGAGCTTGGACACGGCGAAGCTTTCCCGGCGCAGGGGTGCGTCCTTCCCGGCGGCGAACCGCACGGCGTGTCCGAGGCCTCGTTCGCGCAGCCGGTGCAGCACCGTCTCGCGGTCGGCGAGCAGCGCGAAGTGCCGCACGTCGTGGCCGCGTTCGCGCAGCCGGCCGACGGTCTCCCGGAAGTACGACGGTTCCACGACCGTCATCGGCACGACCACCACGCCGTCGTGTCCGTTCAGGGCGCGGTCCAGGACCTCGTAGACGCCCTGCCGCCAGGCGGGGAGGTCCTGGAAGTCCCCGCGCAGGGACGGCGGTGCCATCCGGTGCAGTCCGAACCCGACGTGCTCGGGATCGCAGATGACGCTGCCGGGAAGCCGCCGCTGGATCTCGTGCGCGGTCTGGGTCTTGCCGCCGCCGAACGGCCCGTTGATCCACAGGAGCATGGGCCGACCCTACGTCCCCCGCCCGCGGCCGGCGGTGCGCTGCCGCCGGCCGGGGGCGGGGCGCCGGCCCCGGGGCCCCTCGCGCCGGCGCATGGTCCGGGGCCCGCTGCTCCTGCTCCCCGGTCCGGGTGGTCCCGTCCCCCGCGCCGGGCCGGGAGGCCCGGCAGGCTGCCCGGCGGGTGGTGGGGCCGCCGCCCCGGTCCGGCGGGCGGCCCCACCGCCGGGCAGGGGCTCCTCACCCGCCCGCCCGCGCGCCCGCCCGGCCTCCCCGCGTCCCGGCCGGTGGGCGCTTGCTGCGGTGCCCTCGCACAGGGGGGCGGCTCGGCCTCGGGCTGGGACGGGGGTGGGGGTGGTGGGGTCGGGCGCGGTGTTGCGGGCGGTTCGCCTGGCGGCCGGTGTCCGGTGGTGTTCGTTCCGGTGGTGTTCGTTCCGGGGGTGGGTGTCTGGGGGTCAGGGGTGGCGGGTGGGCTGGTGGTCCTGCGTGGTTAAGGCGGACTGGTCGGCGGTGGTCTGCCGGTAGGAGTCGGGGTCCTGCGGTGGGTGGGCGGGAAGCGCGGCCGGCCACCCCTGCCACGGTCTTCCCGGGGTCAGGAACCGGCCGGCTCGTGCTGTGCCCTGCCCGGTGTCGCACGTCGACGGCCTGACCTCGCGCGCGGCGGGGGACTGGACGGCCGCTGCCCGGTCGATGGTCTCGTCGTCCGCGACGGGGAGGCGGGCATGGCCTGGCCGGTCCAGGACGATCGTCTCCGCGTTCACATGGTGAAGGGCCCGTTGTTCGCGAAGACGAGCTCGGCGAAGTTCTCGCCGATGCGGCGGTGCCCTTCGGGGCTGGGGTGGATCGCGTCCGGCAGGGGGAACTCGTCGTGGTCGCTCTCGCCGTAGAGGTTGAGTCCGTCGAGGTAGTGGAGGTTGGGGTCTTCGACGGACCGCTGTCTGACGATGTCAGCCAGGACGTCGCGGACGACCGTGAGCGTCAGCCGTCCGGTGGCGGTCTCGGCCGGATCGCCGGTGGCCTTGAACTTCAGGGTTCCACTGGAAAGGTCCGGCATGAGGGGTCCGGGGGTGTGCTCGTGGGTCGGGCACAGGAGGGGGGAGACCAGGAGCAGGGGGGTTGCGGGGTGGCCCTCGCGGATGGTGTCGAGGAAGCCGTGGACGGCGGGGGCGAAGGCGCGCAGGCGCATGGCGTCGCTGTTGACGACGTTGATGCCGAGCTTGAGGCTGATCAGGTCTGCGGGGGTGTCGCGCATCGCGCGGGCGGTGAACGGGTCGACCAGTGCGCTGCCGCCGAATCCGAGGTTGATCAGCTCCACATCGCCTGCGGTGGCGGCCAGGGCGGGCCAGATGGTGCTGGGGGACGCGGCGTTGGATCCGTGGCTGATGGAGCTGCCGTGGTGCAGCCACACCCGGCGCCCCCGGTGGGGGGCGGGCTCGACGGGGGCGTCGGTGCGCAGGGCGACGACCTCGGTGGCCTCCGCGTGCGGGAGCCAGATCTCGATGTCCTTCTCGCCTGGGGGCAGGCCGGTGAAGTGCGCGGTGCCGACGGGGCCCGGGGTGAGTTCCGCAGCCTGGGTCTGCATGTCGGTGATGGTGCGCAGGTTTCCGCCCTCCACGGTGGCCTGGGCGGTGAGGCCGCCGTCGACCAGCAGGTCGTAGATGCCGTCCGGCTGGGGCGGGAAGCCCCGGTAGACGCGCTTGGTGGGCAGGGTGTCCAGTTCGACGGCGGTGGCCCGGGTGCGGAACGCCAGCCGCACCCCGGAGGGCTGGGCCTCGGCCGTGGCCAGCCGGTCGTCGGGGATCTGCCGGCGGGCCCGGGCGGGCAGCCGGTGCGGCAGCAGGCCGTGGGCGGTCTCCTCCACGTCGAGGTGTCCGCGCAGGAAGTCCGCGGTGAGGGGGGTGGTGATCAGGTTCTGCCCGTTGCTCATTGCTTCGAGCCTCTTGTGATCCGCAGGGTGAGGTGCCGGGTCCGCACGGGGGCCGGTGCGGGTGACGCGGCTCGGTCAGGGGGTGGACCGGTTCCGCAGGGCGGTGTCGAGGCAGTCCAGGGTCCAGGCCCAGGACTGCTGCGCGGCGATGTCCGTGTGGTCGAACGCGCCGGCCGCCTCCAGGGAGGCGTAGCCGTGGAAGACGCTGCCCAGCATGCGGACCGCGTGCGTCTGGTCCGGCTCACCCAGGTCGTAGCCACGGAGGATCGCCCGCGTCATCTGCGCGTGGCGGACGCCCGCGCTGGCCGCGGCGGTCTGCGGGTCGAGCCGGTACCGGGCCGCCTCGTACCGGCCGGGGTGCGCCCGGGCGTAGTCCCGGTAGGCGTTCGCGAAGGCCGTCAGGGCGTCCTTGCCCGCGCGCCCGGCGACGGCTTCTGCCACCCGGTCGGCAAGCTCCGCCAGCGCGAGCAGCGCGATCCGGGTCTTCAGCTCGTGGGAGCTCTCGACGTGCGCATACAGGCTTGCCGGCTTCACGCCGAAACGCCGGGCGAGCGCGGACAGGGTCACCTGGTCGAAGCCCGCCTCGTCGGCGAGTTCCGCACCGGCGAGCGTCAGCCGCTCCGGGCTCAGTCCCACCCGAACCACAACCATCACCTGCTCTCGCTTTTCCTATGATAAGCATGAATTAACCTACACCTTATAGGCAAAGGTTGTCTCGTCGGCCTCGGGGGGATCGGTACAGCCGTGGGAGCTGAGGACGATCATGGTCGGTCGGCGCGCCGACTGGGGGCCCCGCCGGGGTTCGCGGAGAGCTCGCCGGGCCGGTGCGGGGCTGGCCACGGCCCGCTCGTACCGGTGGAGCCTCTGACTGATGAGCGGGCCCAGGCGTACGGGAAGTGCGCCGAGGAGCTGCGCCGCCCTCGCCGGCGGTCGGTTCGTGCGCACCGTCTCCGGCGTCGTCCACCGCCGCTGCCGGGGCGGCCCGTGGCGCTCCGGTTCCCCGTGCCACCGTTCGGCTGCGCGGAGCTCGACCCGATGTCCGCCCCTGGCTCCTGCTCGGCACCCCCCGGTCCCGGCCCTTGCGGCCTCCGCCGCCGTTGATGTGGGTCCCGGCCGTGACCGGGGTCCGCGGGTGTGGGCCTGCGCCGTGCGGTGCGACGTCCCGGGCCGCGTCGACGGCGCTCCTGCCGGCTGCTGAACGCCGAGCGGGCGCAGGCCGCCGGCGGCGGCCGGACCCTGTCGGACATCGGCGGCCACCGCTGTGCCTTCCGGCATCCGTGCCTGCACGGCCACCGCAGCGTCCGGGCCCCTGCCGGCCACGGCCACGGCCGCGACGTCCGCCGTGACACCCGCTGGGGCGTCCGCCGGGACTGCCGTGCCTGCGTGGGGGGGGTGGGGGGGCGACGACCGCGGCACCGCCGTCCTGCGCGACGGCCGGGCCCGCCTCGTCGGCCGCGAGACCTGGGGCCGGCACCGCCGCGGCCGCCGTTCTCGCGGGAACCCGCCCCCCTTCCCCGGAAGGCCAGCGGTCTTCGCGCGCGGCCTGCGGCACTGTCGCCTGCGCACGGGGCCGCGGGCCCGCAGCCCGTGCGGCGTCGCCGCGAGTGCTGTGCCGCGTCGCTCACCGCTGTGCCCGCCTACGGGGCGTCCGCTGCCGGTCCGGTGCCGGGCGCGGCGGATCGGCACCCGCCGCGACACCCGGGGGAGTGATCCGCCCGCTTCCGCGCCCCCGCCCCGGTGGAACGGAGGAAGACCGGCGGAACCGTGACGGCTCCGGCGAGCGGGGACACCCCCACCGCACCGATCGAGGGCCGGCGACCCGCGGCACGCCGCGCCGCTGTGCGGCTGCGCCCACCGGCTCCGGCAAGGGCGGCCGGCCTGCCGTCCGGCCGCCCGCTCTCCCCCCGGTCCGACTGCCGCGGACCGCGGGCGGCCGCCGTGAGCCTGCCGCTCGCGTCGGCCGCCTCCGCCGTCCGTCGCACAACGGCCGGCGAGCCCGTGCCCACGGAGCCACACCCGCGCGGACCAGGGAACGCCGCGACAGCCCGGGGACCGCCCGCGCCCGCAGCCGGTGCACGCGCGGTCAGTCGGCCCCGAGCCGGATCGCCTCCACGGCGGCCCAGTCGAGCAGCCCGCCCTCACACCCCGCCGGGACCATCGCGTAGGTGGAGTCCAGCCACCGCCGCACCTCGGCCAGGTCCGCCTCGAACGTCGCCTGGCCGTCGGGCCGGTCAAGACTGAAGTAGAGACCGCGGCCGGACCCGCGCCGCACCGGGTCGGGCCAGACCCGGAAGTCGCCCTCTCCGCTGGGCTCCCGGGTGCCCGCGTCGAGCAGGTCCCGGCCCACCACCCAGGTCGCGGCGGTGCCCTCCACAGGTACGAGGTCGATGCCCACAGCCAGCGGATCCCGCGCGCTGTAGCGGAACCAGCACACCACCTCGGGCGGCGACCACGGCGTGAACATGCGGTACACGGTCGTGCGGAGCGAGGGGTGGCGGTCGCCGGCCGGGTTCCCGCCGGCGAAGTCCGGCTGCTGGTCCTTCATGGGGCTCTCCATCTTTTCGCGGTGTTCGGTACGTGACGTCGTCGCCCATGGTGGGCGGCGCACGTCGTGAGGTGCATCGGTAGACCGACTGCCGACGATGTCCGCCGCACGTCCCCTCCGGTGCCGGTCCGCCCCTTCGGCGGGGCGTCACCCCTCCCGAAGGGCCGCACCACGACCGGGAACGGCTCCGCAGCCCCGGACGGAGCCCCGGCGCACCGCACCTTCGGCCCCGCCGGCCTGCTCCTCCGCCCGCAGCGCGGGTTCCGCCGTGCCGTCGTCATCCGCGCGCCGAGACGGCCGATCCCTGCCCTGCCGCCGCGCCGGAGAGCCGACCGCGCCCGCGCGGCGACCTGCACGCGGCATCGCCGGACGGCTCGGGTCCTGCGGGCGGACGCCCCCGGGCGGATCCCTCCGCCGGGTCCCGGTGTCCGCCACCGCGCTCCCGCCGGGCCCGGCGGCCTGTTGCGCGCCGGCCGGGCGTCTCCCCGCTGCCGGCCCCGCACGGCACGGGTGCAGCTTCGGTTGCCTCCCCTCCCACGGGCGCCGCGGCCGACGGCGCGGCCGTCGGCCCGGGAAGCAGGATCCCGGCCGTCTGCAGCCGGACGGCCCGGACCGGGCAGCCGGATGACGGGCCGGGCGTGCGGACTGCCGCCGTGACGGTCCAGTCGCATGACAGAGGCGTACGGCCGGCCGTCGCCTCCATGCTGGATCCGGCGGCCGGCGAAGAGCCCGGCCGTGCAGGACCCGACCCCCTCGAAGGACCGGCGGGGCCGCTCTCCGCTCCACAAGCCCCTGCGAGCCCGAACGGCAACGGCCGCGAGAGGCGGAAAGGCACGCCATGGCTGACATCCCCGCGGACAGGGCTGTTCCGAGCGCCGATCTCCTGGTCCCGGACACCCCGGTCGTGCTGTTCGTCGACCGTCGACCCCGGATGTCCGTCGGTGCGGGCAGCGGTGACCGCGCCGCGCTCACCAACGGCATGATCGGCTCGGCCAAGGGCGCGAAGCTCCCCGACGTGCCCGCCGTGCTGACCAGGGCCGCCACCGGGTTCTGACGAAGCGGGGGCCGAGAGGGCCGTACGGCTGCTGACGAGGGACGGCCGGGGCCCCGCCTTCGCGCGGCCCGCGACGATGCCGTCCGCCGCGGCCTCGCCGTCCTCGGGGAACCCACCGCTGACGGCCTGTCCCCGGCCGGCGATCGCCAGCGGGTCCGCGGAGGGCGCCGGACCGCGCGGGCGGCCGGCGCCGGCCGGACCAGGGGCGGCCTCCTCCTGGCTGCGGGCGGCCTCGCACCACCGGCCGCCGTCCTCATCGGCGTGATGACCGTCGCCGTCATCGTGAAGGGGAACAACGGCCCGTGGGTGCAGGACCACGGACACGAGCACCCCTTGGCACCGGTGCTCGGCCCCGCGACGCCCGCCCGGTCAGGTGGCGGCCCGGCCCTCCTGTGCCTCCAGGGCGTCGCGCAGCATGGCCCGGGAGGTGATCCCCAGCTTCGGATAGATCTGGTAGAGGTGAGCGCCGACCGTCCTGTGGGAGAGGAAGAGGCGCTCCCCGATCTGCTTGTTCGTCAGGCCGGAGGCCGCCAGCCGGGCTATCTCGCGCTCCTGCGGGGTGAGCTCGAACGCCCTCGGCGTCGCGGTGTGCCGCCTGCCCGCGCCGGCGGCGCGCAGTTCCGTCTCGGCGCGCTCCACCCACGGCCGGGCGCCGAGGTGCTCGAAGGCGGACAGGGCGGCGGCGAGCGGGCCCCTCGACTCCGTGGTCGCCCTGGCGCGTCTCAGCCGCTCGCCGTGGGCGAGCTGCACACGGGCGAAGTCGAAGGACCACCGCTGCGCGCCGGTGGTGGCCAGGGCCTTCGCGAACAGCCGCAGGGCCTCGTCGTCGTCAACGGCGCACAGGGCGGCCGACGCCTCCGTCAGCAGGGCGTGCCGCGCGGAGATTGCCGCGACGCCGGCCTGCCTCATCGCGCTGACGTGGGCGGCGGCCTCGGCGTGCCGGTTGGTCCTGACGGCGGCCTCCACCAGGTCCATCGTCACCCACAGGGCGTGCGGCACGTGTGAGGCGAGGGTTCCGGGCGAGCTGACGGCGCTCGCCTGTTCGAAAGCGCCGGTGAAGTCCCCGCGCCCCAGGGCGGCCACCGTCGACGCGTGACGGCTGTAGTGCGCGGCGCACCACGCCCCGCGGGGCATCGCCCAGTGGAGGATCCGTTCCGCCGTCGACTCCGCCCGTTCCGTCTCGCCCCGTGCGGCGGCCAGGACGGCCTGGACGTACTGGAAGTACCAGGCGAAGGCGCTGTATCCGTGGCTCCCGCACAGCTGGAGCCCCTCGTCGGCCAGCGTCGCCGCCTCGTCCCACAGGCCGGTGAGGTAGTCGTCCAGGCACAGGTGGATCAGCCCGGACAGGTAGCGGCGGGCCGGGCCGCCGTCACGGCCCATGCGCACCACCCGCCAGGCCGCTTCGCGGACGTCTCCCAGCCGGTCGGCGTACAGGGCTGCGGTGCCGACCCGCGTGATCTGGACGGGGTCGCTCGTACCGGGCAGTCCCGCCAGGAGTTCGTCGATCTCCTGCGATGCGGCGGCACCTCTGCGCGCCGGGTCGGAGAACGTCTTGCCCAGCGCGGACAGCACGAGCGGCGGCTTGGGCGTCATCTTGTCCAGTGCCCGGTAGTACGGCTCCCACAGGTCCGGCCGCGCACCGAAGAAGCAGACCAGTGCGAGCGCGTGCAGGGCGTCCACCAGGGCCTCGTCGCCGGCGTCGTACCCGTGGTCACCGGCCTCGACGGCCCCGACGAGCAGGCGGTGGGCCGTGTCGATGTCACCGTCGCCGTTCAGCATCAGAAGGGCGGCGGCCGCCACCGAGTGCAGGGAGCCCTTCAGGTCCGGTGCCATGTGCCGGGCGTCGTCCAGGAGCCTCTGGGCGCTGGGCAGGGCTCCGGTGGACTCCGCACTGACGTAGGCGGCCTCCGCCAGCCTGCGGCTGCGGTCGGAGCCCTGCGGGGTCAGGTCCGCGGCCCGGATCAGCGTCCGGATGCCGCCGCCGGCGTCGCCGCGGCGCAGGGTGATGCGCGCCGCCTTCTCCAGCAGTGCGGCGACCTCCTCGTCGGGTTCGACGGTCGCCTCACCCAGATGCCAGGCCCGGCGCTCGGGCTGGTCCACCAGAACGCGGGCCAGCACCGCGTGCACCTCCCGCCGCTCCACGCTGGTGGAGTTCTCCACCACCGCGGACCGGATGAGCGGATGGCGGAACCGCAGGCGCCGCGCCCCCTCGTCGATGTAGACCAGGTGGTCGCGCTCGGCGGCTGCCAGATCGGCCAGGCCGTACCCGTCGTCCGCCTGCCGTGAGGCGGCCTGCAGGATCCCGAGGTCCCCCGTGCCCTCCAGCGCGGCCAGCAGCACGAGGCGGCGCGACGGGAGCGGCAGGGCGGTGATCCGTGAGCCGAACAGTTTTTCCAGGCGCCTGCCGAGCGGGAGCACGACGGGCATGTCCTCCACGGCCGCCTCCCGCATCGTGGGCAGAGCGGAGGGCAGTTCCAGCAGGGCCAGCGGGTTGCCGCGGGCCACCGTCAGCAGCCGCCGGCGGGCGCCGCCGCCCAGGTCCGGGAACCTCGTGCCGACCAGGTGGGTGGCCGATGCGTCGTCCAGCGGCTGCAACCGGTACTCGGGCAGGGCACCGCCGTCGTACAGGCTCCGCGATCCCGTGCGCGACGCGGCGAGGAAGCTCACCCCGACACCAGGCACCCGTCGGGCGACGAAGCCCAGCACGGACGCACTCGCCCGATCGATCCAGGGCAGGTCGTCGACGACCAGCACGAGCGGGTCACCGGCTGCGACCGTCCGCAGCAGGAGCAGGACCGCATTGGAGACGACCAGCTGTTGCGGGGGCGGGCCGCTGTCGAACCCGAGCGCGATGCGCAATGCGTCGCGGAAGGGCGGCTCGAGGCTGTCGAGCGCGTCCCGGACCGGAAAGAGCACCTGGTTGAGCCCCGAGTAGCTGCAGTCCGCCTCGAACTCCACGCCGGCGGCTCGCAGGACTCGCGCCCCCTCCGAGCCCGCTCCCCGGGCGACGGCGTCCAGCACCGCCGACTTCCCGACCCCCGCGTCCCCGGAGAGCAGCAGCGCCCCGCCGCCGGCACCGACGCCCAGAAGACAGCGGATTTCCCGCAGGTCGCGGTCCCGACCGATCAACGGCCCCGCAACGCTGTGCTGAATGAGATCACTGCCCACCGCTACCTGCTCCTGTCGCCGTACGCAACCATTCCGACGGGTGAGGCGTTGCAGCCGTGTCGGTCGGCCTGCACCCGGCGTCCCGATCTGCCCTGGCAGTGTATGCGAGATGGCATGTTGGACACCATGTCCATCATATCTGCGCAAAGTGATGCTGAACGGATCCGATCCCAGGAAGGAGGCCCGCGGCGCAGGGCCTGCGGCGCGTGGGGCCGCCGGGGTCGGCGGGGCCGGATCGGGGGCTGCCTGCTCCGAACGCCCGCCGCGGGGCGGCGCCGTCTGCGCGACTGCTGCCCGGCCCACCGGAGCCCGGGCGGCGTCCTTCGCCCGCGGGGGCGCGGAGCGGCGCGGCACCGGGCGGGCGGTGCCGGGCCGCTCGTGCGCCGTGCCGCTCGCGCACCGGCGGGGTGTCGGCTTTCAGCCCTGGCGGGCCTTGGATCGGGGGTCCTTCGTGTTGCGGGCGGTGCGGCGGGTCCGGTGCCGTGGGGGGGGTGGGGTGGGCGGGTCGCGGTGTGCTGTGTCGCCGGGGGGTCCGGGGCTGTTTTCGGTGGGGAGCTGCGGGGGGTGTCCGGGGCGGCGGGGGGCCGGGTGTCC
>NZ_JBIAWP010000032.1:0-44581 GCF_042895785.1 Streptomyces sp. NPDC001380 | reverse complement strand
CTCCGGGCGCTTCGTTCTTCCGTGTCTCCAGCTTATCAGACCCGCGGAGTGTCTCTCTCCGCTTCGCTGACCCCCGCCGGCGGGGTTCCTGCGTTTTCCTGCTTTCGCCTTCCGGCGCTTTCCGACTCTATCAGATGGCTCTGTGAGTCATTTTCGCCTTCCGGCCCGCGACAATCATCCGGTTCGAATTCCTTCGAAACGGTGTTCCTGTCACTGGGTTGGCTCCCCGGAGGACGGCCGCGCATCCCGCGCGCCCGGTTCCCTCTACAGGCAGCTCGAAGAACTTTAGTAGCCGTCCCGCAGGCTGTCAAGCGCCGCGTCGGCACCGACGGCGGCGGGATGCGGAGAGGGCCGTGCCCGGGGTCACGCCGGAGTCACCCCGGGGCCGGCCCTCTCCCGTTGCCGCAGGTCAGACCTCGACCACGACCGGCAGGATCATCGGGCGGCGGCGGTAGGTGTCCGACACCCACCTGCCGATCGCGCGCCGGATGAGCTGCTGGAGCTGCCGGGGCTCGGCCACCCCGTCCTGGGCCGCGCGGGCCAGCGCCTCCTCGACCTTGGCCATCGCCGGCGCGAACGCCGCGTCGTCGATCCCGGACCCGCGCGCCTGGAGGTGGGGGCCGCCGACGACCTTGCCCGTGGTGGAGTCCACCACGACGAAGACCGAGACGATGCCCTCGTCACCGAGGATGCGGCGGTCCTTGAGGGAGGTCTCGGTGACGTCGCCGACCGACGAGCCGTCCACGTACACGTACCCGGCCTGGACCTTGCCGGAGATCCGGGCGACGCCGTCGACCAGGTCGACGACCACGCCGTCCTCGGCGATGACCACCCGGTCCTTCGGGACGCCCGTGGCGCGGCCCAGGTCGGCCGCGGCGCGCAGGTGGCGCCACTCGCCGTGGACCGGCATCAGGTTGCGCGGCTTGCAGAGGTTGAAGAAGTAGAGCAGCTCGCCGGCCGAGGCGTGGCCGGAGACGTGCACCTTGGCGTTGCCCTTGTGGACGACGTTGGCGCCCCAGCGGGTGAGGCCGTTGATCACCCGGTAGACGGCATTCTCGTTGCCCGGGATGAGCGACGAGGCCAGGACCACCGTGTCGCCCTCGACGATGCGGATCTGGTGGTCGCGGTTGGCCATCCGGGAGAGGGCGGCCATCGGCTCGCCCTGCGACCCGGTGCAGACCAGCACCACGTCCTCGTCGGGGAGGTCGTTGAGGGCCTTGACGTCGACGACCAGCCCGCCCGGCACCCGCAGGTAGCCGAGGTCGCGGGCGATGCCCATGTTCCGGACCATGGAGCGGCCGACGAAGGCCACCTTGCGGCCGAACTCGTGCGCGGCGTCGAGCACCTGCTGGATGCGGTGCACGTGGCTGGCGAAGCTGGCCACGATGATGCGGCGCTCCGCCTTGTCGAAGACCTGCCGCAGCACGGGCAGGATGTCCCGCTCGTGGGGGATGAAGCCGGGGACCTCGGCGTTGGTGGAGTCCACCAGCAGCAGGTCGATGCCCTCCTCGCCGAGCCGGGCGAAGGCCGGCAGGTCGGTGAGGCGGCCGTCCAGCGGCAGCTGGTCCATCTTGAAGTCGCCCGTGCACACGGCCATGCCTGCCGGGGTGCGCAGGGCCACCGCGAGGGCGTCCGGGATGGAGTGGTTGACCGCGATGAACTCGCAGTCGAAGGGGCCGATGCGCTCGCGCTGCCCCTCCTTGACCTCCAGGGTGTACGGCCGGATGCGGTGCTCGGCGAGCTTGGCCTCGATCAGGGCGAGGGTCAGCTTGGAGCCGATCAGCGGGATGTCCGGCTTCTCCCGCAGGAGGTAGGGGACGGCGCCGATGTGGTCCTCGTGGCCGTGGGTGAGGACGATGCCGTCCACGGCGTCGAGACGGTCCCGGATCGTGGTGAAGTCCGGGAGGATCAGGTCGATGCCGGGCTGCTCGTCCTCGGGGAAGAGCACGCCGCAGTCGACGATGAGCAGGCGGCCGCCGTACTCGAAGACGGTCATGTTGCGGCCGATCTCCCCGAGGCCGCCGAGGGGGGTCACGCGCAGCGCGCCCTCGGGCAGCTCCGGCGGCGGGCCGAGCTCCGGATGCGGATGGCTCAAAAGTCTCTCCTCACGGCGCGCGCCACGCGCGGCCGCGGGTTCGTCCCCGGGCTGCACATGGCGCGCGTGTCGTCGTTCCTTCGGTGGTCGTCCACCCTCGGGCGGGGCGGGTGGGTCTGGGGGCGGTGCCTCGCGTCCGTCTCCGGTCCTGCGGCGGTCCCCGCCGGGGTGTCCGGCGGGAACCGGCGAGCCGGGGCGCGCACGTCCTCGGTGCTCCTGGCTACAGGTGTACCCCGCCGTCGGCGAGATCCTTCCTGAGCTGCTCGACCTCCGCGTCGGTGGCCCCGACCAGCGGCAGGCGCAGCGGGCCGGCGGGAAGCCCCCGCAGGCCGAGTGCGGCCTTGGCGGTGATGACGCCCTGGGTGCGGAACATGCCGGTGAAGACGGGGAGCAGGCCCTGGTGGACGGCGGCGGCCTTCGCGTGGTCGCCGGCGAGGAAGGCGTCCAGCATGGCCCGCAGCTCGGGGGTGACGAGGTGGCTCACGACGCTGACGAAGCCGACGGCGCCCACGGAGAGCAGCGGCAGGTTGAGCATGTCGTCGCCGGAGTACCAGGCGAGGCCGCTGCGGGCGATGGCCCAGCTCGCGGCACCGAGGTCGCCCTTGGCGTCCTTGTTGGCGACGATCCGCGGGTGCTCGCCGAGGCGCACCAGGGTCTCGTGTCCGATGGCGGTGCCGGAGCGGCCGGGGATGTCGTACAGCATGACCGGCAGGCTGGTGGCGTCGGCGACCTCCGTGAAGTGGCGGACCAGCCCCTCCTGCGGCGGCTTGCTGTAGTACGGGGTCACGACCAGCAGGCCGTGGGCACCGGCGGCCTCCGCCTGGCGGGCCAGCTCGGCGGTGTGGCGGGTGTCGTTGGTGCCGACGCCCGCGACCACGTGGGCCCGGTCGCCGACGGCCTCCACGACCGCGCGGACCAGGTCGGCCTTCTCGGCGTCGCCGGTGGTCGGGGACTCGCCGGTGGTGCCGTTGACGACGAGGCCGTCGTTGCCCGCGTCGACGAGGTGGGAGGCGAGGCGCTGCGCGCCGTCGAGGTCGAGGGAGCCGTCGGCGGCGAACGGGGTCACCATCGCGGTCAGGACCCGGCCGAAGGGGGTCTCAGGGGTGGAGGTCGGAGCCATGGATCCAACGCTACTCGTAGCGGACCTGGGTGCGCCCGGCGCGGGTGGCCGCCGGAGCCCCGCCGGGGCCGGGCGGGGGCTGCGCCGGGGGCGGTCCCGCGGGGCGGGGGCGGGAGGGTTCGGCGCGGGACCGCGGCCGGGGCCGCAGGATCTCCGGGGGAACCCGCCGTGCGCAGGGATTCCGGTGCCGTCTGCTCGGGGGTTCAGCCGGCACCGGAATCCGTGACTTGAGCCTAGGTACGGGGAGGAGGGGCCGCAATCCGGACGTGGCCGACCGGGTGCGCGCCGCCGTGCCCCGGGCCGGTGCGCGGGTCCGGCCGCACCGGCCCGGTCCGCTCAGGGGGCGACGCGGCCGTGGGCGTTGAACGCCTCGTGGGTGAGCGGCATCAGCCCGGCCCACTGCTGCTCCATGAGCTCCGCGACCATCTCGATCTCGCGCTGCGGGAAGGAGGGCACCTTGGCCCGCTCGTCCTTGGTGCGCAGCGACAGGAAGTGCATGAGGGAGCGGGCGTTGCAGGTGGCGTACATGGAGCTGAACAGGCCCACGGGCAGCACGGCGCGGGCGACCTCGCGGGCGACGCCGGCGTCGAGCATCTCGCGGTAGGCCTCGTACGAGCGCCGGTAGGAGTCCTCCATGGCGGCGGTGACCGTCCCGTACTGCTCGGCGGTGCCCTCGGCGAACTCGTACTTGCCCGGGCGTCCCTGCTGGACCAGCCTCCGCCCTGCGCCGGGCACGTAGAAGACCGGCTGCAGCTCGCGGTAGCGGCCGCTCTCCTCGTTGTACGACCATCCGCTCCGGTGCCGGTGGAACTCGCGGAAGACGAAGATCGGCGCGCTGACGAAGAAGGTCATGGAGTTGTGCTCGAAGGGCGTGCCGTGGCGGTCGCGCATGAGGTAGTTGATGAGGCCCCGGGAGCGCTCGGGGTCCTTCTGCAGCTCCTCCAGGGACTGCTCCCCGGCCGTGGAGACCCGGGCGGCCCAGAGCACGTCGCTGTCGCGGGCGGCGTGGCGCACCAGCTCGACGGTCACGTCGTCGCGGAAGCGGGGCTGGGCTGCTGCGTCGGTCACGGGCGGGTCCTCCTCGGGGCGGGGTGCACGGCGGTGGCCAGCGTATCCCGCGCCCCAGGGGCCTCCCGCGCCGACTCGGCAGGCCCCGGCGAGGGGGAAGAGCGCGGCGCGCGGTTCGCGCGGGTCGGCGAACCGGGAGGGCCCGCGGTTCGTATCCTCGTGCGCACGGTGGCGGCAGGCACGGTGCGGAGGCCCGGCTGCACGGGCCGTCGGGCCGTCGGGCCGTCGGGCCGAGGAGGGGACAGGGATGACCGCGCAGGGTACGGCAGCGCAGGGGACGGCAGCGCAGGAAGCGGCAGGGCAGGGGGCGGCGGCAGAAGGGGCGGTGACGCGGGGGACGGCGGGGGCGCACGCTCCGGCCGTGGTCCGGGACACCCGCCCGGAGGACATGGCGGACGTGCTGCGGGTGCGCACGGCGGGGTGGCGGGCGGCGTACCGGGGGATCGTGCCGCCCGTGTACCTGGGCGCGATGGACGACGGGCCGGAGGCCCTGACCCGGGCGCTGCGGCACTTCCGGGAGCGTCCCGCGGACCGGCACCACCTGGTGGCGGAGCGGGGCGGCCGGGTGGTGGCGTTCGCGGTGTGCGGGGCGGCGCGGGCGACCCTGCCGCTGCCCGCGGAGGGGATGCGGCCGGGCGAGCTGCACGCCCTGTACGCGCACCCGGAGGTGTGGTCGACGGGGGTGGGGTCGCTGCTGCTGGAGGAGGCGCGGCGGCGGCTGGCGGCGGACGGCTACCCGTCGACGGTGCTGTGGGTGCTGGAGGACAACATGCGGGCGCGGGCCTTCTACGAGCGGCACGGGCTGCGGCCGACCGGTTCGCGGACCCTGCTGCGGCTGGGCGGGGCCCGGCTGCCGGAGCTGCAGTACGGGGCCCCGGTGCTGCCCGCTCCCCGGGAGGCGGGTCAGGCGGTGCCGGCCTCCCGGCCGGGCGGCGCGGGCGTGCGGCGGGCCGGGGGGCCGGGGGCGGCGCGGATCGCCTGCTGAGGCCTCCCGGCCGCGGGGACGGGCGGGCCGCCCGGGCGGCGTACGGGGTCCGTACGCCGCCCGGGCCCGTCACCGGCCGCGGGGGCGGCACCGGTCCCGGCCGGGAGCGGCCGGGCGGCCGGGGCCCGTCAGGTCCGTCCGGCGGCGGGGGCGTGGCCGCCGTGCAGGCGGATGGCGCGCTGCATGGCCTTGCGGGCGCGGGGGACGTCCCCGGCGTCGGCGTAGGCGACGGCGAGGCGGAACCAGACGCGCCAGTCGTCCGGGGCGGCCTCCGCCTCGGCGCGGCGGCGCGCGAAGACGGCGTCGGCGGAGGCCCGGTCGATGCGGCCGCCCGGGGTGCGCTCCAGCTCGTCGACGGGCAGGCCGCCCTCGGCCTCCAGCTCGCGGGCCAGGGCCTCGCTGCGGCGGCCGAACCGGACGGTGTTCCAGAGGAACCAGACGCCGATCGCGGGGATGACGAGGGCGCAGACGCCGATGCCGATGCCGGCCGGCTTGCCGGTGGCGATGAGCTGGAGGCCCTCGAAGACCACCAGGGCGCAGGCGAGGAGCATGACGGCGGCGAGCAGGGTGAATCCGGTGCGGGACTTCATGGCGGGTCAGTCCAGGTCGAGGAAGTGCTCGAGGCCCAAGGTGAGGCCGGGGGCGGAGGCGACCCTGCGGACGCCGAGCAGGATGCCGGGCATGAAGCAGCTGTGGTGCAGCGAGTCGTGACGGATCGTCAGGGTCTCGCCGGTGTCGCCGAGGAGGACCTCCTGGTGGGCGAGGAGGCCGCGCAGCCGGACGGCGTGGACGGGCACGCCGTCGACGTCGGCGCCGCGGGCGCCCTCCAGGCCGTGGGTGGTGGGGTCCTGCTGGCGGGGGCGGCCGGCCTGCTCGCGGGCGGCGGCGATGAGCTGCGCGGTGCGGGTGGCGGTGCCGCTGGGGGCGTCGGCCTTGCGGTCGTGGTGGAACTCGACGACCTCGACGGACTCGAAGAAGCGGGCGGCCTGCTGGGCGAACCGCATGGTGAGGACGGCGCCGATGGAGAAGTTGGGGGCGATGAGCACGCCGGTCGCGGGCGAGGCGTCGAGCCAGCCGCGGAGGGCGGCCAGGCGCTCCTCGGTCCATCCGGTGGTGCCGACGACGCCGTGGATGCCGCGGGCGGTGCAGAACTCCAGGTTGGCCATGACGGCGTCGGGGTGGGTGAGCTCGACGGCGACCTGGGCGCCGGCGTCCACCAGGGCCTCCAGGTCGTCGCCGCGGCCGAGGGCGGCCACCAGCTCCATGTCGGGGGCGGCCTCGACGGCCCGGCACGCCTCGGAGCCGATGCGGCCCCTGGCTCCGATGACAGCCACTCGCAGCGGCGCGGTCATGAGGGTGGTTCCTTTCGCGGGGGCGGTGCTGGGGAGGTACCGGGCCGGGAGGTACCGGGCCGGGCGGTGCCGGGCCGGGCGGTGCCGGGCCGGAGGGGGCGGGCCGGACGGGGACGCGGGGCCGCTCAGGCGACGACGCCGGTGAGGCGGGCGGCCCGCTTGTCCCCGACCGGGCCGATGACGGCGAGGGAGGGGCGGTGGGCGCCGAGCACGTCGCGGGCGACCTCGCGCACGTCGTCCACGGTCACCGCGCGGATCTTCCCCAGCAGCTCGTCGACCGACAGGTGGGTGCCGTAGCAGAGCTCCGCCTTGCCGATCCGGTTCATCAGGGAGCCGGTGTCCTCCATGCCGAGGACGGTGGAGCCGGAGATCTGGCCGACGGAGCGGCGCAGCTCCTCGTCGGTGATGCCGTGCTCGGCGACGCGGTCCAGCTCCTCGCGGCAGATCTTCAGCACCTCCTCGACGCGCTTGGGCTGGCAGCCGGCGTAGATGCCGAAGAGGCCGCTGTCGGCGTAGGAGGAGGAGTACGAGTAGACGGAGTAGGCCAGGCCCCGCTTCTCGCGGACCTCCTGGAAGAGGCGGGAGCTCATGCCGCCGCCGAGGGCGGCGTTGAGGACGCCGAGGGCCCAGCGGCGGTCGTCGTGGCGGGAGACGCCGGGCAGGCCGAGGACGAGGTGGGCCTGCTCGGTGGGCCGGTTGAGGATCTCGGTGCGCCCCGCGGTGCGCAGGGCGCGGCTGCCGCCGCGGGGCTCGGCCGGGCGGGCGTCCTCGCGGCCGAGGGCGCCGGCGGTCTCGAAGGCCTGCTGGACCTGGTGGACGAGCTGCGCGTGGTCGACGTTGCCCGCCGCGGCGACGACGAGGTTCTCGGGCTGGTAGCGGCGGCGGTAGAAGCCCGCGATCTGGTCGCGGGTGAGGGCGTTGATGGTGTCGACGGTGCCGAGCACGGGCCGGCCGAGCGGCGAGTCACCGTACATGACCTGCGAGAACAGGTCGTGGACGACGTCGCCCGGGTCGTCCTCCGTCATGGCGATCTCCTCGAGGATGACGCCGCGCTCGGCGTCGACGTCCTCGGGGCGGATCAGGGAGCCGGTGACCATGTCGCAGACGACGTCGGTGGCGAGCGGCAGGTCGGTGTCGAGCACCCGCGCGTAGTAGCAGGTGTTCTCCTTGGCGGTGAAGGCGTTCATCTCGCCGCCGACCGCGTCGAGCGCGGAGGAGATGTCGAGGGCGCTGCGGCGCTCGGTGCCCTTGAAGAGCAGGTGCTCCAGGTAGTGCGTGGCGCCGTTGAGGGCCGGGGTCTCGTCGCGCGAGCCCACGCCGGCCCAGATGCCGAAGGTGGCGGAGCGCACCGTCGGCAGCGTCTCGGTGACGATGCGCAGACCGCCGTGGAGCACGGTGCGGCGTACGGTGCCCGCGCCGTCCACCCCCTTGAGCAGGGTGCGGGTCGTGCCGGGCTGCTGCTGCGCCGCCGGGACCTGAGCCACGGTGGGACCTCCTGGGGCAGGGTGCGGGGTGTGCGGCCGCGGTGCGGGCGCGGGGGCACGGGGTGGTGCTGTACAGGATGCCGCGCCGCGGGGCGGGGCGCGGTTCCGGGGGGGCGGGGGGCCGGGGCCGGGTGCGGCACAGGGTGCGGCCCGCCCCTCCCGCGGAACGGGAGGGGCGGGCCGTGGTGGGGCTGCGCCCGTGACCGCCCGGGTCAGGAGCCGGCGGCCTCGTCGTCCTCGCCCTCGATCACGGGGATGAGGGAGAGCTTGCCGCGCGGGTCGATCTCGGCGATCTCGACCTGGACCTTGGCGCCGACCTGGACGACGTCCTCGACGTTCTCGACGCGCTTGCCGCCGGAGAGCTTGCGCAGCTGCGAGATGTGCAGCAGGCCGTCCTTGCCCGGCATGAGCGAGACGAAGGCGCCGAAGGTCGTGGTCTTGACCACGGTGCCCAGGTAGCGCTCGCCGACCTCCGGCATGGTCGGGTTGGCGATCTGGTTGATCGTCGTGCGGGCGGCCTCCGCCGAGGGGCCGTCGACCGCACCGATGTAGATGGTGCCGTCGTCCTCGATGGTGATGTCCGCGCCGGTGTCCTCCTGGATCTGGTTGATCATCTTGCCCTTGGGGCCGATGACCTCGCCGATCTTGTCCACCGGGATCTTGATGGTGATGATGCGCGGCGCGTTCGGCGACATCTCGTCAGGAGTGTCGATGGCCTCGCTCATCACGTCGAGGATGTGGAGGCGGGCGTCGCGGGCCTGCTTGAGCGCGGCGGCCAGGACCGAGGCGGGGATGCCGTCGAGCTTGGTGTCGAGCTGCAGGGCGGTGACGAACTTCCGGGTGCCGGCGACCTTGAAGTCCATGTCGCCGAACGCGTCCTCGGCGCCGAGGATGTCGGTCAGCGTCACGTAGTGGGTCTCGCCGCCGATCTCCTGGGAGATCAGGCCCATGGCGATGCCGGCGACGGGGGCCTTGAGCGGCACACCGGCGTTCAGCAGCGACATGGTGGAGGCGCAGACCGAGCCCATCGAGGTGGAGCCGTTGGAGCCCAGCGCCTCGGAGACCTGGCGGATCGCGTAGGGGAAGTCCTCGCGGCTGGGCAGCACGGGCAGGATCGCCCGCTCGGCCAGCGCGCCGTGGCCGATCTCGCGGCGCTTGGGGGAGCCCACGCGGCCGGTCTCGCCCACGGAGTACGGCGGGAAGTTGTAGTTGTGCATGTAGCGCTTGCGGGTCTCGGGCGCCAGGGTGTCCAGCTGCTGCTCCATGCGGAGCATGTTCAGCGTGGTGACGCCGAGGATCTGGGTCTCGCCGCGCTCGAAGAGGGCGGAGCCGTGGACGCGCGGGATGGCCTCGACCTCGGCGGCCAGGGTGCGGATGTCGGTGACACCGCGGCCGTCGATGCGGACCTTCTCCTTGATGACGCGCTCGCGGACCAGCTTCTTGGTCAGCGCGCGGTACGCGGCGGAGATCTCCTTCTCGCGGCCCTCGAACTCCGGGAGGAGCTTCTCGGCGGCGAGCGCCTTGACGCGGTCCAGCTCGGCCTCGCGGGCCTGCTTGCCGGCGATGGTGAGCGCCTGGGCCAGCTCGTCGCGGACGGCGGCGGTGAGCGCCTCCAGGACGTCGTCCTGGTAGTCCGGGAAGAGCGGGAACTCGCCGGTCGGCTTGGCGGCGCGGGCGGCCAGGTCGGACTGGGCCTTGCAGAGCACCTTGATGAAGGGCTTGGCGGCCTCCAGGCCGGCGGCGACGACCTCCTCGGTGGGGGCCTCGGCGCCGCCCTCGACCAGGGCGATGGTCTTGTCGGTGGCCTCGGCCTCGACCATCATGATCGCGACGTCGCCGTCCTCCAGCACCCGGCCGGCGACGACCATGTCGAACACGGCCTCCTCCAGCTCCGGGTGGGTCGGGAAGGCCACCCACTGGCCCTTGATCAGCGCGACGCGGACGCCGCCGATCGGGCCGGAGAAGGGCAGGCCCGCCAGCTGGGTGGAGGCGGAGGCGGCGTTGATGGCGACCACGTCGTACAGGTGGGTCGGGTCCAGCGCCATGACGGTGCAGACGACCTGGATCTCGTTGCGCAGGCCCTTGACGAAGGACGGGCGCAGCGGGCGGTCGATCAGGCGGCAGGTGAGGATCGCGTCCTCGGAGGGGCGGCCCTCGCGCCGGAAGAACGAGCCGGGGATGCGCCCGGCCGCGTACATCCGCTCCTCGACGTCCACCGTGAGCGGGAAGAAGTCGAAGTGCTCCTTGGGCTGCTTCGAGGCGGTGGTGGCCGACAGGACCATGGTCTCGTCGTCCAGGTAGGCCACGGCGGAGCCGGCGGCCTGGCGGGCCAGGCGGCCCGTCTCGAAGCGGATGGTACGGGTGCCGAAGGCGCCGTTGTCGATGACGGCCTCGGCGTAGTGCACGTTCTCTTCCACCAGGAAGATCTCCTCTGTCTGCGTACGTCCCTGGTGGAGCGCCCCTGCGCGGTGGTCCGGTCCGGCCCCGGCCGGGCCGGTCTTCGATCGAAGCCTCCGGGCT
Source organism: Streptomyces sp. NPDC001380 (assembly GCF_042895785.1). Lineage (NCBI taxonomy): Bacteria > Bacillati > Actinomycetota > Actinomycetes > Kitasatosporales > Streptomycetaceae > Streptomyces > Streptomyces sp. NPDC001380. The sequence continues at coordinate 33,957 of NZ_JBIAWP010000032.1, read as the reverse complement.
GCTGCCCGGCGGCCACTACCGAGGACCGGCGCCTCCTGGCACCGAGTCGGCGGTCGCGTGGTGGACGCTCCCCTGGGTGCGGGCGGCCTCCGTTTGAGGCCTGCGGCCCGCGCGGTGTCGGGTGTGCCCGTCGGCGCCGCTGCCGTGCGGCGCCGTCACCACGGGCGTTCCCTCCACCCTGTAAATCCACACCCTACAAACCGGGTCCTCCGCGCGCTTGCGGGACGGGGATACCGGCGGGGTGCGGCGCGCCGTCCCGGGCCCCGCCCCGAGGGGCGGGGCCCGGAATGCGCGACGGGGGCGGCCTCCCGTGACGGGAGGCCGCCCCCGGGCGGGGTGCTAGCGGGCGCCGCCGGCGGCACCGCGGCGGATGCCGAGGCGGTCGACGAGCGTACGGAAGCGCTCGATGTCCTTCTTGGCCAGGTACTGCAGCAGGCGGCGGCGCTGGCCGACCAGGAGCAGCAGGCCCCGGCGGGAGTGGTGGTCGTGCTTGTGGGTCTTGAGGTGCTCGGTCAGGTCGCTGATCCGGCGGGTCAGCATCGCGACCTGGACCTCGGGGGAGCCGGTGTCGCCCTCCTTGGTGCCGAACTCGGCCATGATCTGCTTCTTGACGGCGGCGTCGAGGGCCACGGCAACTCCTTCGTGTGATCAGCCGAGTGGTCCTGGTCTTCACCACAGGACCTCGGTGGACTCGGCTCGGGGGACCGTCCTCGGCGGCGGTGCCCGGGTGCGGGCAGGCTGCGGCGACGGTCGGTGACCAAGCGTACCAGTGCCCGCCGACCGGGCGGTCGGCGGGCACGGACGGCGGGCACGGACGGCGGGTCGCGGGGGCCGCGGGGGCCGCGGGGGTCCCGGCGCGGCCGCCGGGATTGCGGCGCGGCCTCCGGGGACCCGGCAGGTTCAGCCGGTGAGGCCCCGGACGGTGGCGTAGACGTCCAGCACCGCGAGGGTGACCGGCACCAGTGCGACCAGCACCAGGCCGTCCACCAGGTCCAGGATCCGGCCCCAGAAGGGGGAGACGCCGAGGCGCGGGACGACCAGCGCGACGGCCACCAGGACGGCGGCGCCGGCGGCGACGGCCGCGGAGAGCCAGACGGTGCGGATGTCGGCCTCCGGCCCGGCGTGCACCGAGAGGATGAACTCCGGGGTGTGCAGCGACAGGCCCAGGATGAGCAGGCCCAGGGTGGCCAGACCCGCCACGACCAGGCAGAAAACCTGCGCCGAGTAGCGGAAGAGGCGGGCGCGCAGCATGGTGGCGACGCCCAGCACCAGGGCCAGCACCTCGGGCCAGGTGCGGTCGCTGAAGCCGAGGACGGCCCCGGCGCCCACGACCACGGCGGCGGCGCCGCCGACCAGTCCGACGAGGACCTCGTGGCCGCGCCGGGCCTGGGCGGCGATCCACTCGTACTCCACGGCCTCGCGGTCGGCGGCGGGGTCGCCCTGGCCGGCGGACCGCTCGCGGCCGCGGGCCTGGCCGGGGGCGTGGAAGCCGACGGGCAGGCGGGCGAAGCGGGCCGAGAGGCCGGGCAGGAAGCCGGTGACGGCGACCGCGGCGGCGCCGGTGACGGCGGCGATGGAGCTCGCGGAGGTGCCCTCCGCGAGGACGGCGGCGAAGGTGGCCAGGGCGCCGGCGGCGGCCACGAAGGCGGCGCCGACGAAGACCGAGTCCTTCTCCGGCAGCAGGCCCACCAGGAGGACCGCGACCACGAGGACGGTGACGCATCCGACCAGGAACTGCAGCCGGCCGGGGCCGCCGCCCACCAGGGCGCCGGGGTGCGCGACCGGCAGGACGCCGGATCCGGCGATGAGCGCGTGCGGCAGGGCGGCGAGGCCGAGGGCGAGGGCGGCGCCGTGGTCGTCGTAGACGCGGGCGCGGACGCCGGCGAGGGCGGTCAGCACGACGGCGGTGACCCCGGCGAGGATGCCGGGGAGGCTGTGCATGTCGTGCTGGAGGTCGGAGAACCACAGGGCGAAGCCCATGAGGGTCAGCAGCAGCACCGCGCCGACCAGGCCGGAGACCCGCATCAGCTCGGGGCCCCAGAAGCGGCGGTCGGCCTCGACGGCGGTCGCGACGGCGTCGGCGACGTCGTCGTAGACGGCCGGGGGCAGCGACTCGGCGAACGGGCGCAGCGACAGCAGGTCGCCGTCGCGCACCTGCTGGGCGGCCAGCGGGAGCCCGCTGTCCAGGACGGTGCCGTCGCGGCGCACCAGGTGGAAGCCGGTCGGCGTCCCCTCGGGCTGCGTCTGGCCGGAGAGCCGCAGCACCTCCGGGTAGACGTCGGCGAGCGGTACGTCCTCCGGGAGCGCGACGTCGACCCGGCTGTCCGGTGCGACGACGGTGACCCGGCAGAATCCGGTCGATGCGCTGGCGCTCACCGGTTCTCCCCCTTGTTGTGTGGACGGATGCGGGCGCGGCGGCGCGGCGGCCCCCGTCTGCCCCTCGCGCCCGCCCCGCCCGGGGATGCCCGCATCCCGGCAGGACCGGCGCGCGGACACCCTACCGAACGCCGCCGGGCGCGGGGTGACCGCCCGTCGGCCTGCGGAGGGCCGCGCGGGGGGCGGCGCGGGGGCGGCGCGGGCGGGTCACGAAGGGGGGCGGGGAGCGGGTGCGGGGACGGCCTCCGACCCGTTGTCAGGTACCAGTAGGATCGGCCCCTGCGCAGGGACGCGGGGGCGGCTCACCGGTCCCGGACCCCTGCGGTCGGCGGAGGGGGCCACGGGGGCTCTCGCCCCGGGCCGGCCGGGTACGCACCGCTGCGCGGCTGCCCGACGGTCCGGCGAAACGACGAAGCGACTCGATCGACAGCGTGCGTGAGGGCTGGTGCCGAAGTGAGCGTGGTTACCGTCAAGCGGCCGCCGAGGGCCTATCCGCCCCCGGTGCCGGACGAGCCGGTGCAGTTGGAGTCCCCGCCGGAGCTGCCCCGCACGGGCGGCGACGACTGGATGATGAACATGCTGCCGCTGCTCGGCATGGGCGGCTCGGCGGCGTTCTTCTTCATGCCGGGCTCGGCCGGCCCCATGAAGGTCATGGGCATCCTGATGGTCGCCTCCACCGCCGGCATGGCGGTGGGGCAGATCGTCCGGGCCCGCCGGGGCGGCGGCTCAGCCATGGCGGACGAGCGCCGCGACTACCTCAAGTACCTCGCGCAGATGCGCCGCCAGGTCCGCCGCACCGCGGAGCGGCAGCGCGGCGCCCAGCTGTACCTGCACCCCCAGCCCGACCAGCTGTGGTCGATCGTGGCGGAGGGGCGGCGGCTGTGGGAGCGGCGGCCGGGGGATCCGGACTTCGCCCAGATCCGCCTGGGCCGCGGCCCGCAGCAGCTGGCGACGCCGCTGGTGGCGCCGCAGACCGCGCCGATGGACGAGCTGGAGCCGCTGACCGCGGAGGCGATGCGGACCTTCCTCGCCTCGCACGGCACCCTGCAGGAGCTGCCGCTGGCGGTCTCGCTGCGCGCCTTCTACCACATCACCGTCTGCGGCGACCCGGACACGGTGTACGGCAGCGTCCGGGCGATGGTCGCCCAGCTGACCACCCTCCACTCCCCCGACGACCTGGTGGTGGCCTTCGCCGCGGCGCCGGGCGCGGCGGAGGAGTGGGAGTGGGCGAAGTGGCTGCCGCACACCCAGCACCGCAAGGAGAACGACGGCGCGGGCAGCCGCCGCCTGATCACCGCCGGCCTCGGCGAGCTGGAGGAGCTCCTGGCGGACGAGCTGGCCGGCCGGCCGCGCTTCCACCGCGACGCGACGCCCGCTCCCGACCAGCCGCACGTGGTGGTCGTGGTCGACGGCGCGGCGGTGCCGCAGGACTCGGTGCTGGCCGGGGCGGAGGGCCTGCAGGGCGTCACCGTCATCGAGGTCGTCCCCGGCGACCTGGACGAGCTGAGCGGGTCGCTGGTGGTGACGGTCTCCCCCGACGAGCTGCTGCTGCAGTCGGCGTCGGGCGCCGCCTACACGGGCGTGCCGGACACCCTGTCGGCCTGGCAGTCGGAGGCGCTGGCGCGCCAGCTGGCGCCGTACCGGATCTCGGCGGGCGGCGACGACGAGCCGCTGCTGTCGAACCTGGACTTCACCGACCTGATGGGCGTCGGCGACGCCGGCTCCATCGACGTCTCCCGCACCTGGCGGCCGCGGGCCCAGCACGAGAAGCTGCGGGTGCCGATCGGCCTGGGCGCCAACGGCGAGCCGGTGATGCTGGACCTCAAGGAGGCCGCGCTGGAGGGCATGGGCCCGCACGGCCTGTGCGTGGGCGCGACCGGCTCCGGCAAGTCGGAGCTGCTGCGCACGCTGGTGCTGGGCCTGGCGATGACGCACTCCTCGGAGATCCTCAACTTCGTCCTCGCCGACTTCAAGGGCGGTGCGACCTTCGCCGGCATGGCGGAGATGCCGCACACCTCCGCGGTGATCACCAACCTGGCGGAGGAGCTCACCCTCGTCGACCGCATGCGGGACGCGATCACCGGCGAGCTCAACCGCCGCCAGGAGCTGCTGCGCTCGGCGGGCAACTACGCCAACCTGCACGAGTACGAGCGGGCGCGGGCGGCGGGCGCGGCCCTGGAGCCGCTGCCGTCGCTGGTGCTGATCATCGACGAGTTCAGCGAGCTGCTGACCGCCAAGCCCGACTTCATCGAGATGTTCATCCAGATCGGCCGCATCGGCCGGTCGCTGGGCGTGCACCTGCTGCTGGCCTCGCAGCGCCTGGAGGAGGGCCGCCTGCGCGGCCTGGACACCTACCTGTCGTACCGGATCGGCCTGCGGACCTTCTCCGCGGCGGAGTCGCGGGCGGCGCTGGGCGTGCCGGACGCCTACCACCTGCCGCCGGTGCCCGGTGTCGGCTACCTGAAGTTCGGCACCGACGTGATGGACCGGTTCAAGGCGGCGTACGTCTCCGGGCCGTACCGCCCGGCCGGGCAGGTGCGCTCCACGGGCCGGGTCGCCGGACGGCAGCCGGTGCTCTTCACCGCCGCCGAGGTGGCGGTGGCCGAACCGGCGGCGGTCGAGCCGGAGCCGGAGCAGCACCGCGAGGACGACGCGCTGGTGGACACGGTGCTGGACGTGATCGTGCAGCGGATGGTCGGCCAGGGACCGGCGGCGCACCAGGTGTGGCTGCCGCCGCTGGACGAGGCGCCGAGCGCGGACCAGCTGCTGCCGCCGCTGCAGTCCGTGCCCGAGCGCGGGCTGACCGCGCCCGAGTACGGGGCGCTGGGCCGCCTGGTGGTGCCGGTCGGCATCGTGGACAAGCCGTTCGAGCAGCGGCGCGACGTGATGTACCAGGACTTCTCCGGCGCGGCCGGCCACGGCATGGTCGTCGGCGGCCCCCGCTCGGGCAAGTCCACCCTGATGCGCACCCTGGTCGCGGGCTTCGCGCTCACCCACACCCCTGCCGAGGTGCAGTTCTACTGCCTGGACTTCGGCGGCGGCGGCATGATCGGCCTGCAGGGGCTGCCGCACGTCGGCGGGGTCGCGGGCCGGCTGGACGCCGAGAAGGTCCGCCGCATGGTGAGCGAGGTCCACGGCGTCCTCAACCGGCGCGAGGAGCTCTTCCGGGCGCAGGGCATCGACTCCATCGGCACCTACCGCACCCGCCGCGCCCAGGGCTCGCTGCCCGGGGAGCAGTTCGGCGACGTCTTCCTCGTCATCGACGGCTGGCTCACCTTCAAGCAGGAGTTCGAGCTGCTGGAGCCGGTCGTGGCCGACATCGCCCAGCGCGGCCTGGGCTACGGCGTCCACCTGGTGGTCACCGCCTCCCGGTACGCCGAGGTCCGCCCCGCGCTGAAGGACCTGCTGCAGAACCGCGTGGAGCTGCGGCTCGGCGACTCCATGGAGTCCGAGATCGACCGCAAGGTCGCGCAGAACGTGCCCGCCGGGGCCCCCGGCCGCGGCCTGACCCCCGACAAGCTGCACTTCCTCGCCGGCCTGCCCCGGATGGACGGCTCCTCCTCCGTGGAGGACCTCCAGGACGGCGTCGCGCAGCTCGTGCAGGCCGTGGACGCCGCCTGGACCGGCCCGCGCGCCCCCCAGGTGCGGATGCTGCCGACCGTGCTGCCCGCGGACCAGCTGCCCAAGGGCTTCGAGTTCCCCGACCGCGGCGTGGCCTTCGGCGTCGACGAGGCCGAGCTGGCGCCGGTGTTCGTCAACTTCGAGACCGACCCGCTCTTCGTGGTCTTCGGCGAGAGCGAGTCCGGCAAGTCGGCGGTGCTGCGGATGCTGATCAAGCAGATCACCGAGCGGTACACCCCCGACGAGGCCGGCATCGTCGTCGCCGACTACCGGCGCGCGCTGCTCGGCACCGTGCCGCAGGGCCACCTGGTGGAGTACTCCGCCGCCCAGCCGGCCCTGCAGCAGATCGTGGAGCTGCTGCGCGGCTCCTGCGCCCGCCGCCTGCCCGGCCCGGACGTCACCCCGGAGCAGTTGCGGGCCCGCAACTGGTACACCGGCAAGGACATGTTCGTGATCGTGGACGACTACGAGCTGGTCGCCACCTCCTCGGGCAACCCGCTCCAGCCGCTGGTGGAGTTCCTGCCCTTTGCCCGCGACATCGGCCTGCGCATGATCATCGCCCGCAGCGCCGGCGGCGCCGGCCGGGCCATGTTCGAGCCGGTCATGCAGCGCATGAAGGAGCTGGGCGCCCAGGGCGTCGTCCTCTCCGGCAACAAGGACGAGGGCGCGCTGCTCGGCACGGTCAAGCCGCAGCCGCTGCCGCCGGGCCGGGGCGTCTTCGTCTCGCGCCGGATCGGCACCGGCCAGATGGTGCAGACCGGCTGGCTGCCCTCGCACTGAGGGCGCGGCCCGGAGACGGTACGGGGCCGGGGTCGGCGCGCTGCGGCGCGCGGGCCCCGGCCCCTGCCGTCTCCCCGGCGGGACGGCCGCCGGGGCCTCCCGGCGGGGTGCGGGGCAGGCCCCGCCGGGAGGCGGCGGGTGCGCGCGGGAGGCGGCGGGTGTGCGGGTGGGGGCCCGGGCCGGGCCTCGGATCCGTAACGCTTGCCGCAGGTGCGGACGTGCGGGCTGCGGTTCCCGTGCCGTGCGGGCCGGTGGCGCGGCCCGGGGGGAGGGCCTCCACGGGCCTCTTCGTTCATTCGGGGTTAACCTGGAGCGATCCTGCACTTCAACAGCATCAAAGCCTGGCAGCCATGCAATCGAAGGCACCGAACAGGGCGGGCCGAGCGGGCCGATGCCATGAGCATCCGTCAGTTGCATGGTTTTCACGCGTCCGGCCTTCGGATTTCGTCGCCCGACCAGGGTTGACGCCAATGATTCATCAAAGGTTTCATGCGGATCGGGAGCGACCGACCAGAGACCGCGCAGAGCCCCGGAGGCGATAGCGCTCCCCCGAAAGACCCGCCGACCCGATCGGATCCCGCATGACCGACACCATCCACCCGCCGCGCACCGGCGCCCCCGCGGACGCGCAGGCGGCCGCGGGGGCCGACGGTGGCTCCCGGAAGCTCACCCGCTCCATCGGAGTGGTGGGCGGCACGCTGCTCACGCTCTCCTGCGTGACGCCGGCCTCCTCCCTCTTCGTGATCGTGCCGGACCTCTTCGCGGACCTCGGCACCGCCACCGCCCTCACCATCGCGATCGGCGCGGTGCTCTGCATCGCCGTCGCCTTCTGCTACTCCGAGCTGGGCACCCTGATCCCGAGCGCAGGCGGCGAGTACGCGATGGTGGGCACGCTGGCAGGGCGGCTGACCGGGTGGGTGGTCTTCATCCTGTCGCTGATCGTGGTCATGATCGTGCCGCCGATCATCGCGCTGGGCACCGCCGACTACCTGGCGCCGCTCTTCCACATGAGCGCCCCGCTGGCGGGCGCCCTGGTGATGCTGCTGGCGACCCTGGCCGGCCTGCTGGACCTGCGGGCCAACGCCTGGATCACGGGCGTCTTCCTGGTGCTGGAGGTCGTCGCGGCCGCCGTGGTGGCGGTGCTCGGCTTCGCCCACGGCGAGCGCGGCGCCTCCACCCTGCTGCACGGGGTCAACGCGGGCGACGGCGGCACCACCACCGCGGTGTCCGTCGGCGCGATCGTCACCGGCCTGGCCATCGCGCTCTTCGTCACCCAGGGCTTCAGCACCGCGGTGTACCTCTCCGAGGAGCTGGAGAACCCCCGCCGCAACGTGGCCCGCACCGTGCTGTGGACGCTGGCCATCTCCGCCGCCGTCATCCTCGTCCCGGTCGCCGCCATCACCGTGGGCGCCCCCGACCTGAAGACGCTGGCCGAGGGCGACATCGCGGGCATGGTCACCACGTGGAGCAACTCCGCGGTCGGCACCTTCATCAGCCTCTGCATCGCGCTGGCGATCATCAACGCAGGCATCGTGATGGTGATCCAGAACTCCCGGGTGCTCTTCGCCTCCGCCCGCGACCGCGCCTGGCCGGAGCCGGTCAACCGCGCCTTCTCCACCATCGGCCGCTTCGGCTCCCCCTGGGTGGCCACCCTCGCGGTCGGCGTGCCCGGCGCGGTCCTGTGCTACGTCCCCGTGGAGGACCTGAGCGGCATCACCGGTGTGGCCGTGACCGGCATGTACCTCCTGGTCGCCGTCGCCTCGCTCTTCTCCCGCCGCCACCACCACAAGCACACCCCCGCCTGGCGGATGCCGCTGTGGCCGGCCGTCCCGGTGCTGCTGATCGTGGTGCTGGCGTACGTGCTGTGGCAGCAGAGCGGGCAGGACCTGCTGGTCACCGGCGGCATCGTGGCCGCGGCGGCGCTGTACTGGGCGCTCTACCTGCGGCCCCGGCAGGCCACCCACTGGGTGATCACGCTCCCCGAGGACGAGCGGGTCTGACCCGGGGGCGCGTACGACGGCGGAGGGGCGGGACACCGGATGGTGTCCCGCCCCTCCGCCGTCGCGTCGTACGGACGGCGCCGCCTACGGCCGGCGGCCGGGTCCGGGCCCGGTTCGGGCCGGCCGCGGGCGGCTCAGGCGGTCGGGCGGCTCAGGCGGTCGGCCGGCTCAGGCGGTCGGGCGGCTCAGGCGGTGGTCCCGCAGCACCACCGACCCGCCGCCGAGGAGGAGCACCCCCAGCAGGCCGGCGCCCAGCACGTAGGTGGCGGTGCGGCGGTCGCGGTCGGCCCGGGACTCCCCCAGCGTGAGCGGCTGCGCGGCGACGGGCCGGGCCGCCAGCACGGTCTGCGGGTCGGGCACGGCGGCCGCGGCCGGCGGGGCGTCGGAGGTGACGGCCTTCACCGGGTCGACCACGCCCCAGCCGGTGAAGTCGTCCCGGTCGCGGCGGTTGCGCTGCGCGGTCTGCTCGATGCGGGCGGCGATCTGCGCGGGCGTCCACTGCGGGTACTTCTGCTTGAGCAGGGCCGCGACGCCCGCCACGTAGGGCGCGGAGAAGCTGGTGCCGTTGTCCGTGCACTGGCCGCCGCGGGGCACGGTGGAGAGCATGTCCACGCCGGGGGCGGCGACGTCGACGAAGGGGCCGTACTGGGAGAAGGACGCCCGCTCGTTGTTGCGGTCGGAGGCGCCGACGGCGATCACCTCGGGGAACGCCGCCGGGTAGGTGGGGGCGTCCTTGCCGTCGTTGCCGGAGGAGGCCACCACGACGACGCCCTTGGAGACGGCCCACCGGACCGCCTGGTGCAGCTCGGCCTGGCCGGCGAAGAAGCCCGACGCGGTGCCGGCGCGGACGTCCTGCGAGATGTTGATGACCTGGGCGTGCGCCTTCACCGCGTCCTGGATCGCCCGGGTGAGGGTCTTGACGTCGCCGCTGCCCTCGCTGTCGTTCTGCCGGATGGGCAGGATCCGCGCGTCCGGGGCGAGGCCGACGAAGCCGGTCGCCGGGCTGCGGCGGGCGGCGATGATCCCGGCGACCTTCGTCCCGTGGCCGACCGGGTCCAGCGTGGCGCCACCGGTGGCGGGCTTCCTGGTCTGCGGGTCGGTCAGCAGCACCTCGCCGGGCAGCACCTTGCCGGGCCGGAGCTGCGGGTTGGCGTCGTCGACACCGGTGTCGATCACCGCGACGGTGACGCCCTTGCCGGTGATGCCGTTCCTCCACAGCTGGTCCAGGACCACCCGCTGGAGGGACCACGGCACCGCCGCCACGTTCCCGGACGGGAAGGTGCACTCGCCCGCGGCCGCCGGGCTCAGCGGCGACCACTGCGCGTCCCCGCCCCCGGCCGGACCGGCCGCCGCCGCGGGGGCGGCCGCCGCGCCCGCGAGCACGCCGAGCGCGGCCGCGGCGCAGGCCGCGGGCCGTGCGGCACCCCCCAGGGCCCGCCGCGCACGGCCGGCCTCCCCCTGCTTGCCCCTGCGCACCCGTACCGCCCCTCTTCCGCCCAGGTCCTGGTCCGCCGGTCCCCGTCCGCCGGCCGGCGTCGGCCGGCCGGTGCCGACCGGCCCGTGTCCGCACAGCCGTCAGGGGCGGACGCCCTCGGGCGTCCGCCCCTGACCGGCAGGCCCGGGGTCAGTGACCCCAGATGCTGGCGTTCTTGTTCTCGGTCTGCTGGTAGCTCTGCGCGGCGTTGTCCAGCGCGCCGGCGATCTGGTTCAGCACCTGGTGGAGGTCGGCCGCGGAGCGGTCCCACTCGGCCTGGCGGGCCTGGTAGCCCTCCTGGGCCTTGCCCTCCCAGCTGGCGGCGATGCGCTGCACGCCGGCCTTGAGGTCGTCCAGCTGCTGCTGGACGCGGCCCGCGGTGGAGCGGACCTCGGAGCCGGCGTTCTGGATGGTGCTGAAATTGACGAGGATGTGGCCGTCGGACATGACGTCTCCTGGTTCGAGAGGCTCTTCACGGCCCGCCCGTGGCGGGCCTGCGGTTCAGCGGGCGGAGGCGAGCGGTCAGCCGAAGTGCGCGGTGACGTTGCTCAGCGACGAGCGCTGGTCCTCTTCGGTCGCGGAGTACTGCTGCGTGGTGGCGTCGATCGCCTGCTTGATCTCGTCCAGGACGCGGTTGAGCTTGGCCGCGTCCTCGTTCCACCGCTCCTGGAGCTGGTGGTAGGCGGTGGCGGCCTGGCCCTGCCAGCCGGCGGTGATCGAGCTCACCAGGCTGTTCAGGCGGCTGAGCTCCTGCTGGATGGACGAGTTGACCTCGGCGATGCGGCCGGAGAAGGCACGCATCTCCTCAGCGGTGGTCCTGAACTGACCCGACATGTTCCACGTCCCCCATGAGACAGATGACTTGGCCGGGCGGCCCGCGGTCCCAGACCCCCCGGTCAACATCACGACGTGATGTCCAGGAGCACTCTAGCCCTCGGCGCCGACACCCCCAACACCGCCCCCGGGACGGTTACGGGACCATGACAGACGGCGCGGCGGGCGGGGCGGGGCCGGGGACACCAGGGACTGACTTTCCGTCAGAAAGCCTGCCGGGCCGGGAGCGCAGGCACTGCGCGGTCCCGGCCCGGCACGAGGGGCCCGGCGGACGGGGCGTCAGGAGGTCTGCGACTGCAGGGCCGACCTGGCGTCCAGGTTGGGACCTGCGGGCACCAGGTCCGACCACGCCCTCGGCACCATCGACGGCACCACGTCCTTGTAGCCCAGCCTGGCCTGCGCCTCGTTGCCCTGCTGCGCCTGGCCGGGCGCCTGGCCCTGGGCCGCCGGGTCGGGCGACTGCCCGCCGTGGGGCAGCACCGAGCTCTTGGCCGTGCTGTCGCCGTTGGCCACCACCCGGTAGCGCAGGCCCGCCTCGGTCAGCAGGAACACCGAGCCCGAGACGTCCGCGCCCGCGCCGCCGGTGCCCGGGGTCCCCTCCACGGCCCGGTACAGCAGGCCGGTGCCGGGGGTGACGTGGGCGCTGGCCGTGCCGTTGGTGACCGGCGCCGGGAAGTCGGTGGAGGCCCACACGCTCCGCCGGGGGGCGCCCTTCTCGTCCGTGCCCGAGTAGGTGCTGCACAGGACGCTGCGGGTGCCGCCGTCGGGGTCGGTGCTGTTGACCGCCACGTTGGGACGGGACCTGGGCCAGTCCGCCGGGGACTGCAGCCGGTACTCGTTGCCGACCGGCCCCGACCAGCGGGCGTGCTCGGTCGCGGAGAGCTGGCCGGGGACCGGCCGGCCGCCGTAGAGCTGCTGGATCGCGGGGTTGCTCTGGAAGAGCTGGAGCTGGAAGTCGTCCAGCTGGTACAGGCGGTCCGCGCCGACGACGTAGTGGGCCTCGGGGTGGCCGTCGTTGTTGGAGTCGAAGGACATCAGCCGGCCGACGACCGAGTCCGCCTGGTTCGCCAGCCGGACGGCGGAGCGGCGCCCGTAGTCCCGGATCCGGGGGAAGACGACGGGCGAGCCCGTGGTGAGGGTGTCCAGCCACTGCTGGGTCACCCGCTGCGGCGCGGCCTGGGGGCCGAACAGGCCGGTCCGCAGGGTGAGGGTGCCCTGGTTGCGCGCGTCCGGCCGGCCCAGGCTGTGCTTGACGCCCGCGGCGTCCACCAGGTACTCGTCGCCGCCCTGGCCGTCCGGGCCCGGCTCCTGCACGTACGCGGCGTTCCCCTTCGACAGCACGAGGCCCGGGTTGCGCAGGGCCGCGGCGTGCGCGGGGTCGAGCACGAAGACCGCCTGGTTGACGGTGGTGTGGTTGGCGTCGTCACCGGGCCGGTCGCACACCGTCCAGACCTTGGCCTCCGCCGCCTGGGCCTGCGTCGGCAGCTTGTCCGGCGCGTAGGGGATGCCGATGGTGGCGCCGTGGCGGCCGTAGGCGTCGAGCACCTTGTCCTCGACGAAGGTCACCTTGGAGTCGGCGTCGAGGACGAGCCGGGCCGAGGCCATGTTGAGGACCGGGTAGAGCGTCCTCTCCGACGGCTTGTCAGGGTTGGGGAGCACCACGTAGCGCGTGGTCGACTGCTTGCCCACGACGATCGACTTCCCGTCGTCCCACCCCTTGGGGGCGGTCGGCTTGATCATGCCCCACATGCCGAAGCCGGCGACCGCCACGGCGGCCGCCACCAGGCTGGGCACCACCGCCCGCACCGGGCGCGGGGCGTCCTCGTCGCTGCCGCCCCCCGCGGGCTGGAGGAACGCCCCCACGGTGCGGCGCCGCGCGAACGTGTACGCGTTCAGCTCGTCCCGACGTGATGCCATCCTCGTCGTCTCCCACCTGTCCGTCTCGCCCCGTTCTCCCCGTCGGCCGCCGCGCACAGGGGTCCGCGGGGCCGGACCGCCCCCGGGCGCCGGGGGGTTGAGCCCCGTGCGGTACGGCGGGCGGACGGTGAGTACCGTACGGGTACCGTGTTGCGATCAGCCAACCGGCCGTCGGTTCACGACCAGAGAGGGTCATTCGGGGGATGCGAAGCCAGACCGCTCCAGAGCGACGCAGCGCACCGCGGAACGGACCGCCGGACCCGGCGCCGCGGACACCCGTCTCCGTACGGGTCCACCCCCGGCCGGGGAGGATCGGCGGACCGGTGCGGCTTCAGCAGCTGGTCCTGGTCGAGGTCGCGGCCGCCCTGGTGGCGGTCGGATGGACCGTCGGCAGGGCCGTGGCCGGGGCGATGGCCGTCCCCGCGCTGCTGCTCGTGGCGGTGGCGCTGGTACCGGTCCGCGGCCGGTCGCTCCCGGACCACCTGCGCGTCTCCGCCGCGCTGCGCAGCCGCCGGCGCGCCGCCGCGGGCGACGTGCCGCCGCCCGGCACCGACCCGGGCCTCGCGCCCGCCGTCGAGATCGAGCCCGCGCTGCGCACCTGCACCCACGCCACCGAGACCGACGCCCCGGGGAGCGGCGGCCAGCGCCGCGGCCGCCGGGAGACCGGCATGGTCGGCGACGGCACCTTCCTGAGCGCCGTGCTGCTGGTGGAGTCCAGGGACGAGCCGCTGCGGCCGCTGCGCACCGCCCGGCCGCTGCCGCTGGACGTGCTCACCTCGGCCCTGCAGGTCGACGACATCCCCCTGACGTCCGTCCAGGCCGTCCAGCACACCCAGCCCTCGCCCGCCCCGCACCTGCCGGAGCAGGCGCTGGCCGCCCGCGCCTACCGGCAGCTCGCGGAGGGCGCCGCCACGCCCTCGCTGCGCCTGACCTGGGTCGCGCTGCGCCTCGACCCCGAGCACGCGTCGGCCGCGGTGGAGGCCCGGGGCGGCGGCGAGGCGGGGGCCCGCAAGGCCCTGCAGCGCGCCGCGGACCAGCTCGCCGCCCGCCTGACCGGCGCCGGCTTCACCGCGACGGTGCTGGACGAACGGGAGCTGACGGCCGCGCTGGCGACCTCCGCCTGCGTCAACCCGATCGCCACCACGGGCCGCCAGGGCACCGGCGGCGGCGCGGGCACGGGCCGCCGCACCCAGGAGAGCCGCCGGTTCTGGCGGGTCGACGACCGCTGGCACACCACCTACTGGATCTCCCGCTGGCCGCAGCTGACCCGGCCCGGCGGCAGCGGCGGCCGGATCGCCGCCCCCGACCTGGTGAACCTGCTCACGGGCCTCCCGGCGCTCGCCACCACCTTCAGCCTGACCGCGAGCCGCGGCACCGGAGGTGCGGTGGCGGTCTCCGGGCACCTGCGGGTGACCGCGCGCAGCGAGAGCGAGGTCGCCCAGGTCGGGCGGCTGCTGGAGTCCCGCGCCCAGGGCACGGGCACCGGCCTGGTGCGGCTGGACCTGGAGCAGGCCCCGGGCGTGCTCGCCACTCTGCCCCTGGGAGGGACCCGCTGATGGCGTACCGGACGTACACCCCCCAGCCGCAGGACGGCCGGCACCCGGCGGGGCAGCCGGGCCCGGAGCAGGGCGGGGCGCAGCACCGCCCCGTCCGGGTGCGGCCGGGCTTCGGCCTGCGCGGGCCGCGCCGCGAGCGGCACGTGCTGACCGCCGAGGAGCTGAACGCGCTGTCGCTGCCGGTCGGCGACGACGGCGTGCTCGTCGGCGTCGACCCGCAGCACCAGCCGGCGGTGATCGGCATGTTCCGGCCCTCCGCGTACGAGGTCGTGCTGGTCGGCGGCGTGTGGACGGCGCAGCTGCTCGCCCTGCGGGCCGCGGCGACCGGGGCCCGGGTCGCCGTGGAGACGGGCCGGCCGCAGGTGTGGGCCCCGATGGCGCAGGCGGCGGGCGGCGGCCAGCCGTGCGTGACGGTCCACCAGGTCGGCCGGGTCGGGCCGCAGGGCCCGTCGGTGTCGGCGCCGGTCCTGGTCGTGCGCGACCTCGGCGCCCGTCCGGCCCGCAGCCGGCTGTCGGCCGGGCCGTGGCAGACCGTGCTGACGCTCCTGCCCTACCTGGGCCCGAACGCCCAGCGGGTGCTGGGCACCGCCGACCTGGTGGGCATCCAGCGCATCTCGCCCCAGGAGGCGGAGCTGGTCGGCCGGACGATGAACCTGACCGAGGCGGACGTCGCCGCGCTCCCGTCGATGGGGGACAACGTGACGCTGTGGGCGACGCGGACGCGGCGCCAGTTCGTGATGACCGCCCCGGCGGACGCCGAGGCGCAGCTGCTCGGCGCCCCGCGCCGGGTGGACTGAACCGGGCGGGCCGCGCCGTCCGGTCCGGGCCGGGCGGACCTGTCCCGGCCGCGCCCCCGCCCGCGGCCGGTGCCGCGGAGCCGCGGCGCGCGGGGTTCCCGACGCACCGTCAGGGAAGGCGCGTGCGTACGGATCCGTCCCCGTGCGCCCGCGGCCGGTTCCCCCGTCCGGGCGGATCCCCCGTCCGGGCGGATCCCGCCCCCGCCGCGCCCCGGCGGACGGCGGGCCCCGCGACCCGGGCTACCCCCACCGCGGGACAGCTCATAGGCTGGTGCCCCGCGGACCCCGGACCCCGGCGACAGGGGCCGGAGGCCGACACGGGGACGACCGGCGGTGACGAGGCGGACGCGGCCGCCCGCCGGAGCTGAGAGAGGGAGTTCGAGTTGAGCACCGATCGCGACGGCGTCTACGTCGGCGAGAACGCGCCGGACGAGGACGAGGAGTGGTCTGACGCGCCCGACTACACTCCCCCCGCCTGGTACACGCAGAACGAGTCGCCCGGGGCGGCCCCGCGGCAGGCTCCCGCCCCTGCGCCGGCTCCCGCACCGGCCCCCGGTCCCGCCTTCCCGTCCGCGCCCGGCCCGGTGGGGCCGCAGGCCGACGCCCGGGCGGCGGAGCCGGGTCCCGTCCCCCCGCCGCCGGGACCGCACGGCGCCACCGCCGGGCCCGCCGAGGCGGAGCAGCACGCCGCGCCCGCCCCGGTGCCGCCGGCCGCACCGCAGCCCGCGCCCGGTCCGCGGGCCGGTGCCCCCGTGCCGCCCGCCGCGCACGGGGCCGGGTCCGGCACCGCGGCCGGGGAGGGCCCGGAGCCGCAGGCCGGTCCGACGGGACCGGCCGGGCAGCAGGACGGGCAGCGGGGCACCGCGCCGCAGCAGCCCTGGGAGCAGCCGGGGCCCGCTGCGCCCCCGCCCTTCCCGCCGCGCCTGCAGGACCCGGCACCCGGACCCGACGGCCCGTCGGTGGGGTCCGGGCCCGGCGCCCCGGTCCCGCCGCCGTGGGCGGCCGACGGCCCGCCACCGCAGTGGGGCCCCGGTCCCGCGCAGCAGCATGCCGCTCCCGAGCCCCCGTACCAGCCGCAGGCACCCGGCCCCTTCCCGGGCGGCCGGCCGGGACCGGAAGCCCCCTGGGGCGCCCACGGCCCCGGGGCGCCCGGCCCGGAGGCCCGCGCACCGCAGGCGCCGGAGCAGCAGCCCCGCACCCCCGGGTACCCGGACCCCCAGCAGCCCGGCCCCCAGTACCCCGATCCGCACCAGCCCGGCCCCCAGTACCCCGATCCGCAGCAGTACCCCGATCCCCAGTACCCCGACCCGCAGCAGTACCAGGGCCCGCCGGCCCCCGCCCCCCGGCAGCAGCCGGCCGACCCGCGACGGGGAGGCTGGCCGCAGGCGGCCCCCCACCCGGTCGGCCCGGGCGGCGAGCCGCCCGCCGCGTTCCAGGGCGGCGCGCCGCAGCGCAGCGCGACGGGCGCCCCGCTCGGCTACACCGCGGCGGTGGAGCTCTCCTCGGACCGGCTGCTGCGCCGCCAGCCGCAGGAGCGCCGCCAGCAGTCGCGCTTCAAGTTCGGCGGCAAGGCGGCCGAGGCCGAGCGGCAGCGCAAGCTGGCGGTCATCCGCACGCCGGTGATGAGCTGCTACCGGATCGCCGTGATCAGCCTCAAGGGCGGCGTGGGCAAGACGACGACCACCACCTCCCTGGGCGCCACCCTGGCCACCGAGCGCCAGGACAAGGTGATCGCCATCGACGCCAACCCGGACGCCGGCACCCTCGGACGCCGGGTGCGGCGCGAGACCGGAGCCACCATCCGCGACCTGGTGACCGCGATCCCGCACCTCAACAGCTACATGGACATCCGGCGCTTCACCTCCCAGGCCCCCTCCGGCCTGGAGATCCTCGCCAACGACGTCGACCCGGCGGTCTCCACCACCTTCGACGACACCGACTACCGGCGGGTCATCGAGGTGCTGGGGCGGCAGTACCCGATCATCCTCACCGACTCGGGCACCGGCCTGCTCTACAGCGCCATGCGCGGCGTGCTCGACCTGGCCGACCAGCTGATCATCGTCTCCACACCCAGCGTGGACGGCGCGAGCAGCGCCAGCACCACCCTCGACTGGCTCTCCGCGCACGGCTACGCCGACCTGGTGCAGCGGTCCATCACGGTCGTCTCCGGGGTGCGCGAGACGAGCAAGCTCATCCGGACCGAGGACATCGTCGCCCACTTCGAGACGCGCTGCCGCGGCGTGGTCGTGGTGCCCTTCGACGAGCACCTGGCGGCCGGCGCCGAGGTCGACATCGCGATGATGCGGCCCAAGGTCCGCGAGGCCTACTTCGACCTGGCCGCCCTGGTCGCCGAGGACTTCCAGCGGGCGCAGCAGGCCGCGGGCGTGTGGCAGCAGCAGGGCGGCTGGCCGGGGATGCCGCCGCAGCCGGCGCCGCCGGGCATGCCCGGCGGGCCTGCCTGGGGCGGGCAGCCGGGCACGCCCCCGCAGCAGGCGGGCGCGCCGTGGGGCGGTCCGGGCGCGCCGCAGCAGGGTGCGCCGTGGGGCGGTCCGGGCGGTCCGGCGGCGGGTGCGCCCTGGGGGGCGCCGGGCGGCCCCCAGCCGCAGCCCGGCGGCTACGGCCACCCCCAGCAGCAGCCGCCGCAGCCGCCGGCGGAGCAGTCGATGCCGCCCGGCTGGGCCCAGCCGCCCGGCCCCGGCGCACCGCCGCCCCCGCCCGGCCACCCGGGGCATCCGGGACAGGCCGGGCACCCGGAGCAGGCCGGACACGACGGCCGTCCCGGACCGGCCGGCCCGGAGGACGCGCCGCAGGGCTACGGCTACCCGCCGCCCCCGCCGCAGCAGTGACCCCGGGTCCCCGGCGGCCGCCCCGCGGGCGGCCGCCGGGCCCGGGCCGGAACGCGCCGGAGCCCCGCGACCCGCCGGACGGGTCGCGGGGCTCCGGCGTGCGGCGGCCGTCCCGGCCGTCAGCGGCCGTCGTGGCCGTCCGTCAGCTCCCGCGCGCGCTTGACGTCGTCGGCCATCCGCTCCAGCAGGGCGTCGACGGTGCCGAACCGCTCCATGCCGCGCAGGAAGGCCAGGAAGTCCACGGTCACGTGCAGCCCGTACAGGTCCAGGCCGACCCGGTCGATGGCGTACGCCTCCACGGTGCGGGCGGTGCCGTCGAAGGTCGGGTTGGTGCCGACCGAGATCGCCGCGGGCATGCGCTCCCCGTCCGCGGTGAGCCACCCCGCGTACACGCCGTCGGCCGGGATCGCGGTGTGCGGCAGCGTCTCCACGTTGGCCGTGGGGTAGCCGAGCTCGCGGCCGCGCTGGGCCCCGCGGACCACGACGCCCTCGACCCGGTGGCAGCGGCCCAGGACCTCGGCGGCGCCGCCCATCTCGCCCTCGGCGACCAGCCGCCGGGCGAGGGTGGAGGAGAAGGGCGCACCGCCGCCGGCCCGGCCGTCGAGGTAGAGGTCGACGACCTCGACGTCGAAGCCGTGCTTCTCACCCAGCTCGGCGAGGCGGGCGACGTCGCCGGCCGCGCGGTGGCCGAAGCGGAAGTTGGGCCCCTCCACGACGGCGCACGCGTGCAGGGCGTCGACCAGGACCTGCCGGACGAACTCCTCGGGGGTCTCCCGCGAGAACTCCTGCGTGAACGGGAGGATCAGCACCGCGTCCACGCCCAGCTCACCCATGAGCTCGGCCCGGCGGTGCGGGGCGGCGAGCAGCGGCGGGTGGCTGCCGGGGCGGACGACCTCGCTGGGGTGCGGGTCGAAGAAGACGACCACGGAGGCCGCGCCCAGGGCGCGGGCGCGCTCCACGGCCCGTCCGATGATCAACTGGTGCCCCCGGTGCACCCCGTCGAAGGAACCGATGGTGACGACGCTGCGCCCCCAGCCGTCGGGGACTTCCTCCAGGCCACGCCAGCGCTGCACCCTGACCCGCTCCTTGTCCGCACATTCGCTCGCCGATCTACCCCTATAGCGTGCCATGCCCGCCC
Organism: Streptomyces sp. NPDC001380; assembly: GCF_042895785.1. Lineage (NCBI taxonomy): Bacteria > Bacillati > Actinomycetota > Actinomycetes > Kitasatosporales > Streptomycetaceae > Streptomyces > Streptomyces sp. NPDC001380. The sequence continues at coordinate 14,618 of NZ_JBIAWP010000032.1, read as the reverse complement.
GCCGGGCTCCGCACCGGACGGGCCCGCCCGGACGTGCGGCGGGCCGGCCCGGACGGGCACGGGCGCGGGCAGGCCTCAGGCGAAGACCGCCAGGGGGCGGGCCTGCCCGTGCTTCTCCTCCACCAGGGCGAGGAAGCGGCCCTCGGGTCCGAAGACGGCGACCGGCCCCGGCGCCAGTCCGGGGGACTTCAGCCGCACGCCGTTGGCCAGCAGCCGGGCCTGGTCGGCGTCGACGTCCCAGCGGGGGAAGGCGGCCGCGGCGGCCTCCTCGATCGGCAGGTGGGTGAAGGACTCCTCCAGCTCCTCCAGGGTGCGCGCCTGCTCCAGCCCGTACGGGCCCACCCGGGTGCGGCGCAGCGCCGTGAGGTGGCCGCCGGTGCCCAGGGAGGCGCCGAGGTCGCGGGCGAGGGCCCGGATGTAGGTGCCGGAGGAGCAGTCGACGGTGACGTCGAGGTCGAGCAGCGGGGTGCCGTCCTCGGCCTCGGCGGGCCGGCGCCCGTGCACGGTGAAGCGGGAGACGGTCACCGGCCGCGCCTTGAGCTCCACCTCCTCGCCCTCCCGGACGAGGGCGTAGGACCGCTTCCCGTCGATCTTGATGGCGCTGACCTTGGACGGGACCTGGAGGATGTCGCCGGTGAGGGCGGCGATCCCGGCGTCGACGGCCTCCGGGGTGACGTGCGCGGCGGAGGCGGTCGCGGTGACCTCGCCCTCGGCGTCGTCGGTGACGGTGGTCTGCCCGAGCCGGATGGTGGCCTCGTAGGTCTTGTCGGTCAGCATGAGGTGGCCGAGCAGGCGGGTGGCCTTCTCGACTCCGATGACCAGCACCCCCGTCGCCATGGGGTCCAGCGTGCCGGCGTGGCCGACGCGGCGCGTGCCCGCGAGGCGGCGGAGCCGGGCGACCACGCCGTGGGAGGTGATGCCGGCCGGCTTGTCGACGATGACCAGGCCGTCGGGGCCCGTTCCCTTGCGCTTCATCAGGTGGCGGCGGCGCGGGTGCGCCGCACTTCCCTTCCGGTTCGATCGGTGGGTGCTGCAGGTGGTGACGGCGGTGACCCCGATGCCGCCGGTGCGGGGGCGGTTCAGGCGGGCGGCCCGGCGGAGGGCCGCAGGGCGCTGCGGAAGAGCTCCAGCGTCCGCTCCAGGCCGTGCCGGGAGGAGAATCCCGCCGCGTGCACGTGGCCGCCGCCGTCGAGCGCGCCGCAGGCCGCGGCCACGTCGACGGCACCCTTGGAGCGGGAGGAGCCGCGCAGGGTGCCGTCGGGGTCCTCCTTGAGGACCAGGGCGACGTCGGCCTCGGCGGTGCGCCGGACGACGTCGATCAGGCCCTCGACCTCCTCGACGGCGACGCCGTGGGCGGCGAGGTCCGCGTGCGGCACCCAGGTCCACACCATCCCCAGGCCGCCGGCGGCCGCCGGGTCCAGTGCCGCGCGCTCCAGGGCGGCGGAGAGCACCTTGAGGTAGCCGAAGGAGGAGGTGTCCCACAGGGTGCGGGAGATCAGGTCGTGCCGGATGCCGGTGGCCAGCAGGCGGCCGGCGAGCTCGTGGGTCCCGGGGGTGGTGGCCCGGTACTTGAAGGAGCCGGTGTCGGTGGCCACGCCGGTGTACAGGCAGGTGGCGATCGCCTCGTCCAGCGGGACGCCGAGCCGCCGCAGCAGCTCGTCGACGAGGACGGCGGTGGCGGGGGCGGCCGGGTCGATGAGCCGGTGGGTGCCGAAGCCGGGGTTGGAGGCGTGGTGGTCCAGGACCACCGTGGCGCGGGCGGCGAGCGCCTTGTGCCGCAGCAGGCCCAGGCGACCCTCGGCGGCGACGTCGAAGGTGATCACCAGGTCGGGCCGGTCCGGGACCTCGGCGGCGGGCACCAGCAGCTCCTGGCCGGGCAGGAACGCCAGCGAGGCGGGGACGACCTGCGGGTCGTCGCCGAAGGAGACCCGCACGGGCAGGCCCAGCGACCGCAGGGCGAGGCCGGCGGCCAGCGCGGAGCCGAGCGCGTCCCCGTCGGGGCGGACGTGGCAGACCAGGTCCACCTCGCGGGCCGCCGCGACCAGGGCGGCCACCTCGTCCCACTCGCGGTCGCCGGGGGCGGTGTGGCCGCCGGAGCCGGAGCCGTCGGGTCCGGAGCCGTCGGGTCCGGAGCCGTCGGGTCCGGAGCCGTCGGGTCCGGAGCCGTCGGGGGCCCCGGCCGGGACCCGGGGCAGCGGGACGCCGGGGGCGCCCTCCGCCGGCTCGGCGAAGGGCGCCCCGGCGGCTGCCGCGGGCGGCTCGCCGGCCACGGCTACGCGTCCTCGTCGTCGGCGGAGTCGGCGTCGGCGTCGGCGTCGGCGTCGGCGTCGGCGGGGGCCCGGTAGGGGTCGGCCTCGCCCGCGTAGGCGGCCCCGGCAGCGGCGGTCCGCACCCGGGCGTCGGAGATCCGGGCCCGGTCGAGCAGCTCGTCGATGTGGCGGGCGTTGTCGGGGACCGCGTCCGCGACGAACGTCAGCGACGGGGTGAAGCGCACCCCGGTCTGCCGTCCGACCTCGGAGCGCAGGATGCCCTTGGCGCTCTCCAGGGCGGCCGCCGTGGCGGCCTGCTCGGTCTCGTCGCCGTAGACCGTGTAGAAGACCGTGGCCTCCCGCAGGTCCCCGGTGACGCGGGTGTCGGTGATGGTGACGAAGCCCAGGCGCGGGTCCTTGATCCGCCGCTCCAGGGTCTCCGCGACGACCACCTGGATCCGGTCGGCGAGCTTGCGCGCCCTCGCGGTGTCGGTCACGTGTCCTCCTCGTGCTGTGGGCACGGTACCGGCCGGCGCCTGTGGCCGGCCGGAGGCACCGGGGCCCGGCCCCGGTGTACCGGCCCGCGCCCGCAACCGTGGGGCGCTTTCGGTCCTCGGGTGCGGCGGGGGCGCCGCATCCCTTCCATCGTCCTCAATCGTCGTCGTCGCCGTGGAACCGCCTCCGCACGGAGAGCAGTTCCACCTCGGGGCGGCCGGCGACCAGCCGCTCGCAGCCGTCCAGGACCTCCCCGACGTGCCCGGCGTCGCCGGACACCACCGCGCAGCCGATCTCGGCCCTGCGGTGCAGCTGCTGGTTCCCGACCTCGGCCGCGCTGACGCCGTACTTGCGCTGGAGCTCGGCCACGATCGGGCGGACCACCGACCGCTTCCCCTTCAGCGAGTGGACGTCGCCGAGGAGCAGGTCGAAGGTGAGTGTTCCCACGAACATGTGTGACAGGCCTGGCCGGCCTGGAGGCCTCGTAGGGCGGCCCGCGGACGGGCCGGTGCATACGGTGAACCGTACACAGCGCGCCCGGGGCCGGGCGACGGAATTCGGGGAAGCCCCTGTTCCGCCGCCCGGCCCCGGACGACCTCCGCGTGCTTACGCCCGCGGCTTCTCGCGCATCTCGAAGGTCTCGATGACGTCGTCGACCTTGATGTCGTTGAACGACCCCAGGGTCACACCGGCCTCGAAGCCCTCGCGCACCTCGGTCGCGTCGTCCTTGAAGCGACGCAGGCCCTCGATGGTGAGGTTCTCCGCCACCACGGCGCCGTCCCGGATGAGGCGGGCCTTGGCGTTGCGGCGGATGAGGCCCTCGCGGACGAGGACACCGGCGATGTTGCCGAACTTGGAGGAGCGGAAGACCTCGCGGATCTCCGCGGAGCCCAGGCGGACCTCCTCGTACTCCGGCTTGAGCATGCCCTTGAGGGCCGCCTCGATCTCCTCGATCGCCTGGTAGATGACCGAGTAGTACCGGATGTCGACGCCCTCGCGGTCGGCCGCGGTCCGTGCACGGCCCTCGGCCCGCACGTTGAAGCCGATGATGATGGCGTCCGAGCCCATCGCCAGGTCCACGTCGGACTCGGTGATGGCACCCACACCGCGGTGCAGGATCCGGAGCTCGACCTCCTCGCCGACGTCCAGCTTGAGCAGCGCGTCCTCCAGGGCCTCCACGGAACCGGAGACGTCACCCTTGATGATGAGGTTGAGCTGCTCGATGGAGCCGGCGGCGATGGCCTTGTCCAGGTCCTCCAGCGAGATCCGGACGCGGCGCTGCGCGAAGGCCGCGTTGCGCTCGCGGGCGGCCCGCTTCTCGGCGATCTGCCGGGCGGTGCGGTCCTCCTCGACGACGATGAAGTTGTCGCCGGCGCGGGGGACCGAGGTGAGACCGAGCACCAGCACCGGACGGGACGGGCCCGCCTCGGTGACGTTGTTGCCGTTCTCGTCCAGCATGGCCCGGACGCGGCCGTACGCGTCGCCGACGACCATGGAGTCGCCGACCCGCAGGGTGCCGCGCTGGACCAGGACGGTCGCCATGGCGCCGCGGCCCTTGTCCAGGTGGGCCTCGATCGCGATGCCCTGGGCGTCCTGCGTCGGGTTGGCGCGCAGGTCGAGCGAGGCGTCGGCGGTGAGGACCACGGCCTCCAGCAGGGAGTCGATGTGCAGACCCTGCTTGGCGGAGATGTCGACGAACATGGTGTCGCCGCCGTACTCCTCGGCCACCAGGCCGAACTCGGTCAGCTGGCCGCGGACCTTGGTCGGGTCGGCGCCCTCGACGTCGATCTTGTTGACCGCGACCACGATCGGCACACCCGCGGCCTTGGCGTGGTTGAGCGCCTCGACCGTCTGCGGCATGACGCCGTCGTTCGCCGCGACCACCAGGATCGCGATGTCGGTGGACTTGGCACCACGGGCACGCATGGCGGTGAACGCCTCGTGACCGGGGGTGTCGATGAAGGTGATCGGACGCTCCTCGCCGTTCACCTCCGCCGTCACCTGGTAGGCGCCGATGTGCTGGGTGATGCCGCCGGCCTCGCCCGCCACCACGTTGGACTTGCGGATCGCGTCCAGCAGGCGGGTCTTTCCGTGGTCGACGTGACCCATGACGGTGACGACCGGCGGACGGACCATGAGGTCGTCCTCGTCGCCCTCGTCCTCGCCGAACTCGATGTCGAACGACTCGAGCAGCTCGCGGTCCTCGTCCTCCGGGGAGACGATCTCCAGGACGAAGCCCATCTCCTCGGCGAGCAGCCGCAGCGTCTCGTCGGAGACCGACTGGGTCGCGGTGACCATCTCGCCCAGGTTGAACATCACCGAGACGAGCGCCGCCGGGTTGGCGTTGATCTTCTCCGCGAAGTCCGTCAGCGAGGCGCCGCGGGAGAGGCGCACGGTCTGGCCGTTGCCCCTCGGCAGCATGACGCCGCCGATGGACGGGGCCTGCATGGCCTCGTACTCCTGGCGCTTCGCCCGCTTCGACTTGCGACCGCGCGCCGGACGCCCGCCCGGACCGCGGCCGAAGGCGCCCTGCGTGCCGCCACGGCCGCCCGGGCCGCCCGGACGCCCGCCGAAACCGCCGGGACGCGGGCCGCCGAAGCCGCCGCCGCCACCCGGACGGGGACCGCCGAAGCCGCCGCCGGTACCGGGACGGCCGGCACCGCCGCCGCCACCGGGACGGCCGGCGAAGCCGCCGCCGCCGGGACGGCCGCCCGGACCGCCGGGACGCCCGCCGGGACCGCCCGGACCGCGGCCGCCGGGGCCGGGACGGGGGCCGGCAGCGGGACGCTGCGGCATCATGCCGGGGTTGGGGCGCGGCATGCCGCCGGGCGTGGGACGCGGGCCCTGCGGCCGCGGCATCCCGCCCGGGGACGGGGCGCCGCCGGGACGCGGGGCACCCGCACCCGGACCGCCCGGACGCGGCGCACCGGCACCGGGACCGCCCGGACGCGGAGCACCCTGGCCACCGGGACGCGGGGCGCCGCCGGGACGCGGGGCACCCGCACCCGGACCGCCCGGACGCGGCGCACCGGCACCGGCACCGGGACCGCCCGGACGCGGAGCACCCTGGCCGCCCGGACGCGGGGCGCCCTGGGCGGGGCCGCCCTGACGGCGGTCGCCGCCGGGGCGGGCCATGCCGGTGTTGCTGGAGGTGAAGGGGTTGTTCCCCGGACGCGGACCCGACGGGCGCGGGCCCGGACGGGCACCGCCCGGACGCGGGGCGTCACCGCGCGGCGCCTCGCTGCGCGGCTGCTGCTGCGCGGCGGCCGGGCGCGGGGCCTCGGCGGCCGGCTGCTCGGCCGGAGCGGGCGAGGAGAACTCCGCCGCGGGCGCGGCCGGAGCCGCCGGACGGGCCGGCGCCGGACGCGGACCCGGCGTCGCCGCCGGGCGCGGGCCGGGCGCGGGAGCGCCGGCGGCCGGGCGCGGAGCCGGCGCGGGGGCACCGGCGGCCGGACGCGGCGCGGGCCGCGGGCCGGGTGCGGGACGGGCCGTGCCGGCGTCGCCGGACGGCTGGGGCGCCGCGGGCTTCCGCGGGCCAGGCTTGGCGGAGGAACGGCCGGAGCCGCCCCCCTGGAAAGCGTCGGTCAGCTTGCGAACGACCGGCGCCTCGATCGTCGAGGACGCCGAACGGACGAACTCGCCCAGCTCGGTGAGCTTGGCCATGACGACCTTGCTCTCCACGCCGAGCTCCTTGGCGAGCTCGTATACCCGGACCTTAGCCACATCGCTCCTTCTGGTCCGGGGTGGTCGTCCGCCGGACCGTTGCTACTTCATGGGCGTACTCATCGCGTACTCATCGAGTGCTCATCGCAATCTCGACCTACTTCCATCTCGCGAGGTACCTGGTGTCGGCGCGGGCACCTGCATGCCCGCGCACCGTGCTGTTCCGTGCAGCGAACCCTCCCGCGTTCAGCGGGTGCGCTCCCCGACGTACCGGTCGAGCGCCGCCGTGTCGAGCGGGCCCTGCAGGCGCAGGGCCCGCGGGAACGCCCGGCGGCGCACCGCGAGGTCGAGGCAGCCCGGGTCGGGGTGCAGGTGCGCCCCTCGGCCGGGCAGCGCGCCGCGGGGGTCGGGGACGCACACGCCCTCCACCGCCACGACGCGCAGCAGTTCGCGCTTGGCCGCCCGCCTGCGGCAGCCCACGCAGGTGCGTTCAGGGCATGCACGGGCACGCGTCCGGCCAGACACGTCCAAGTCTACTCCTCCACTGGTGGTTCCCGCGGCCCCGGTGATCCCACCGGGGCCGCGGACCCCCGGCACCCCCGTCCGGCGGGGGTCCGGGGCTACTGCTCGGTGTCCGGCCGGATGTCGATCCGCCAGCCGGTCAGCCGGGCGGCCAGGCGGGCGTTCTGGCCCTCCTTGCCGATGGCCAGCGACAGCTGGTAGTCCGGCACGGTCACCCGGGCGGAGCGCTGCTGCAGGTCGACGATCTCCACCTTGGTCACCCGGGCGGGCGACAGGGCGTTGGCCACCATCTCCGCCGGGTCGTCCGACCAGTCGACGATGTCGATCTTCTCACCGTGCAGCTCCGCCATGACGCTGCGCACCCGGGCGCCCATCGGGCCGATGCAGGCGCCCTTGGCGTTCAGCCCCTGCCGGTGGGAGCGGACCGCGATCTTGCTGCGGTGGCCGGCCTCCCGGGCGATCGCGGTGATCTCCACGGAGCCGTCCGCGATCTCGGGCACCTCCAGGGCGAAGAGCTTCCGCACCAGGTTGGGGTGGGTGCGCGACAGCGTCACCGACGGGCCGCGCACGCCGCGGCGCACCGCGACCACGTACGACCGCAGGCGGGTGCCGTGCTTGTAGTCCTCCCCCGGGACCTGCTCCTGCGGGGGGAGGATCGCCTCCAGCTTGCCGATGTCGACCAGCACGCTCTTGGGATCGTTGCCCTGCTGCACCACACCGGTGACGATGTCGCCCTCGTGGCCGGCGTACTCCCCGAAGGTGCGCTCCTCCTCGGCGTCCCGCAGCCGCTGCAGGATGACCTGCTTGGCCGTGGTCGCCGCGATGCGGCCGAAGCCGCTCGGGGTGTCGTCGAACTCACGGGGCTCCTGCGCCTCGTCCGACTCCTCCAGCGCCCACACCGTCACGTGGCCGGTCTTGCGGTCCAGCTCGACCCGCGCCTTGGGGCGCGAGCCCTCCGTGCGGTGGTAGGCGATGAGGAGGGCCGACTCGATCGCCTCGACCAGCAGGTCGAACGAGATCTCCTTCTCCCGCACCAGCCCGCGCAGGGCACTCATGTCGATGTCCACGGCTACGCCTCCTCCTTGCTCTCGTCGCCCTCGTCGGAGGCGTCGACGTCCTGCTCGTCGTCCTGCTCGTCGTACTCGTCGTGCTCGTCGTGCTCGTCGTCCGGGGCGCCGGCGGCGGCCCCGGCGTCCTCGTCCTTCGCGTCCTTGCGGCCGAACTCCACCTGCACCCGGGCCTTCGCCACCTCGGCGTACTCCAGGCGCCGCTCGGCGGGCCTGCCCCGGCCCTTCACCGGCTGCACCTCGACCAGGACGCCCTCGTCGTCGGCCTCCAGCACCCGGGCGACCAGCTCGCCTCCCGCGGCCAGCTGCGCCTTCACCAGGCGCCCGGCGGCCCGGCGCCAGTGGCGGGGCTCGGTCAGCGGCCGGTCCACGCCCGGCGAGCCGACCTCCAGCACGTACGGGGCGCCGCCCATGGCGTCCGCGTCGTCCAGGGCCTGTCCGATCTCCCGGCTCAGCTCGGCCACGGTGTCGAGCCCGACGCCGCCGTCGGCGTCCACGACGACCTGGAGCTGGCGGCGCCTGCCTGCCTGGGTGACCCGGACCTCCTCGAGGTCCAGTCCCGCTCCGACGGCCAGCGGCTCGATCAGGGCACGCAGCCGGTCGTTCTGGTGGGTGCTCATCCGGGTGACTCCTCGGCCGCGTCTGCTGTTGTCGGAAGCGCTGCAAAGCCTATCCGGTCGGGCCCCGTGGTGCCGATTCCGCGCACCCGTCCCGGCGAGCGGCCACCCCGCCGCCGGTGCGCGCCCCGCCTGCGGGTACCTTCCGTTCGGCGGCCCTCCGCCGCCCCCTGCACCTCCGCGCCCCCCGTACCGGCACGCACCCGCCGGCCCGGGGGCCGCACCGTCGCACCCCACGGCACCCCCAGCGTCACCCCACCGTCACCCCCACCGTCCCGAGAGACCAGCGGGAGCGCGCATGCAGTCCCCCACCCGGCGGGCCGTCCTCGGCGCCGCGGTCGGCGGAGCCGTCCTCACCCTCGGCGCCTGCTCGGCGGACGCCCCGGCGCCCGCGGGGACCGCCCCGCCCGACCCCGACCGGGCGGTCCGCCGCCGGGCGGTCGAGGCCACCGCGGCGCTCGCCGCCGCCTACGACGCGGTCCTCGCCGCGCACCCGGCGCTGGCCGGGCGGCTGCGGCCGCTGCGCGACCAGGTCCTGCGGCACCGGGCGGCCCTCGCCGCGGGCCTCCCCGAGGCCGGTACGCCGCCGGCCGCGACGGCCCCGGGCACCGCCCCCGCGCCGGGCGGCCCGTCCGGTACCGGAGCGTCCGGTACCGGCGCGCCCGCCGCCCCGCCGACCGCCTCCGCCGCCGCGGTCCCGGCCGCGCCCGCGGCGGCGCTGGCGTCCCTGGCCGCCGCCGAGCGCCGGACCGCCGCCTCCCGGACGGCGGCCCTCGACGCCGCCTCCCCGGAGCTGGCCCGCCTGCTCGCCTCGCTCGCGGCCTGCGGCACGGTGCACGCACTCGCCCTCGGCCCCTGACCGCCCCGGCCCCGCACCCGGACCGCCGCCGCGCCCGGCGCACCCGCCGGCGCGGCGGACCACCGCCCCGACGACCCGAAAGCCACCGCGTGACCACGCCGAGCGCCCCCTCCGCCACCGCCCCGGGCCCCGCCGGACCCGGCCCCTCCGCCCCGGGCCCCGTACCGCCCGCCCTGCAGGCCGCCCTCGCCGCCGAGCACGCCGCGGTCTACGGGTACGGCGTCGTGGGCGCCCACCTCACCGGCGCCCGCCTCGCCGCCGCCCGGGCCGCCTACGACGCCCACCGGGCGCTGCGCGACACGCTCCACCGCGAGATCGCGGCCCGCCGGGGCACGCCCGCCGCCGCGGCGGCCGGCTACGAGCTGCCGTTCCCCGTCACCGGTCCGGCCTCGGCCGTGCGGCTCGCCGTCCTGCTGGAGGAGCGCCTGGCCGCGGTCCACGCCGACCTGGTGGCCGCCGCCCGCGGCCCGCTGCGGCGCACCGCGGCCGACGCCCTGTGCGGCGCCGCCGTGCGCGCGGCGCGCTGGCGGGGCCCGGCCGCGCCCGGGCCCGCATTCCCGGGCCTCCCCGAGCGGGCCGCGACGCCCGCCGCGCCGTCCGCGCCGGCGTCCGCACCGGCGTCCCCCGCGCCGTCCGGGGGCGCGGCGCGGTGAGCGTGCGCCTCCGTGCGGGGCGCCGTGCCCGACAATGGGTACGGCGTCCGCGCCACGGGGGAGCACGACGAGAGGACAGCATGCAGCCGGCGATCACCGTCCCCGAGCGCCTGGAGCGCACCCTGAGCCAGTGGGAGGGGGAGGCGGGGAGCACCTGGCTCTCCGCGCTGCCGTCCCTGGTGGAGGCCCACCTGGAGCGCTGGGGGCTCACCGCGGAGCGCGTCTGCGAGCCCGGCGGCCAGATCAGCCTGGTGGTGTACGTCCGCCGGGCCGACGGCACCCCCGCGGCGCTCAAGGCCGGCATGGTGACGCCGGAGACGGCCCAGGAGCACGCCGCGCTGGCCCACTGGGCGGGGCGCGGCGCCGCCCGCCTGCTGGAGGCCGAGCCGGAACGGGCCGTCCTGCTGCTGGAGCGGCTGCACGGCGACATCACCCTGCGCTCGCTGCCCGAGGCCAAGGCGATGCTGGAGGCGGCCGGCATCCTGCAGCGGCTGTGGGTGGCGCCGCCCGCCGGGCACCCCTTCCGGACCGTGGCGGAGCACGTCGGCGGCCTGCGCGAGGAGCTGCGCTCCCGCCGCGGCCTGCCGGGGGCGGCGGACGCCGGCGCGCTGGTGGACGAGGCCCTGGAGGTGTCGGCCGGCCTGCTCGCCGACGCCCGGGAGGACCACCTGCTGCACGGCGACTTCCACCACGGCAACGTCCTGGCCGCCGAGCGGTTCCCCTGGCTGGCGATCGATCCCAAACCCCTGGTCGGGGAGCGGGCGTACGACCTGGCCTGGCTGGTCCAGGACCGGAAGGACACACTGGTGGGCTCCCCGGGGCCGGAGGCGGCCGTGCGCCGCCGACTGCACCGGCTCGCCGAGTCCCTGGAGGTGGACCGGGAGCGGCTGCGCGGCTGGACGCTCTTCCGCACCGTCGAGGCGGGGCTGTGGAGCCTGTCCGTCGGCGGCAGGGCCTCCGCCGAGCTCTTCCTGGAGTTCGCGGGCCGGCTGTGAGCCCGGCCGGGTCCCGTCCCGGTGCCGCGCGCGGATCGGCCCGCGGCACCGGGCGGGCCGCCCTCAGCGGTCGAGGACCTGGCCGAACCAGGCGTTGCCGGAGACCCCGGCGTCCTTCGCGAGCATGCTCACGGCGCCGGTGGTCCCGACGCCCGAGGCGGTGCCGCGCAGCACGGTCAGGGAGCCGGAGCCGTTCTCCTCGGGGGAGCCGACGGACAGCTCCGCGCGGCCGTCCCCGTTCAGGTCGGCCAGACGGACCTGCAGGCCGAACGCGTCCCCGGGCTCGGTGCTGCCCGGGACCCCGGCGGTGTCCTGGCTGTAGACGGCGGCGTTCCTGGTGGTCAGGCCGGCGGCGGAGCCGTACAGCACAGTGACCATGCCCGCGCCGGACCTGCCGGACACGCCCTCGTTCCCGGCGCCGACCGCGACGTCCGCGAAGCCGTCGCCGTTGATGTCGCCCACGCTCACCGAGGAGCCGAACCGGTCGTACGCCTCCCCCACGCCGGGGACCCCGGCGGTGTCCTGGTGGACCACGGTCGGGTGCTGGGTGGTCGAGGGGCCGGACGGACCGCCGTACCAGACGCTGATCTGGCCGCCGAGGTGGCCGCCCCGGCTGATGGCGTCCGGGTCGTAGGGCGCTCCGAGCACGAGGTCGCCGTAGCCGTCGTGGTTGATGTCGCCGACGGCACCGGCGATGCCGTCGGCGTTCGGCAGCTCGGTGCGCACCGCCCCGCTCGCGGTCCAGCGGTCCACGTACACGTCGCCGTTGGCGTCGCCGTCGACGCTGCCGGGGAGCATGACCCGCTCGGGCCGGCCGTCGCCGGTCAGGTCACCGGCGACGGCGTCGTCCGTGCTGCCGAGACGGCCGTCCCAGCCGCGCGAGGCCGGGACGCCCGCGCGGGTGAAGGGGCCCTGGTAGTGGTAGGCGCCGTCCCAGCAGGCGACCGTCACCTCGGCGGCGGCGCTGTTGACGAAGTCGCCCGCGGCAATGGATTGTCCGAAGCCCGCCCACTCCCGCAGCGTGGGCTGCGGCAGGATCGCGCCGCCGGCGAACCCCCTCGTGCCGCCCCACAGGACGGTGACGCTGCCGACGCCCTGCCGGGTGCCGACGGTCTCCCTCCCGGAGCCCACCAGCAGGTCGGTACGGCCGTCGCCGTCGAGGTCGGCGGAGGTGACCGAGGTGCCGAAGCCGTCGAGCTCCTCCGCAACGCCCGGGACCCCGGTCGTGTCCTGGGTGAACACGGTGCGCCGCGTGGGGGAGACACCGGCGGAGGAGCCCCAGAGGATCACCACGGCCCCGGCCCCGGCGTGGCCCCCGACCGTGGCGTTCGGGGCCCCGACGGCGAGGTCGCGGTAGCCGTCGCCGTTGAAGTCGGAGCCGACGGCCGGGGCTGCGACGGCGGTGCCGGCGGACGCCGTGAGGGCGCCGCCGGCCAGGGCGGCGGTGGCGGCGGCCGCCAGGACGGTACGGAGGTGCTGGTGCACGCGGTGGTCTCCTCCTGTGCAGGGGCGGGGCGGGCCGCGACGGCCCGGCGCGCCCAGGAGACGTCCGACGGCGTCCGAAGGTTGCACGCGCCCGGGCAGAATCCCGGCACCCCTGTACGACCCGGCACCGGCGCGGCCTCCCGTACCGTCCGGCCCCGCCCCGCACCGCCCCTCGGCGCGGCCGGCCGGGCACCGGCGCCGTCACCCCCGCAGCGGCAGCTCCGCCCCCATCACCGCGTACGGGCGCGCCGTGTTGGGGAAGAGCACCGGCCGGGCCAGGTCCACGTACCCCAGCGACCGGTAGAGGCGCCGCGCCGGGGTCTCCTCGTCGATCGCCGACAGGATGGAGCGGGACAGCCCGGAGCGTGCGCACAGGCCGGTGATCAGGGCCCGCCCCAGCCCGCGGCGCTGCCAGCCGGGGTGGACGTGCAGCTCGGTGACGGCGAAGGAGCCGTCGAGCCAGTCGCCGTGGCCGCGCGCCTCCAGGAAGGGCTGGATCACCGTGCTCCACCAGTGGGCGCGGTCGTTCGGCATCCCGTACCCGAAGCCGACCATGCGGCCGCGGTGGAACGCCCCGAGGGCGACGACGCCGGGGCAGGAGGCGTGGCGGATCACGATCTGCAGCCGGACCGCGACCTCCTCGTCGGTGAGCCCGAAGGCGAGGGCCTGCACCGCGAGCGCCTCCTCGGCGCGGGCGGCGAGGCCGAAGGGCTCGATCACCACGTCGTCCACCACGTCGTCGTCCATCGCGGGGACGTTACCCGCGCCTCAGAAGAGAATGCTCATGAACGCCCCGACCTCGCGGAAGCCGACCCGCCGGTAGGCGGCGCGGGCGGGGAGGTTGAAGTCGTTGACGTACAGGCTGGCGACGGGCGCGACCTCGCGCAGGGCGTACTCCACGACGGCGGCCATGCCGGTCTCCGACAGCCCCTGGCCGCGGCGGTCGGGGGCGACCCAGACCCCCTGGATCTGGCAGGCCCGGTCGGTGACGGCGCCGATCTCGGCCTTGAAGACGACCCGGCCCTCCTCGAAACGGGCGAAGGCCCGGCCGCCGGTGACGAGTTCGGCGATCCGCGCCCGGTAGAGGAGGCCGCCGTCCCCGGCCGTCGGCGAGACGCCGACCTCCTCGGTGAACATCGCCACGCAGGCGGGCATGAGGAGCTCGATCTCGTCGCGGCGGACCCGGCGCACGCGGGGGTCCGGGGCGACGGTGGGCGAGGGCTCGGTGATGGTCATGAGCGGCTGGCGGGCGCGGACGTCGCGGGCCGGGCCCCAGCCGGGCTCCAGCAGCGACCAGAGCTCGGCGGTCGCCTCGGCGGGGCCGACGATGGAGGAGCAGCGCCGCCCCTGGCGGCGCGCCCGCTCGGCGAAGGCGCGGACGGCGTCGCTCCCGGCGCAGATGGGCACCAGGTTGGCTCCGGCGTAGCAGAGGGCGTCGAGGCGGCCGGCGTCGTCGTACCAGCCCCACATCTCGCCGCCGAGCCGCCAGGGGTCGAGGCCAGCGACGTGGACGCGGGCGGCGACGAAGGCGTTGGCCACCGGGTCGCGGTCGAGCACGTCGAGGGCGTCCTCGAGGTCGGGCGCCTCGAGGACGCGGGTGGTCGACACCGAACTTCCCAGCATCTGCGCGCCTCACCATGCCGTCGGGCTGCCCGTGCCGCAGCACCCGTCCCCGTGCGGGCGCCCGGCGGCCGGGTCGGCCGCGGGATCCGGGCTCCGGGGTCCCGGGCTGCGGGGCCCCGGTCTCGGGGCCCGGCTTCCGAGGGTACGGGTCCTGCGGACGGCACCCTACCCCCGGGCGGCCGGAGAGCGCGCGGGGCCGGAGGGCGGGTGCCGTCCGGCCCCGGCGCGGGCGTTCCCGGGAGGGCGGTCCCGGGACGGGGCCGGCCGCGGGGGCCGGCCCGAGGAGGACCGGGCCTGCGGGGTCAGCCGAGGGGGGTGACGGTGGGCTCGCCGGAGGCGACGCCGTCGGCCTCCATCTGCTCGGCGAGCTTGAGGGCCTCCTCGATGAGG
>NZ_JBIAWP010000031.1:0-47396 GCF_042895785.1 Streptomyces sp. NPDC001380 | reverse complement strand
TGAACTCGCCGTCCAGGGCCTCGATGAGCGCCGGGATCTTATTGCGGGCCTTGCCGCGGGCCAGGTCTGCCAGGCGTCCAGGGTCGCGTTCTCCGTCCGCGCGGCCACCCGGATCACCTCGCCCTCGTCCGCGACGTCCTCGACAACCAGCGCCGACAGACCGGAAAACACCATGTTCACCAGGGTGTTGGCATCGAGCACGCCCGAGCATGGCATCCCGTCGCTGATCGTTACCACCGATTACGGGACAGAGCCGCTGGCTGTACAGACCCACGCCCGGCGGGACGAGGGCTCCCGTCGCTGCTGCGCCGCCGGCCGGTGCTGCCGGAGCACGCCGTCGCCCCGGACGGTCCGGGGAGCCCGCGCGGTCCTGCGCAGCGCTCTGGGCAACGCGATGACGGAGGAGGTCATCTCCAGGAACCCCGCTCAGCTGATCAAGCTCTCCACGCCCCGCCGCAGCACACCGGACCCCTGGTCGGTCGAGGAGGCCAGACGGTTCCTGGAGGCGGCCAAGGCGGCACGCGACCCCCTGTTCCCCGCCTACGTCCTGATCCTCGTCCTGGGCCTGCGCAAGGGCGAGGTCCTGGGACTCACCTGGGACGACGTGAACCTCGACGCCGGGGAGCTGCGCATCCGCCGGCAGCTCCAGCAGGTCGGCGGCCGCCTCCTCCACGCGGAGACCAAGACGCAGGGCTCCGCCGACGTGCTGCCGCTGCCGGCCGTCTGCGTCGACGCCCTCACCGCGCGAGCCCAGGCCCAGGAGCAGGCCCGGGCCGCGGCCGGCGAGCTGTGGACCGACTCGCGGTTCGTCCTCACCACCCGCTACGGCACCCCGGTCGAACCGCGGAACTTCAACCGGGAGTTCGCCCGGCGCTGCGAGCGGGCCGGCGTGCGCCGCATCCGGGTCCACGACACCCGGCACACCTGCGGCTCCCTGCTGGCGGCCCTGGACGTGCACCCGCGGATCGCGATGCAGATCCTCCGGCACTCGCAGATCGCCGTCACGATGGAGGTCTACACCCACGTGCCTGCCGAGAGCACCCGCAAGGCCCTGCGGAAGCTCGGCAGCACCCTCGGGGACCTCGGCCCCTGACCCCCGTTGCTGTACTTCGCTGCTGTACGCAGCACAAAGCCCCGACCAGATCGCTCTGGTCGGGGCTTCCGACTTGCGTCGGGACGACAGGATTTGAACCTGCGACCCCTTGACCCCCAGTCAAGTGCGCTACCAAGCTGCGCCACGTCCCGAGGCCTCGCTGCTTTCGGCCTTGCGGCTTCCGGCTTTGCGGCCCGTCCCCGGTGTCCCGGCGACGAGGAAAACAATACAGCACGTCGGGGGGTGCTCGCTGCCGGGTTGCGGGTGGGTCGGGCGTGGCGTGGCTGGTCAGGGGTTCAGGGGGTGGGGCGGCGGGCGTCGTAGCGGGCGAAGGACGGGTAGCGGGCGGTGAGGGCGAGGATGGCGGCGACACAGGCCAGGCCGCCGCTGACGACCGAGAACGCCGTGGTGGTGAGGGCGGCGACGGTGCCCGACTCGAAGTCGCCCAGCCGGGGGCCGCCCGCCACGACGACGATGAAGATCCCCTGGAGCCGTCCGCGCATGTCGTCGGGGGCGGCCGCCTGCATGATCGTGTTGCGGAAGATCATGCTGACGGTGTCGGCGCAGCCCGCGGCGGCGAGCAGGAGCAGGCCGAGCCAGAGGTTGCGGACCAGGCCGAAGCCGGCGATGGCGAGGCCCCAGGCGGCGACGGCGGCGATCACGGCGAGTCCGTGGCGGTGGACGCGCCCGACCCAGCCGGAGAAGAGGGCCCCGGCGAGGGCGCCCACCGCCGGCGCCGAGACCAGCAGCCCGACGGTGCGGGCGTCGCCGCCGTAGAAGCCCGCGGCGATGGCGGGGAAGAGGGCCCTCGGCATGCCGAAGATCATGGCGGCGAGGTCGGCCAGGAAGCTGGTGCGCAGGTTGGGGCGGTCGCGGAGGAAGCGGAGTCCGTCCAGGACGGAGGCGCGGCCCTTGCGGGCGCCCTCGGGCCGCATGGAGGGCAGCCGCCACATGGCGTAGAGGGTGGCGCTGAAGGCGAGGGCGTCGACGAGGTAGGCCGACTGGTAGCCCCAGACGCCGATGAGGACGCCGCCGAGCATGGGGCCGACGGTGAGCCCGAGGTTCATCGAGACGGTGGCCAGGGCGTTGGCGGCGGGGAGCTGCTCGGCGGGCACCAGGCGGGGCACCATCGAGCTCCGGGCCGGGGAGCTCAGGGCGAAGAAGACGGCCTGGAGGGCGACGGCCGCGTACAGGACCGCGACCTGGCGCAGTCCGAGGGCCGCCTGGGCGGCGAGGATGGCGGAGACCGCCGCCAGGCCGGCGGCGCCGACGAGGCCGAGCCTGCGGCGGTCCACGCTGTCGGCGACGGCGCCTCCGTACAGCCCGAAGACGACGAGCGGGACGAGGGAGAAGAGCCCGACCAGTCCGGTGGCGAAGCTGGAGCCGGTGAGGGCGTAGACCTGGACGGAGACCGCGACGGCGGTCATCTGCTGGCCTATCGAGGACACGGTCTGGCCGAACCAGACCCGGCGGTAGTGCGGGCTGGTGCGCAGCGGGGTGACGTCGGCGAGGACGCTGCGGGCGGCGCGGCGCAGCCGGCCCGGTGGGGCGGGGTGGGGAGGGAGCACGGGAGGACGGGGCGGCGCCGTCGGACCGGTTGCGGCGGTGGCGACCGGGGCGGCGGTGGCGGGGTCGGGCGGCGGTTCCGGGGCGGCGGACGGGGCGGCGGGACGGGGGGCGGGCGGTGTGGACACGGGGTCTCGTCCTTGCGGCAGGGGGCAGGGGGCGGGACTGCGCGGGTGGGGGTTTGCGGGGTCGGGGCGGGAGGGTGCCGAGGAGCGGTGCCGTGACCGGCGGGCGCCGGGGGGCGGAGGCGAGGCTCGGGGGTGGAGGCGGGCCGGGCCGCCCGGGCGGTGGAGCGGCCCGGCGGGGGACGCCCGGTGTGGGGCGCCCCGCGCCGGGGCGGGTGGTCCTGCCTCCGAGAGGTGTTCTGCGGCCCGGCCGGGGGCGTCGACGCTTCCGGGGTGCGCCGCGCCGGGGCGGGCGCCCGGGGGCCGGGAGGGGGTCCGGCCCGGGGCGGGGCCCGTCAGCCGCGGGCGACGGGCCGGAAGAGGCCCTCCTGCATCACGGAGACGACGAGCTGCCCCTGCCGGTCGAAGATCTGGCCCCGGGCGAGCCCGCGGGCGCCGGTGGCAACCGGGGACTCCTGCTGGTAGAGCAGCCACTCGTCGGCACGGAACGGGCGGTGGAACCACATGGCGTGGTCGAGGGAGGCCATGTCGAAGGTGCGCGGACCCCAGAGGGGTTCGACGGGGGCCCGCACCGAGTCGAGCAGCGTCATGTCGCTGGCGTAGGTGAGGGCGCAGACCTGGATCAGCGGGTCGTCGGGGAGCCTGCCGTTGGTGCGCAGCCAGACGCTGCTGCGGGGCTCGACGCCGACGAGCTCCTCCTTGGTCCAGCGGAGGCGTTCGACGTAGCGGATGTCGAAGGGCTGCCGACGGCTGATGAAGGGCGGCCGCTCGCCGATGCGCGCGCTGACCTCGTCGAGGGCGCTGGGCAGGCCCTCGGGGTCGGGCACGTCGGGCATGGCGTCCT
Source organism: Streptomyces sp. NPDC001380 (assembly GCF_042895785.1). Lineage (NCBI taxonomy): Bacteria > Bacillati > Actinomycetota > Actinomycetes > Kitasatosporales > Streptomycetaceae > Streptomyces > Streptomyces sp. NPDC001380. The sequence continues at coordinate 43,768 of NZ_JBIAWP010000031.1, read as the reverse complement.
GGTGTTCGAACGCGGCGGGCTCGGGGACGTGGAAGTCCGCCGTGAGCGCGAAGATGCTGCGGCCCTTCTGGATGCCGAGGACGCGCCGGGTGGTGAACGACCTGCCGTCGCGGATCCGGTCCACCTGGTAGACGATCGGCACGCCGGGCAGACCCGGGCGCAGGAAGTAGGCGTGCAGGGAGTGGACGGGGCGCCCGGCGTCCACGGTGCGTCCTGCGGCCACCAGCGCCTGGCCGGCGACCTGGCCGCCGAAGGTGCGCTGCAGCTCCTCCTCGGGGCTGCGGCCTCGGAAGATGTTGACCTCGATCTGCTCAAGATCGAGCAGGTCGACGAGGTGGTCGACGGGGCTGCCCATGTCTGTGCTTCCTCTCCGTGGACGGCAGTGCCGTGGCGGGGTCTCCGGCCGGCTCGCGCTGCCTCTCCGCTGAGGGAAAGTCTGCGCCGGTCTGCGGCATTCCCCGGCATCGGGCCGGAGCGGGGCGGCGCGGTGGGTGGGAGGACACGGCGCCGCAGCGGTGTTCGGGGGACATCGGCCGGAAGCGCTGCCGGCCGGGGGACGGAACGGCGGACGGCGGGGAGCCGGGGCGGACGCGAGGACGCAGGGGCACCCTCCAGGCGGCTCCGGCGTGGCCGTCCGGGCCCCGGGGGCGGTCCCGACACGGCCGTGGGGGCTGTCCGGGCTGCGGTCCCGGCGGGTCCGGGCGGTCCCGGCGGCGTCACGGGCGGGGCAGGGCCGCCGGGCGCACGGGCGGCCTGCCGGTCACAGGGCGGGCCACGCCGCCGCGGGCGGCGTGGCGGCTTCCGGACCGGGCCGTCCCCCTGCGCCGGGATACGGGACGGGCTGCGGCACCTGTCCGGCCGCCGCCGTGCCCGGGTCGGGCTCCGGGGGCCTCCCGTGCCACGGGCCCGTTCCCGGGTGCGGCCCGTGCCCCGGGTACGGGCCCGTACCGGGGCGGGGATGGCGTCCGGGGCGGTGGCCGTGTCCGGGGTGCGGCTCCCGGCCGGGGTGCGGGCCGCGTCCGGGACGCCGGTCCGGGCGCGGAGCCGGGCGCGGGTGGAGGACCGGGGGCGGGAAGACGCCGGGGTCCTGCGGGTCGGACGGGGACCCGGGGTCCGGCGACGGCTCCGGGGCGGGGCCCGGAACGGGGTCGAGGAGCCCGAGCCGGCGGGCGCAGGCCGGCCAGGCGGGCCAGCCCTGGAGGCGGAAGATCTCCTGCCCCACGGTGATCTGCTCCTCGCGGACGGCGAGGTCGGGGCGGCGGGCGAAGCGCAGGCCGCCCGCCCACCGCCAGGTGCCCAGCAGGATCTGGAGGCCGCCGTAGAAGCCGTTTCCGGTGTTGGACCGCCAGTTGCCGCTGCTCTCGCACGCGGCGAGGCGGTCCCAGACCGGATCGTCGAGCGCGGGTGCGGCAGGGGCGGCCGCAGCGGCGGGCGTCGCCGCGAGGACCGCGGCCGCGGCCGCGACGGCTGCGGTGGCGGAGGCAGCGACGGTGACGGCGGTGGCGACGGTGACGACGGTGACGGCGGTGGCGGCGGTGCAGGGCGCCGCGACGACCGAGCGGAAAGTCCTATGAGCACACTGGGTCGACGCTACGGCCGCCCTGCGCGGCGGCGGGCTGCCCCGGCGCCCGCCGCGCCGCGGGGTTCCACCGGTCGGCGCAGGGGCGCGGAGGGCGGCCCCCCGAGCGCGCCCCGCCGCCGCGGGTCGGGGCCGGGGCCGCGGCCGGACCGGAGGACGGTACGGCGGCCCCGGACGGGCCTGCCGGAGCGCCCGGCCCGTACGCCCGCACACCCGCACGGCGGTCCGGGAACGCCGAGCGGGGCCCGGTGGGTACCGGGCCCCGCGAGAGGGGCGTGCCGGGCGCTGCGCGCCGGGCACGGGGCGACCGGTCGCGAAACCGGCGCGCAGGGGTCAGACGGAGAGCTTCTGCCCCGGGTAGATCAGGTTCGGGTTGCCGCCGATGACGCCGCGGTTCTCCAGGTACAGCTTCTGCCAGCCGATGCCGTACCGGTCGGCGATGCGGCCCAGGGTGTCGCCGGCCCGGACGGTGTAGTGGCGCCCGGAGGTGTTGACCGGGGAGGCCCCGGCCGAGGAGCCGCCGGTGTGGCGCCGGCTCTGCACCGCACCCGCCGAGGAGTGCTTCCAGGACCGGTGCCAGGTGCTGCGGTGCTCCGAGCGGCTGCTGCGCGAGCCCGCGGAGACGTCGACCCGGGCGGCGGCGCCGCCGCTGCTCAGGCCGGCCCGGGGGCCGCAGACGGGCCAGGCGCCGGGGCCCTGGCTGGCGAGGACCTTCTCCGCGACGGCGATCTGCGCGCCGCGGCTCGCGTTGTCGGCGGTGGAGGCGTACGCGGTGCCGCCGTACGCGGCCCACGTGCTGCGGGTGAACTGCAGGCCGCCGTAGAAGCCGTTGCCGGTGTTGATGCTCCAGTTGCCGCCGCTCTCGCACTGCGCGACCCGGTCCCAGGTGGACGCGGAGGCGGCGGAGGCGGAGGTGGCCGTGACGAGGCCCACCGCCGGGACGGCGGCGACGGCGCCCGCGACGACGGCGGCGCGGACCCGGTTGCGGCGGACGGCCGCACCGTTCCGGTCGGCGCCCTGCCCGGCGTTCGCGGTGGCGGCGTCGGTCTCGTGACGAAGGGTCATTGCTTCCTCTCGACAGCCCCGGGCGGGCCGGTCGGCCGGTGTCCGGTGGTACCGGAGCCGTCCGCCGCCTCGTCCGCTCCGGCGGCCGTGCACGTGTCGGACGTGACGTGCCGCCGCGGCCGCCCGCCACGCGCCGCCGGCCTGTCAGTCACCGGCGGCGGACACCTGACCGCCGCTCAACTGCGGCCGTCCGGTGCGCTGGAGGGCGTACCCGGGTGGTGCTCGTTGCACCGGTGACAGACCGTAGGAAAGCTTCCGTGCCGCTTTCAACCGGTTCACGGTTCTTCCAGATCACCTGACCGTTACCGGCGGTAATGATCTGTCGCGGGCGGCCGTTTTGCACACTCTGTCGGCATTTTCCGATCGGGCAGGCCGCGCCGGTGTGTCCTGACGCACGCCCGGCACCCTGTGACCTCCGACACGTTGTCGACACGGAGTGGACGGTCGTGCACGCTGCGCAGTCGGATTCCGCCGAATTCACGACTGCCCGGGGGCGTGGCCGTGACCCCCGCCACATCCGCCCGTTGGGTTAGGAGGCCGGGTGCACCCCGCATCCGGCGCCCCGATCCAGGAAACGATCCGAGGAGTCCCCGTGCCGCGCATGCTCGACGTCAGCGACGAGGTCCGCGCCGAGATCGGCGACGACGAGGCCGACCGGCTGCTGGCCGGCGGCAACGCCCCCGACACCTACGACTGCACGTCCTGCCGTACCCCGGGCGACTCGCTGCGCGAGCAGACCAGCACCGTGCTGTTCATGGGCGAGGAGACCGCCGTCCTCGCCTTCGCCCACGCCCGCTGCATCCCTTCGCAGGTCGTCCCGGTGACGGAGGAGCAGCTGCGCGGCGCCATGCGCAGCATCGGCGGCGACCGGGCCGGGGACGGCTCCCGGCTGCCCGCCGCCCCCTCCCCCGCCGCCCGGACCGCCCCGGCCGTCCCCGGCGACGGCGGCCCGGCGGAGGGCAGCCAGCCGGCGGTGCTCTCCATCACCTGCGGGCTGGTCCTGGTCGGCGACACCCCGCACGCCGCGCTGGTCGTCGAGCCGACGGTGCCCGTGGGGCGGCCGGGCAGCACCTCCGGCGAGGACGAGTTCCTGCAGCTGCTGCTGGAGCACGGCTTCGGCGAGGTGAAGGACGTGGACCGGACCCCGGAGCCGCTGGCGGGCTGGTCGGTGCTGATGGCGATGGGCCAGCTCCACGCGGTGCTCCAGCCGGGCCCGCAGGGCGGCACCGTGGCGTGGTGGCAGGCGCACCAGCCGCTGCAGGTCACCGACACGTGGCGGGCCGCGGCCAGCCGGCAGTCGCAGGTGTACATGTACGCGGCGCCGGTGGGCACCATCGGCAGCCAGCCCCGGGAGGACCTGCTGCGCCAGGCGCTGGACCGGGCCGCCGGGCAGGGTGTGCTCGCCGGGGCGGTGCTGCCGCTCGCCGGCACCTGATCCCGCAGCGACGCGGGAGGGCAGGGCGGCCGGGAGGGCAGGGCGGTCGGGAGGGCAGGGCGGTCGGGAGGGCGGGACGGGCGACGACACCGCCGACCCGGACCGGCCCGCCCCGCGGCTGCCGCGGACCGGCAGGACGGGGCGCACGGGACACCCAGGGCGCACGGGGCGGACGGAGCGCGGGGGGGGGGGGGGGGGGGCGCCCCCCCGGCCCCCCCCCCCCCCCCGCGGGGGGGGCGGGGGGGGCGCGCGCCCCCCCCCCCCCCCCCCCCCCCCCCCCCCCCCCCCCCCCCCCCCCCCCCCCGCGGCGGCCGGGGCCCGGCGGGGGGGGCCGCCCGGCCCCCCCGGGGCGCGGGGGGGGGCGGGCGGGGGGCCGCGGGGGGGGCCCCCCGCCGGGCGGCCGCGCGCGCCTGCGGTCGGCCCGGTGCGCGGAGGCCGCCGCACACCGGGCCGACCGCAGGTCAACCGCCCTCAGGCCGCATCCCGGAGGCCGCGCGGTCGTTGGCCGTGTGTGCAGACCTACGACCCCTCCCCCACCCCCACCCGGCGGCACGCCGGCGCCCATGCGATCCCCGGCATGCGGCCCGCGTACGAGGCGGAACGCCCCGTCTCCGCCACCCCCATCTACGACAGCCTCTGCGCCGAGTACCGGCGGCTGTTCCGCACCCTCCCCGGCGACCGGACCGGCGAGGAGGACATGAAGTTCACCGGGTTCGGCCTGCGGCGGTCGTACGGCAGCCGGGACGCGGAGCGGCAGCTGCCGGACCCGCCGGCCTCCGGTCCGGGCCACGGCGGCGCGGGGGCGGCGGGATCGCCCTTCGCCCAGGGGCACCAGTACGGCGGCGGGTGGACCCCCGTCGGGCACATCCCCCCGTCGACGGGCCGCGGCGGCCGGCACCGGGGGATGCTCTCCCTGCCGCCGGGCCGCGCAGGCGGCTCGGCCTGACGGTTCCGGCACACGGCGGACGGGCCCCGGCCGCTCCCCCGCGGGGGAGCGGCCGGGGCCCGTCCGTGCCTGCGCGTGCGGGCGGCTCCGGGGCCTGCGGCCCGCCGGCCGCCCGCGGCGGCCGCTACTTGCGGCGGCGCTTCTCGCGCACCCGCACCGAGATGGAGATCGGCGTGCCGGCGAAGCCGAACTCCTCGCGCAGCCGGCGCTCGACGAAGCGCCGGTAGCCGGCCTCCAGGAAGCCGGAGGCGAAGAGGACGAACCGCGGCGGCCGGGTGCCGGCCTGGGTGCCGAAGAGGATGCGCGGCTGCTTGCCGCCCCGGATGGGGTGCGGGTGGGCGGCGACCAGCTCGCCGAGGAAGGAGTTCAGCCTGCCGGTCGGCACGCGGGTCTCCCAGCCCTCCAGCGCGGTCTCGATCGCCGGGACCAGCTTCTCCATGTGGCGGCCGGTGCGGGCGGAGACGTTGACCCGCGGCGCCCACTTGACCTGGACGAGGTCCTTCTCGATCTCCCGCTCCAGGTAGTAGCGGCGCTCCTCGTCGAGCAGGTCCCACTTGTTGTAGGCGATGACGACCGCGCGCCCGGCCTCCACCGCCATGGAGATGATGCGGGTGTCCTGCTCGGCGAGGGTCTCGCTGGCGTCGATGAGGATGACGGCGACCTCGGCCTTCTCCAGGGCGGAGGCGGTGCGCAGCGAGGCGTAGAAGTCGGCGCCCTCGGTGAGGTGGACGCGGCGCCGGATGCCGGCGGTGTCGACGAACTTCCAGGTCCTGCCGCCGAGCTCGATCAGCTCGTCGACCGGGTCGCGGGTGGTGCCGGCGACCTCGTTGACGACGACCCGGTCCTCGCCGGCGACCTTGTTGAGGAGGCTGGACTTGCCGACGTTGGGCCGGCCCAGCAGCGCGACGCGGCGCGGGCCACCCAGCGGGGTGCCGAAGGTCTGCGGCGGGGCCTCGGGGAGGGCCGCCATGACGGCGTCCAGGAGGTCGCCGGAGCCGCGGCCGTGGAGGGCGGAGACCGGGTGGGGCTCGCCGAGACCGAGCGACCAGAGCATGGCGGCGTCGGCCTCGGTGGAGGGGCCGTCGACCTTGTTGGCGCAGAGCACGACGGGCTTGCCGGACCGGCGCAGCAGCTTGACGAGGGCCTCGTCGGTGTCGGTGGGGCCGACGGTGGCGTCGACGACGAAGAGGACCGCGTCGGCGCTCTCGATGCCGTACTCGGCCTGGGCGGCGACGGCGGCGTCGATGCCGAGGACGTCGGCCTCCCAGCCGCCGGTGTCGACGAGCTTGAAGCGGCGGCCGGCCCAGGACGCCTCGTAGGTGACGCGGTCGCGGGTGACGCCGGGGCGGTCCTCGACGACGGCCTCGCGGCGGCCGATGATCCGGTTCACCAGGGTCGACTTGCCGACGTTGGGGCGGCCGACGACGGCGAGCACCGGGAGCGGGCCGTGGGAGGCCGCGGCAAGGTCGCCGTCGACGTCCTCGGCGTCGAAGCCCTCCTCGGCGGCCAGTTCCATGAACTCGGCGTACTCCGCCGGGTCCAGCTCACCGTGCTCGAAGGCGCCCGCCTCCGAAGCGGCGGTGTTCTCGTTGCTCATGTCCAGTGCCGTCTTTCGTCCGTCGGTCCGGCCCGGGGGCCGGGGGTCGCGCCGCGGGTGTCGCGGCGCAGAAGGTCTGGGGGCGCGGAGGCCGGGGGTCAGCGGCCGGTCAGCTCCCGCGCCTGCGCGAGGTGCCCGGCCAGCCGGGTCTGCAGCCGCTCGGAGGCCTCCCGCATGGCCCTGCGGGTACGCAGCCGCGAGCCGTCGGAGGCGTCGAAGGGGTCGCCGAAGACCACGTCGATGCGGCCGCGCAGCGGCGGCAGGGCGCCCAGGGTGCGGCCGCGGTCGCCGGTCCCGAGGACCGCCACCGGGACCACCGGCGCCCCGGAGCGCAGCGCGAGGTACGCGAGGCCGCCCTGGACCTGCGCGAAGTCGGCGTCGCCGCGGGTGCCCTCGGGGAAGACGCCCAGGACGCCGCCGTCGGCGAGGACCTGCAGGGCGGTGGTGATCGCCGTCCGGTCGGCGCTGGCGCGCCGCACCGGGATCTGCCCGACGCCGCGCAGGACCGCGCCGACCGGGCCGGTGAACATCTCCTCCTTGACGAGGAAGTGCGTGGGCCGCGGGGACATCCCCATCAGCAGCGGGCCGTCGACCAGGTTGGCGTGGTTGGCGGCCAGGATCACCGGCCCGGAGGCCGGGACGCGCCAGGCGCCGAGCACCCGCACCCGCCAGCCCGCGCGGGCCAGGCCGATGCCGATGCGGCGGCCGACGGCGGCGCCGCGCGCGGTGGGGCGCTGCGGTGCGGCGGCGGTGCGGGCCGGGGGCGCGGCGGCGAGGCGGCCCGCGGGAGCGGGCCGCCGGGTGTCCGCACGGGTTCCGGTGGCGCTCACCCGGCGGCCGCCGGGCGGGGCGCGCGGGCCTCGACCAGGTCGACGACGTGGTCGATGACCTGCTCCAGGGTCATGTCACTGGTGTCCACCGCGACCGCGTCGTCGGCCTTGGCCAGCGGGGCGGTCGTGCGGCTGGAGTCGGCGGCGTCGCGGCGGCCGAGGTCGGCGGCCATGGCGGCGATGGTGGCCTCGTCGACGCCCTTGGCGCGCAGCTCGGCGGCGCGGCGGGCGGAGCGGGCCTCCTCGGAGGCGGTGAGGAAGATCTTGACGGTGGCGCGGGGGAAGACGACGGTGCCCATGTCGCGGCCCTCGGCGACGATGCCGCGCTCGGCGGCCCCGGCGGAGGTGCGCTGCAGCTCCACCAGGCGGGAGCGGACCTCGGGCACGGCGGCGACCGCGGAGACCCGGGAGGTGACCTCGGGGCCGCGGATCGGGCCGGAGACGTCGCGGCCGTCCACGGTGATGGTGGGGCCGGCGGCGTCGGTGCCGGAGACGATCACGGGCTTGGTGCAGGCGGTGGCGACCGCGTCGGCGTCGTCGACGTCGACCTCGTTGGCCAGCATCCACCAGGTCATGGCCCGGTACATGGCGCCGGTGTCCAGGAAGCTCAGCCCGAGGCGGGCGGCCACGGCACGCGAGACGGTGGACTTGCCCGAACCCGAGGGTCCGTCGATGGCGACGACGACCGGGGCGCTCGCTCGGCCGGCAGTTTCCACGGGGGACCTCTCTTCGGGACGTGGTGCAGGGGTTTCGGTGCGGGGGTCTCCCTCAAGGTTAGTCGACCCGCGGAGGCCGCCGGACCGGGACCGCACGCTCCCGGCGGGGCCGCGCACGGGAGGCGGGCCGGGGCGCGGACCGGGCGCCCCGGCGGCCGGGGCCGGGGACCGAAGGCGAGGACCGGCGGCGAGGACCGGGGCCACCGGTCGCGGACCCGCCGGCCGCGGACCCGTCAGTCGCGGACCCGCCAGCCCCGCTCGCGCAGCGCCGCGGCGAGGCCGGTCGCGGAGGACGGGGCGACGGAGAGCTGCACCAGGCCGGCCTGCTGCCCGGTGGAGTGCTCGATGGCGACGTCCTCGATGTTGACGCCGGCCAGGCCGGCGTCGGCGAAGAGGCGGGCCAGCTCGCCGGGCTGGTCGCCGATGACGACGGCGACGGTGGCGTAGCGGGTGGGCGGGGCGCCGTGCTTGCCGGGGATGCGGGCCTGCCCGGCGTTGCCGCGCCGCATCACCTCGGCCACGGCGCGGGCGCCCTCGTCGCGCTTCGTCTCGTCGGCGGCCTGGAGGGAGCGCAGGGCGGCGACGGTCTCGCCGAGGTCGGCGGCGATGTCCTCCAGGATGTCGGCCACCATGCCCGCGTTGGCACTGAGGATGTCGACCCACATGCGGGGGTTCGAGGCGGCGATGCGGGTCACGTCGCGCACGCCCTGGCCGGAGAGGCGCACCGCGGTCTCGTCGGCGTGCTCCAGGCGGGCCGCGACGAGCGAGGAGACGAGCTGCGGGGTGTGGGAGACCAGGGCGACGGCGCGGTCGTGGGCGGTGGCGTCCATGACGACGGGCACGGCGCCGCAGAGCGCGACCAGCTCCAGGGCGGCGTTGAGGGTGTCGGTGTCGGTGTCGGGGGTGGGGGTGAGGACCCAGGGGCGGCCCTCGAAGAGGTCGGCGCGGGCGGCGAGCGGCCCGGAGACCTCGCGGCCGGCCATGGGGTGGCTGCCGATGTAGCGGGTGGTGTCCAGGCCGAGGGCGGCGATGTCGGCGCGGGGGCCGGACTTCACGCTGGCGACGTCGGTGTAGCAGCGGGCGAGGCCGCGCCGCTGGCAGTCGGCCAGCACCCGGCCGACGAGGGCGGGGGGCACGGCGACGACGGCCAGGTCGACGGGGTCCTCGGGGGCCTCCGTGGTGCCGGCGCCGAGGGACGCGGCGGTGCGGGCGGCGTCGGGGTCGGCGTCCTGGAGGTGGACGGTGATGCCGCGGGCGGCGAGGGCGAGGGCGGCGGAGGTACCGATCAGTCCGGTGCCGACGACGGCGACTGTGCGCATGGCGGTGTACGTCCCTGGGAGGCGGCTCCGGGGCCCGGGGACTCCGGGGCCCGGAAGGCGGTGGCGGGGCGGTCCGTGCGGGTCGGCGCGGGCCGCGGGGACCATTCTGCCCGGACGGCGGCCTGCCGGGGACGGGTCGCGCAAAGGTGCGGAGGGGCCGAGGCGCGGAGGCGCGGAGGGGCGGAGGCGCGGAGGTCCGGAGGGGCGCGGGCGGGACCGGCGGCCGGGCGGCTGCGCAGGCCCGCCCGGCCCCCGGGTGCACGCGGGCGGCGTGCGGGGCCGTCTGCGGTCCCGCACGGGGTGCACGCCGGTTCGGGCCGCCCGGCATCCCGCTCCGGGCGGCCGGGCCCAGGCTAGTGACACCGCCCGCGCTGCGGGACCGGCGTCCCGTTCCGTGAGACGTCCGCGGGGCGGGCGTCAGGCGCCCGTGTCCCAGAGCTCCCCGAAGGCGAGCAGCTCGTCCCGGTACTCGACGGCGTGCACCCACTCCGCGGGCCACGCGTCGGCGCCGTGGCGGGCGCCCGCGAAGGCGCCGGCGAGGCAGGCGATCGAGTCGGAGTCGCCAGAGGAGTACGCGGCACGGCGGATCGCGGCGGGCGGGTCGTCGGGCAGCATCAGGAAGCAGAGCAGGGCGGTGGCCAGGGCCTCCTCGGCGATCCAGCCCGCACCGGTGGCCAGGCACGGGTCGGCCTCGACGTCGGGGGCCCGCAGGGCGGCCTCCAGCCGGTCCAGGACCTCCAGACACTCGTCCCAGCCGCGGGCGGCGAAGTGCTCCGGCGAGGGGTCCTGGCCGAGGCCGTCAAGGCCGCCGAGCCAGTCGCGCCGGTACGTGCCGCGGCTCTCCCGCGCGTGGTCGCGCAGCAGGGCCGTGAGCTCGCGGGGCTCGGCGCCCTGCGCGAGCAGGTGGACGGCGTGGGCGGTGAGGTCGGAGGCGGCGAGCGCGGTGGGGTGGCCGTGGGTGAGGGCGGACTGGAGCTGGGCGGCGCCGGACCGCTGAGCCGCGGTGAGGCCGGGGACGAGGCCGAGCGGGGCGACGCGCATGTTGGCGCCGCAGCCCTTGGAGCCGGTCTGCGACGCCTCCTGCCAGGGCAGGCCGGGGCGGCTGAGCAGCCGGCAGGCCTCCATGCAGGTAGCGCCGGGGGCGCGGTTGTTCTCCGGGGAGCGCCACCAGTCCACGAACTCCTCGCGGACGGGGGCCTCCAGCCGGCTCGGGGTGAGGGGGCCGCGCTCCAGGGCGGTGCGCAGGCCGCGGGCGAGGGCGAGCGTCATCTGGGTGTCGTCGGTGACGATCGCCCGTCCGGGCAGGCGCATCTCCCGCCACGGGCCGGACTTCGCCGCGATCGACTCCATGTCGTTGAACTCCGTGGGGAACCCCATCGCGTCCCCGAGCGCGAGCCCCAGCAGTGCTCCGGCGGCCGGCCGCCGTCCCATGGGCCCTCCCCTGTCGTGCGGACGGCCAGGACTACCGCACCGGGCGGCGCCGCGGCCACCGGTGTGCGGACGCGGCGCGCGGGCCGGGCGCGCGCTCCCGCACCGCGGCGGACACGGCGGGCGGCGGGAGCCGGTGAGGGAGCCGGTGCGGGTGCGGGTGCGGGTGCGGCGGGGCCGCGCTCCGGTACAACAGGGGGATGATCCTGCACCTGACCCCGCTCGACGACTGGCTGGCGACGCCGGAGCGCCCCTACGCGCCCGCGTCCCTCGCCACCGAGGGCTTCGTGCACTGCTCGCCGGACGAGCGGACGGCGCTGGCGGTGGCCAACGCGTTCTTCGCCGAGGTCCACGGCCCGCTGATGGTGCTGCTCATCGACGAGGACCGGCTGGACGCGGCGGTGCGGTGGGAGGAGCCGGACGGCCCGCCGCCGCCCGGGTCCGCCGCGGACGTGCTGTTCCCGCACGTCTACGGGGCCGTCAACCGCGGCGCCGTCGTCGGGATGCTGGAGGTGCGGCGGGGGCCGGACGGGCGCTGGGCGTCGCTGGAGGCGTGGAGCTGATCCGGCCCCGGGGCGGCCGGGAGCCGGTCCGCAGCAGGTCCGGAGCCGGTCCGGGGCCGGTCCCTGGCCGGTCCGGGGCCGGTCCCTGGCCGGTCTGCGGCCGGAGCCGGTCCCGGGCGCGGCCGGGCGCGGGTGCGGTCAGAGCCAACCGCGTTCGCGGGCGGCCATGCCCGCCTGGAAGCGGGTGGTGGCGCCCAGCTCGCGCATGAGGCCCTGCAGGCGGCGCTGGGTGGTCCGGGCGCTCCAGCCGAGGGCGCGGGCGATGGCCTCGTCGGTGAGTCCGGCCGCGAGCAGGCCGAGCAGCCGGCGGTGGTCCTCGGCCGGGCCGCCGGGGGCCGGGTCCGCCCCGTCGGCGCCGACGGCGGCGTTGAGCGGCACGGCGCGCTCCCACTCGGCTTCGAAGAGGGTGGCCAGGGCCTCCAGCAGGGAGCAGGGGTGGACGACGTAGGCGGCGTCCAGGACCCGGTTGCCGGAGCTGATGGGCAGGATGGCCATCCGGTCGTCCGCCATGATCATCTTCATCGGGAGGGCGACCCGCACCCGGGCCTCCTCGCCGTCCTCGCAGCTGATCCGGATGTCGTTGTCCAGCCGCCCCGGCCAGGCCACGGCCTCCCGGTCGTAGACGACGCGGTAGCGGATGCCGTCGCGCAGCAGGCGCCGCGCCCGCCCGAGGTTCAGCCCGGGGTTCTGGACGTACGGGGGGCGGTCGAAGCCGCGGATCTGCTCCCGGGCGGTGTCCTGCAGGTGCTCGAAGCGCTGGGATATCGCCTCGCTGCCGGTGAGGACCTCCACCGAGCGGGCCGGGTCGGTGTAGCGGGAGGCGTCGCGGAAGGCGTCCATGAGCCGGTGCATCCCGGCGCGGGCGGTGCGCAGCTCCTCCTCGCGGCGGCCGATGAGGGTGCCGATGGCCACGTCGGGGGCGACGGCGAGGTAGTGGTCGGCGCTGTCCGGCGTGCGGGTGGCCATGCCCCGCTCGGTGAGGGCGGCGAGCGAGGCCCGGGTCTGCTCCGGGGTGAGGCCGCAGCGGGCGGCCAGGGCCTCGGCGTCCGACTGCGGGGCGGCCACGAGGGCCTCGTACACCCGGCTGTCCGACTCCGGCAGGCCCAGCGAGTCGAACATCCCGCCCCTCCGTGACACCGTCGTACGTACGCCTCGGCCCGGTGGGCGGGCGCTCCGCCTCCGCCGGGACGTGGGCACCAGGGTATGCCGAACGGGGCCCGGACATGCACCGGACCCCGCCCCGCGGTCGCGGGGCGGGGTCCGGTGCGCCGCGTCACGGGCGGGGCCGGGCCGTCAGAGGCCGACCTCGCGCATCAGCTGGCCGACCTCGGGGTTGGTGAGGCGGCGCAGCCAGCCGGACTTCTGGTCGCCGAGCGCGATCGGCCCGAAGCGGGTGCGGACGAGCCGCTCCACCGGGAAGCCCGCCTCGGCGAGCATGCGCCGCACGATGTGCTTGCGGCCCTCGTGGAGGCTGACCTCGACCAGGTAGTTCTTGCCGGTGTTCTCCACCACGCGGAAGCTGTCGGCGCGGGCGAAGCCGTCCTCCAGCTCGACGCCCTCCTTGAGCCGCTTGCCGAGGTCGCGCGGGATGGGACCGACGATGGCGGCGAGGTAGGTCTTGGTGACGCCGTACCGGGGGTGGGTGAGGCGGTGGGCCAGCTCGCCGTGGTTGGTGAGCAGGATGATGCCCTCGGTCTCGGTGTCCAGGCGGCCGACGTGGAAGAGGCGGGTCTCCCGGTTGGTGACGTAGTCGCCGAGGCACTGGCGGCCGTCGGGGTCCTCCATGGTGGAGACGACGCCGGCGGGCTTGTTGAGGGCGAAGAAGAGGTACGACTGGGTGGCGACGGTGAGGCCGTCCACCTTGATCTCGTCCTTCTCCGGGTCGACGCGGACGCCCTGCTCGCGCACGGTGCGGCCGTTGACCTCGACGCGGCCCTGGTCGATCAGCTCCTCGCAGGCGCGGCGGCTGCCCATGCCCGCGCGGGCCAGGACCTTCTGCAGCCGCTCGCCCTCGGGCTCGCCGAAGGTCTTGGGGATGACGACCCGGGGCTTGTCGTGGCGGGCGCGGACGGCGTCCTCCAGCTTGGCCTCCAGCTCGCGGGGGCGGGAGGGGCGCTGGGGCGCGCGGCCCCGACCGCCCTGTCCGCCGCCCTGGCCCTGCCCGCCCTGGCCCTGCGGCCTCCCGCGGCCGCCGGAGGGGCCGCCGGAGGGGCCGCCGGGGCGGCCGCCGCCGTACTCGCCGTAGGAGCGCTCCTCGGGGCGCGGCGGGCGGCCGGAGCGCTGCCCGCGCTCGTCGCGCTGGTTGCCGGCGCCGCGGTGGTTGCCCCCGCGGCCGCCGCTCTGGCCTGCCTGGCCGCCGCGGGCGCCCTGGCCTCCCTGGCCGCTGCGGGCGCCGGGGCTTCCGCCCTGGCCGCCGCGGCCGCCGGAGCCGCCGCTCCGGTTGCCGTATCCGCCCCGGCTGCCGCCCTGGCCGCCGCTGTTCCTGCCACTGCTACGCATTGAAAGTCCGTTGTCGATTCCGTCGTCGGCCGAGCTGCGATGTCACAGTCACGTGGTGCTGACCACGTCACTGTCGTCCTGACTGCTGTCCCGTGCGGCGGCCAAGGCCTCGGCGATCGCGGAGCCCTCCAGCGACTCCGCTTCCACGTCGTCGGCCTCGGGCAGGAAGGGCGCGAGCTCCGGCAGCTCGTCCAGGCCGCGCAGCCCCATCCGCTCCAGGAAGTAGTCGGTCGTCCGGTACAGGATGGCACCTGTCCCGGGTTCGGTGCCCGTCTCCTCCACCAGGCCACGCTGTACCAGCGTACGCATGACGCCGTCGCAGTTCACACCGCGCACGGCGGAGACCCGGGAGCGGGACACCGGCTGACGGTACGCGACGACCGCCAGGGTCTCCAGCGCGGCCTGGGTGAGGCGGGCCTGCTGGCCGTCCAGGACGAAGCGGTCGACGGCCGGGGCGCAGGAGGCGCGGCTGTAGAACCGCCAGCCCCCGGCGACCAGCCGCAGGTCGAAGCCGCGCCCCTGGGCGGTGTACTCGGCGGACAGCTCGCGCAGGGCGGCGGCGACCTCGCGGCGGGGGCGTGCGAGGACGGAGGCCAGGTGGGACTCGGCCGCGGGCTCGTCGGCGACCATGAGGACGGCTTCGAGGGCGGCGCGGAGCGGCACGGCGGCGAGGGGGTCCGGCTCCTCCTGCGGCCGCGGGCCGGGTGCCGGGTGTGCCGGGGGCGCCGAAGGCGCCGGGGGCGTCGGGGGCGCCGGGGGCGCCGGGGCCGGGCCGGGCGCCGCGGACTGCGGGGGGACGGCGTGCCGGCCCGGCACCGGCGGGCCGGCGGGCCCGGACGCGTCCGCCGGGCCCGGGACGGCGGCGGGCGGGGCCGACGGCGGCGGGTCCTGCGGGGGCGGGTCGTGCAGGGGCAGGTCGTGCAGGGGCAGGTCGTGCAGGGGCGGGTCGTGCAGGGGCAGGTCGTGCAGGGGCGGGGAGGCCGGATCCGGCACGTCCGCCGCCGCCCCGCCGACCGCGGACGTGCCCGCGGACGGCCGCTCGGCGCCCGCGTGCACGGCGGTACCGGCGGCCGTGCCCGTCGCCGCCCGGACGCCGCCGTCGGGGTCCGGACCGCCGTCGTCCGGCGGGAAGTGGGCCGGCGGGAGGTGCTCGGCGGGCCGGGGCCGGCCGGGCATGCCGAGGGCGCGCCGGGCGGGCCGGGCCTCCCGGCCGGAGGGGTCACGGCCGTCCCGGCCGTCGTGCCTGCCGTCCTGCCTGTCGTCGTCCCGGTTCATGACGGACCACCGTTCCTCGTACCGCTGCTCTGCCGTCCCCCGCCGCGCCGGCCGCCGTCCTCCCCCGGCCCGCCGTCCGCGCTCCCCGGCGGCCGGTCGAACTCGTCCGTGACCTCGACCGCGCGCCCCTCCTCGCCGACCCACCGCACCTGGAGGCGGCCCAGCGCCTCCGGCTGCTCGAAGGCCAGCACCCGCTCCCGGTAGAGCTCCAGCAGCGCCAGGAAGCGGGCGACCACGACGAGCGTGCCGTCGGCGTCGTCGACGAGTTCGGCGAAGCTCGCCCCGCCCGCGGCCCGCAGCCGAGCGGCCACGAGGGCGGCCTGCTCGCGGACGCTGACCGGCGGGGTGTGGATGTGGTCGACGTACACGACCGGCTTGGGCTTCGGGGCCATGGCCCTGGCGGCGAGGCGGGCGAAGCGCTCGGGGCCGATGCTGATGACGACCTCGGGCAGCAGCGCGGCATGGTGGGGCTCCAGGCCGACGGTGCGGGGGCGCTGCCGCTGCTCGGCGTCCCAGCGCGCGGCGAGGACGGCCGCGGCCTGCTTGTAGGCGCGGTACTGCAGCAGCCGCGCGAAGAGCAGGTCGCGGGCCTCGAGCAGGGCGAGGTCCTCCTCGTCCTCGACCTCGGCCGCGGGCAGCAGCCGGGCGGCCTTGAGGTCGAGGAGGGTCGCCGCGACGACCAGGAACTCGGTGGCCTGGTCGAGGTCCCAGTCCGGGCCCATGGCGCGGATGTGGGCGATGAACTCGTCGGTGACCCGGGAGAGGGCGACCTCGGTGACGTCCAGGCGGTGCTTGGAGATGAGGCCGAGGAGCAGGTCGAAGGGGCCCTCGAAGTTCGCCAGGCGCACCTGGAAGCCGCCCTGCCCGGACTCGTGGCCGGACTCGTGGCCGGGCCCCCGGCCGGGCTCCTGCCCGGCCGGCTCCCCGTCCGGGGCGGCAGGCGCGGGTCCGGGCACAGGTCCGGGTCCGGACGCGGCTGCGGACGCGGGCGCCCCGGCGTCCGCGGGCCGCGGGGCGGGCGCGGGCCCGGCGCCGGGGGCGGGGCGGTCCGGGTCGTGCCGGGTGGGGTCGTCGGTCGTGCGCATCGCTGTCCATGGTGCGCCCTGCGGCGGGGCGGAGTCGCCCGGCAACGCCGACACGCGGGCCGCGGGCCCGACGGGTCCCGCGGGCGCGGCGGGTCAGCGTCCGCGCAGGCGGCGCACCAGGATGCTCGCCTCGCCGCGCTGCTCCAGGTCGGCGAGGACCACGGCGACCGCCTCGCGGACGATGCGCCCGCGGTCGACGGCGAGCCCGTGCTCGCCGCGCAGGACCAGGCGCGCGTGCTCCAGGTCCATCAGCTCCTCGGCGGAGACGTACACGGTGATCTTCTCGTCGTGCCGCTCCCGGCCGCTGGGCCGCCGGGCCGCGGCGCGGGTCCTGCGGCGGGCGGGGCCGTCCGCGGCGGGCGCGGGCGCGGGCACGGCGTCGGGGCGCGGCCCCTGGCCCGGGGCGGCCGTCCGGTGCGCGGGGGCGGCGCCGCCCGCCGCGCTGCCGTGCTCCTCGGCGCCGCGGCCGTCGCCGGACGCGTCCGGCGGCCGTTCCGCGGGGTGGCGTCCCTCCTCGGGGGGCCGCTGCGCGGCGGCCCCGTCCCGGTCGGCGCCGGCCCCCCGCGCGGTCTCCGGCCGGCCCTGGTCCTGCTGCCGGGCGAGGGACGGCGAGAGGGCCATCCCCCCGGTGGTCCGGAACAGTTCGTCGGCCCCCGGGAGACTCACTCGGCGGGGCACCGGGCAAGCACCTCCCTGGCGAGCTGGCGGTAGGCGGCGGCGCCCACCGAGTTGGTGGCGTAGGTGGTGATGGGCTCGCCCGCCACGGTGGTCTCCGGGAACCGCACGGTGCGGCCGATGACGGTGTGGAAGACGTGGCCGCCGAAGGCCTCCACCACCCGGGCCAGCACCTCGCGGCTGTGCACGGTGCGCGAGTCGTACATGGTGGCCAGGATGCCGTCGAGGCGCAGCTCGGGGTTGAGCCGCTCGCAGACCTTCTCGATGGTCTCGGTGAGCAGCGCGACGCCGCGCAGGGCGAAGAACTCGCACTCCAGCGGGACGATGACGCTGTGCGCCGCGGTGAGGGCGTTGACCGTGAGCAGGCCCAGGGACGGCTGGCAGTCGATGATGATGTAGTCGTAGTCGCCGAGCAGCGGCTTGAGGGCGCGGGCGAGCGCGGACTCGCGGGCGACCTCGCTGACGAGCTGCACCTCGGCGGCGGACAGGTCGATGTTGCTGGGGAGCAGGTCCATGCCGGGGACGGCGGTCTTCAGCAGCACCTCGTCGGCGGTCATGCCCCGCTCCATGAGCAGGTTGTAGACCGTGACGTCCAGCTCCATCGGGTTGACGCCGAGGCCCACCGAGAGGGCGCCCTGCGGGTCGAAGTCGACCAGCAGCACGCGGCGGCCGTACTCGGCCAGCGCGGCGCCCAGGTTGATGGTGGACGTGGTCTTGCCGACGCCGCCCTTCTGGTTGCACATCGCGATGATCTGCGCGGGGCCGTGCTCGGCCAGCGGCGCGGGGATCGGGAAGTACGGCAGCGGGCGGCCGGTGGGGCCCACGCGCTCGCGGCGCTGGCGGGCGGCGTCCGGGGCGAGCGTCGCGGCGTACTCGGGGTCGGGCTCGTACTCGGCGTCCGGGTCCTCGTAGGAGCCGTAGGGGAACTCGGCGTAGGAGAGGCCGTGTTCGGCAGGGTCGCCGTCGCGGTCGGCGGTCTGGCGCGCCTCGAAGGTACGGACGGCGACCGAGCCGACGGCATGCAACCGGGTGCCGGCGTCCTCGCCCGGCTGGCCGGCGGCGTGCTCCGCCAGTCCTGGCTGACCACCCCCGGGAGCAAATGTCGACTCATTCACAAGTCGTCTTACCTCCTTGGCGACCAGGCCACTTCTTGATTGGTCAGCGTGAAGACAGAACGGGCAACGCCGACGGTTCGCGACTCTAGGCCGTTTCAGGCGTTCGCAGCAACACAATCAGCCGGAGTCGGCAGGATGTGTCGGGTACGCGGGGGCCGTCTGTCAAGGGAGGAAAGCGGCTGTGACGGCATCGTTTTGGTCCTGCGGCAAACCGGCAGGTCGCGTTGTTCACCCGCAGGAGTGATGCCTCGCACACTTGTTGACACAGCGACACTTCCGCCGCCGGAACGCACCGCGGAACAGCAGGTCGCACGGCCCGGCACGCGGTCGGGGGCGCGCCCGCAGGGCCGTTTCCGGGCACGCCGGAGGGCGGGACACCGCGAGGGGTGTCCCGCCCGGGCAGGACGGTCGGCGGAGACGGCCGGAGCCGTCCGGATCCCCGGGTCCCCGGCGCCGCGGCGGCGGCGCCGGGGCCGCGCCGGACCGGCGCGGACATCCGGGGGACGACGGGCGCGTCGTCAGGCGAGCACGGTGTCCAGGTCAGCGGCGTGCAGACCGTGGGCCTCGGCGACCGGGCCGTAGGTCAGCTGGCCCTCGTGGGCGTTGAGGCCCAGCGCCAGGGCAGCGTCGCGGCGGCAGGCGTCCTTCCAGCCGCGGTTGGCCAGCTCCACGATGTAGGGCAGCGTGGCGTTGGTCAGCGCGTAGGTCGAGGTGTTCGGCACCGCGCCCGGCATGTTGGCCACGCAGTAGAAGACCGAGTCGTGGACCTGGAAGGTCGGCTCGGCGTGCGTGGTGGGACGCGAGTCCTCGAAGCAGCCACCCTGGTCGATGGCGATGTCGACGAGCACGGAGCCCGGCTTCATGCGGGAGACCAGCTCGTTGGTGACGAGCTTGGGGGCCTTGGCGCCGGGGATCAGCACCGCGCCGATGACGAGGTCGGCGTCGAGCACCGCCTTCTCCAGCTCGAAGGCGTTGGAGGCGATGGTGCGGATGCGGTTGCCGAAGATGCGGTCGGCCTCGCGCAGCTTGTTGATGTCGCGGTCGAGCAGGGTCACGTTGTAGCCCATGCCCAGCGCGATGGTGGCCGCGTGCCAGCCGGAGACGCCGCCGCCGATGACGACGGCCTTGGCCGCCGCCACGCCCGGGACGCCGCCCGGCAGCACGCCGCGGCCGCCGGCCGAGCGCATCAGGTGGTACGAGCCGACCTGCGGGGCCAGGCGGCCCGCGACCTCGGACATCGGGGCGAGCAGCGGCAGGGCGCCGTTGGCGAGCTGCACCGTCTCGTAGGCGATGGCGGTGGTGCCGGACTCCAGCAGGGCGTCCGTGCAGGGGCGCGAGGCGGCCAGGTGCAGGTAGGTGAAGAGGATCTGGCCCTTGCGCAGCCGGTGGTACTCCTCGGCGATGGGCTCCTTGACCTTGAGCACCATGTCGGCGGAGGCCCACACCTCGTCGGCGGTGTCGAGGATGGCCGCGCCGGCGGCGGTGTACTCCGCGTCCGGGATGGAGGAGCCGACGCCTGCGTCGCGCTCGATGACGACCTCGTGGCCGTTGCGGACCAGCTCATGCACGCCGGCGGGCGTGATGGCCACGCGGTACTCGTGGTTCTTGACCTCGCGGGGGATGCCGACCTTCACGGCTATACACGTCCCTTGCCCTGGTGTTCCCGACCGGCGGAACACCGGCGGGTGGTCGCAGGGCGGAGCACACCGTTGTGCGACGCCGCTGCGCATCTGCCATCGAGTGTAATGAAGCCCAGGCGATGCGCCAGCCTTACAAACCGACCAAATCTCTGGCGATCATTGGCACTTTCGTAGGCTTGCAAGGGCCCACGAGGGGACAAACCCGGCCCAATGCCCTTTCCGG
The DNA here is from genome assembly GCF_042895785.1 of Streptomyces sp. NPDC001380. Lineage (NCBI taxonomy): Bacteria > Bacillati > Actinomycetota > Actinomycetes > Kitasatosporales > Streptomycetaceae > Streptomyces > Streptomyces sp. NPDC001380. The sequence continues at coordinate 23,778 of NZ_JBIAWP010000031.1, read as the reverse complement.
CCTTTCGTCGCGGAAGCGGGCCGCCCCGCCGGGGCCCGGGCCGGGGCCCTCCGTGCGGTCAGGAGGGGCCGGCGGACGGGCCGGACGCGCCCTCGGCGGGCAGGCCGGCCGCGAGGCCCCCGAGGGGCGGGGCGGACGGCGGCAGGGACGACGGGGCCGACGACCGAGCGGACGGCGGACCGGGGGCGGGAGCGGGAGCGGGCGGCGGAACGGAGGCGGGGGCGGACGGCGGGGCCGCCTGACCGCGGTGGAGCCGGGCCCCCTCGGGGTCGCCGGCCGCCTCCAGCACGTCGGCCAGCGCCAGCAGCGCACGCCGCTCCAGTCCGCGGTCCCCGTACCGCCGGGCGGCGGCGAGCGCCTCGCCGGACGCCCGCAGCGCCTGCTCGGACCGCCCCGCCCGCATCAGCACCCGGGCCGCCTCCAGCAGCACCGGCACCTGGGCGGCGCCCTCCCCGAGCCGTCGCAGCAGCGCCAGGGACGCCCGGTACGCGCGCACCGCCTCCTCGGTCCGCCCCTGCGCGGCCAGCGCCTCGGCGAGCCGGGCGGACAGCCGGGCCTCCTCCCGCTGCTCGCCGCGGGTGCGGCGGACCGCGAGCGCCCTGGCGTACCAGTCGGCCGAGCGCAGCGGGTCGCCCAGTGCGCGGTGGGTGCCCGCGACGGCCTCCAGCACCCGGGCGGCCGCCCCCTCGTCGCCCGCGGCACGGGCCGGCTCCAGGGCGGCGTGGTAGCACTGCAGCGCCCGGGCGGGCTCCCCGGCGGCGGTGAGCAGGTCGCCCAGGTTGACCAGGGCGGCGGCCTCGCGGCCGGGCGCGCCGCCGCGCCGGGCGACCTCGCGGACCAGCCCGTGCAGCTCGAACAGCACGGCGGGTTCGGCGGGCCCGGCGGCCGGCAGGGTGCGCACCAGCGCCCCGGCGAGCCGGCCGGCCGGCCCGTCCAGGTCGGCGGCGCGGACCGCGTCGCGGGCGGCGGCCCGCAGCACCGGCAGTTCGCGGCGCAGCCAGTCGCGGGCGTGGGCGGCGGAGTGCAGCCGCAGCGGGCCGGGCAGCGGCTCGGGCGCGGGGGCCCCGGGCTCGGGGGCCAGCAGGGCGCGGCAGGACTCGACCAGGCGCACCAGGCGTTCCAGCAGCCGGGCGCGGGCGAGCTGGAGTTCGGCGGGGCGCTCGGGTCCGGCGGGCGTCCCGGCGAGGAGGGCGCGCACCCGGGCCGGGAGCCGGTGGCGGACGGTGCCGTCCGGTGCGGGCGGCTCCTCCTCCAGCAGCTGCTGCTCGGCCAGGGCGCGCAGGGTGCGCCCGGCCGCCTCGGGCGGGCAGCCGGCCAGGGCGGAGGCCGTCCGCAGATCGGCCGCGGAGCCGGGGGCGAGGAGGAGCAGCCGCAGCATGCGGGCCTGGGCGGGCGGCAGGCCGCGGTAGAGCAGGGTGAAGGCCCGCGTCAGCGGGTCCGCGGGGGCCGGCGGCGCGGGGTCGGCCGGCTCACGCGCAGGCGGCACGGCCGGGGCGCAGGCCACCGGGCCCGGCACGGGGACCGGCAGCGGCACGGACAGCAGGGCGGCAGGCGGCCCGGAGAGCGCTGCGGCCCCCGGCGCGGGCGGGGCGGAGGGGGCGGCCGCGGGGACCGGCGGCACGCCCGGCGCGCGGCGCGGGACGGCCGGCGGGGGGACGGCGGCAGGCGGGACGGTCGGCGGGGCGGCGGGGCGGGGCGGCCCGGCGGCCGGTCGCGGGGCGGCCGGGGCCGTCCGGCCGGACGGACGCGGGGCGGCCCCGGCGGACTCGGCGGACCGTGCGGCGGGCCCGCCGGAGCGGACCGCCTCCCACACCGACAGGACGTCGGACTCCGCGGGCCCGGCGGGCGACGGCCCGGACGGGGGCTGCAGCGGCCCCGCGGGGGCGCGGCGGGACGCCTCCCACACGGCGAGCATGTCCGACTCCTCGGCGGTGCCGGCCCCCGGGCCGCGGTCGGGGACCGGGCCGGGGGGCGCGGCCGGAGCGCCCCCGGAGGGGGGAGCGGGCGGTGCGGCGGGACCGGCCGCGAGGTCGCGGAGGGCGTGGACCGCGTCGGGGACGGCCGCCCGCGGCCGGGTCCGGAGCCAGCCGGCGGCCAGCCGGAGGGCGGCGGGGTGGCAGCCGCACGCCTCGGCGAGCTCGGCGGCGCCGACGGGGTCGCAGACGACGCGGGTCTCCCCCACCAGCGCGGTGAGCAGCGCCACGGCGGCGGCCGGGTCGAGGCCGCCCAGGACGCAGGGCCGGACGTCGGGGATCCCGGTGAGGGGCGCGGCGGCGGTGGCGACGACCAGGCAGCCGGGCTCGTCGGGGAGGAGCGGTTCGAGCTGCGCGGCGTCGCGGACGTCGTCCAGGACGAGGACGGTGCGGCGGCCGGTCAGGGCCCGCCGCAGGGCCTCGCAGGCGGGGTCCGGGCCGCCGTCCGCCTCCGGGCCGCCTCCGCCGGTACCGGCCGCACCGGCCGGTCCGGGGAGCCCGGCCGGTCCGGGGAGCACGGCCGGTCCGGCGTCGGCGGGCAGTCCGGCCGGGACGGGGGCGCCGAGCGCGGCGAGGAGCTGCCGGGCGGCCTGTCCGGGCGGGACGGGCCGGTCGCCGCTGCCGTCCAGGCGGACGAAGAGCTGCCCGTCGGGGTGGTCGGCGGCGACGGTGCGGGCGAAGCGGACGGCGAGGGCGGTGCGGCCGGAGCCCGGCCGTCCGGCGACCACCAGGACGCGGCTGCGGCGGGCGGGGGCGTCCCGGTCGCCCGGCGCGGCGAGGCCGGGGCGGCCGACCTCGGCGCGCAGGGCGGCGAGCTCGGCGCGGCGGCCGGCGAAGGGGACGGGGTCCGGGGGGAGGGTGCAGGGGCCGGGCCGCCCGCTCGGGTCCTCCGGGTGGACCGCCGCCGTCTCAGCTGCCACGCGAGCCTCTCCTGACACTCACCACCGGACAGGTGCGGCGGCCTGCGCACCCCTCGTCCGGAAGGGTAGTTCACCGTGGCCGCACGCCCCGTCACCCTCCGGTCGTACCAGCCTACGGATCACCCGGAAGGAGGGGCCGGGACGGCGCGGGACCCGCAGCGGACGGCCCCGCACCGGGCAGCGCCGCGCCGGACGGTCCCGCACCGGCCGACCGCACACCGTCCGGCGGACCGCGGACCGGCGGCGGACCGGCGGCAGGCCGACGCGCAGGCCGCCCGCAGGCCGGAGGGCGGCACCAGGGTCAGGCCGCCGGGAACGGCCGGGCCGGCCACGGCGCGTCCGCCGGCCGCAGCGCGCCGGCCCCGCCGCCGCGCAGCGCGGCGTGGGCCGCGAGCACGCCGGTGACCAGCGACGGGCTGTGGAGGTGCCCCGCGAGGATCCCGGCGACCAGGTCCGCCAGCGGCACGCGGGCGGTCTCGATCTCCGCCTCCTCGCCCTCCCCGGCGTGCCGCTCGCCCTCGGCGTCGCCGAGGCCGCGGGCGAGGAAGATCCGCAGGGCCTCGTCGGAGCCGCCGGGCGTGGTGTAGAAGTCGACCAGCACCCGCCAGTCGTCGGCCTTGCAGTGGGCCTCCTCGTACAGCTCGCGCTGCGCGGCGTGCAGGGGGTTCTCGCCGGGCACGTCGAGGAGGCCGGCCGGGATCTCCCACATGCGCTGGCGCACCGGATGCCGGTACTGGCGGATCAGCAGGACGCGCTCCTCGGCGTCGAGGGCGAGGACGGCGACCGAGCCGGGGTGCAGCTGGTAGTCGCGGCCGGCGGTGGAGCCGTCGGGCATCCGCAGCCGGTCGGTCCGCACGCCGGTGACCGCGCCCCGGAAGGGCGTCTCGGAGGAGAGGACCGGCCACTCCTCGGCCAGGTCGCGGATGTCGGCTGCGCTGCCTGTCATGGGCTCTGCACCTCTCCAGTCGTCGCTCGGGCCCGGCGGCCGGGTCCCGCCCGGCCGCCGTCCGGGGGCCGCCGTCCGGGGGCCGCTGTCCGGGGGCCGCTGTCCGGGACCAGAGGTCCGGGGCTCGGGGCCCGGGGTCCAACCTAGCGCGACGGCGGCCGCACAAGATCGTGCGGCCGCCGTCGCGGCGTGGTGCGGCCCGTGCGGCCGCCGGTGCGGCTACGTCCCGGCCTGCTCCTGCTGCCGGGTGATGGCTGCGGCGACCAGGCCCGCGAAGAGCGGGTGCGGGCGGGTCGGCCGGGACTTCAGCTCCGGGTGGGCCTGGGTGGCCACCAGGTAGGGGTGCACGTCGCGCGGGTACTCGACGTACTCCACGAGGTCGCCCTTGGGCGAGAGCCCGGAGAAGACCAGACCGGCCTTCTCCAGCTCGGCGCGGTAGGAGTTGTTGACCTCGTAGCGGTGGCGGTGCCGCTCCTCGACGTACTGCTCTCCGCCGTAGACCTCGCGGACGATGGAGCCCTCCGCGAGCCTGGCCGGGTACAGGCCGAGCCGCATGGTGCCGCCCAGGTCGCCCTTGCCCTCCACGATGTCGAGCTGCTCGGCCATGGTGGAGACGACCGGGTGCTGCGCGGCGGGCTCGAACTCGGTGGAGTTGGCCCCGTCGAGGCCGGCGAGGCTGCGGGCGGCCTCGATGACCACGCACTGCAGGCCCAGGCAGAGGCCGAGCAGCGGCACGCCGTTCTCGCGGGCGTAGGTGATGGCGGAGACCTTGCCGTCCACGCCGCGCTCGCCGAAGCCGCCGGGGATGCAGATCGCGTCGACGTCGCCGAGCTGCTCGCGGGCGCCCTCGGGGGTGCGGCAGTCGTCGGAGGTGACCCACTTGATCTGGACGCGGGCGTTGTTGCCGAAGCCGCCGGCGCGCAGCGCCTCGGTGACCGACAGGTACGCGTCGGGCAGGTCGATGTACTTGCCGACCAGCGCGACCCTGACCTGGTGCGCGGGCTGGTGGACGCGGCGCAGGAGGTCGTCCCACTCGGTCCAGTCGACGTCGCGGAAGGGCAGGTCGAGGCGGCGCACCACGTAGGCGTCCAGGCCCTCGCTGTGCACGACCTTGGGGATGTCGTAGATCGACGGCGCGTCGGGGCAGGCGATCACCGCCTCCTCGTCCACGTCGCACATCAGGCTGATCTTGCGCTTGATGGCCTGCGGGACCTGGCGGTCGGCGCGCAGCACGATGGCGTCGGGCTGGATGCCGATGTTGCGCAGGGCCGCGACGGAGTGCTGGGTGGGCTTGGTCTTCAGCTCGCCGGAGGGGCCGATGTACGGGAGCAGCGAGACGTGCACGAAGAAGACGTTGTCCCGGCCGACCTCGTGGCGGACCTGGCGGACGGCCTCCAGGAACGGCAGCGACTCGATGTCGCCGACGGTGCCGCCGACCTCGGTGATGACCACGTCGACGTCGTCGGTGGCCATGCGGCGGATGCGGGACTTGATCTCGTTGGTGATGTGCGGGATGACCTGGACGGTGTCGCCCAGGTACTCGCCGCGCCGCTCCTTGGCGATCACCGTGGAGTAGACCTGGCCGGTGGTGACGTTGGCGGAGCCGTGGAGGTCGGTGTCCAGGAACCGCTCGTAGTGGCCGATGTCCAGGTCGGTCTCGGCGCCGTCGTCGGTGACGAAGACCTCACCGTGCTGGAACGGGTTCATGGTGCCCGGGTCCACGTTGAGGTACGGGTCGAGCTTCTGCATGGTGACCCGGAGGCCCCGCGCCTTGAGGAGGGCGCCGAGGCTGGAGGCGGTGAGCCCCTTGCCCAGGGAGGAGGCCACACCTCCGGTGACGAAGAGGTGCTTGGTCGTCTGGGTCTTGCCGGAGTGGGGCAGTGCCAAGAGGGGGCTCCCGTGGGTCGCAGGTCGTGGCTGACGCCTGTGGAGGGGGGCCCGGCTGCCGCGCCGCGACGGTCCGCCGACGGCAGGAGGGCCGCGGGGGGCGTCGGGAGGGCGGGTACCGTGCGGTGAATCCCACCAGTCCACGGGGTACCAGGGTATCAGTGCCCGGGCGGGTGCGTGCTCCGGCGGGGGTCCGGGCGGTTCCGGGGGAGGCCCGGAAGGATCAGTTCCGCATGGCCCGCAGGGGTGGTCGCGCACCCTCCGGTCGGGCTACTTTTCACACGATCGCGGGTGATCGCGCCCGCCGCGGCGGCCCGAGGTCTCCACAGCCGCCCCATCCGTCGTATTCTGCACGGACGCATCGCCGACATCAGGGCCGTCGGTCGCAGGGGGGCGGTCGACGCCCCCTGCCGCCGTCCACCACCCGCCCCACACATCCGGAGCCGCCGAGGCTTCCACGGCCACCCCGGGCGCCGCCTGCGTACGAGGGAAGCTCCAGCGATCGCCGAGCGACGGCCCCCCACCATGACCACACCGCCGGACGATGCCGTGCACCATCGCGAACTGGAGATCCACGTGGCCGGCCGTATCGAGGACTACGCACTCATCGGGGACATGCAGACCGCCGCCCTCGTCAGCAGGGACGGGGCTGTGGACTGGCTCTGCCTGCCCCGATTCGACTCCCCCGCCGTCTTCGCGGGGCTGCTCGGCACCGACGAGCACGGCTTCTGGCGGATCGGACCGGCCGACGAGGCCCCCGCGCCCGCCGCCCTCCCCCGGATGGAGCCCGCCGAGTTCAGCGAGTTCGAGTCCACCGGGGAACTGCGCATCCCGGTGACCGCGCACGCCCCGGCCGTCCCCGCCGACCGCCGCCGCTACCGGGGCGACTCCCTGATCCTGGAGCAGGAGTGGGACACGCCGCACGGCGGCGTCCGCGTGATCGACTTCATGCCGCCGCGCCACCTCACCGAGGGCGGCGGCGTGCCGCAGATGATCCGCATCGTGGAGGGCCTCTCCGGCCGGGTGCGGATGCGCTCCGCGCTGCGGATGCGCTTCTCCTACGGCCGGGTGGTGCCCTGGGTGCACCGGATCGACGAGCCCGACGGCTCGTACCGCACCGTCGCCGTCGCCGGGCCCGACTCGGTCTGGCTCGACGGGGAGGCGGAGAGCTACGGGCGCAACCTCACCACCTACTCGGACTTCACCGTCGGCGAGGGCGAGCGCGTCGCCTTCGCCCTCACCTGGCAGGCCTCCCACCTGCCCGCCCCCGACCGGCCGGACCCGGAGGCGGCGCTGGAGGCCACCGAGGAGTTCTGGCGCGGCTGGGTCGCCCAGTGCACCTTCGCGGGCGCCTACCGCGAGCCGGTGGTCCGCTCCCTGATCACCCTCAAGGCGCTCACCTACGCCCCCACCGGCGGCATCGTCGCGGCCCCCACCACCTCGCTGCCCGAGGACATCGGCGGCGTCCGCAACTGGGACTACCGCTACACCTGGCTGCGGGACGCCGCCATCACCCTCTCCTCGCTGCTGCGCACCGGCTACCGCGAGGAGGCCCGCGCCTGGCGCGAGTGGCTGCTGCGCGCGGTGGCCGGCGACCCGGAGAACCTGCAGATCATGTACGGCATCGCCGGCGAGCGCGAGCTCGGCGAGATGGAGCTCGACTGGCTGCCCGGCTACGAGGGCTCCGCCCCCGTCCGCACCGGCAACGGCGCCGCCGACCAGCTCCAGCTCGACGTGTACGGCGAGGTCGTCGAGGCGCTGCACCTGGCGCACATGACCGGCCTGGCCCGCAGCGACCACGCCCACATGCTGCAGCTCAAGCTCATCGGCTACCTGGAGAAGCACTGGACCGAGCCCGACGAGGGCATCTGGGAGGTCCGCGGCCCCCGCCGCCACTTCGTGCACTCCAAGGTGATGGCCTGGGTGGCCGTCGACCGCACCATCAAGCTGCTGGAGGGCACGCCCACCGACGGGCCGATCGAGCGCTGGCGCGAGCTGCGCGACTCCATCCACCGCGACGTGTGCGAGAAGGGCTACGACGCGGAGCGCAACACCTTCACCCAGTACTACGGCGGGCGGGAGCTGGACGCGTCGCTGCTGCTCATCCCGCAGGTCGGCTTCCTGCCGCCGGACGACAAGCGGGTGATCGGCACCATCGAGGCGATCCAGCGGGAGCTGCTCACCGAGGACGGCTTCGTGCTGCGCTACCCCACCCACGGCACCGACGGCCGCAACGTGGACGGCCTGCCCGGCGACGAGGGTGCCTTCCTGGCCTGCTCCTTCTGGCTGGCGGACGACCTGGCCATGATCGGCCGGGTCGGCGAGGCGCGGGAGCTGTTCGAGAAACTGCTGGCGCTGCGCAACGACGTCGGCCTGCTCGCCGAGGAGTGGGACCCGCAGCGCAAGCGCCAGGTCGGCAACTTCCCGCAGGCCTTCAGCCACGTGCCGCTGATCGACACCGCCCTGCGGCTGAACGCCAGCGGCGCCTACCAGGAGCGCTGAAGCCCCCGCCGGACCGGGCGCGAGCGGCCCCCGGGCGGGGCCCGGCGGGTCGCGCCCCGCCGGGGGCGGGCTCACCGGGGGCGGGCTCACCGGGGGCGGGGGCGCTGCCCGCCGCCCGTCGCGCGGTGCACCGTCCGCTCGCGGGCCGAGCGCAGCTCGACGGTGCCCCAGAAGCAGTCCCGCATGCGGACCGGCTCCAGGGCGAAGAGCGGGTCCAGCTCGGAGAACGTGTCCATGGTCACCAGGCCCGGCCCGGCCTCCAGGGCCGTGCCGTCGATCACCAGGTCGGTCCGCACCAGCCGGTACGGGCCGGCCGGGCCCCGGTGCGGGATGTCCGGGTCCCCGCGCACCTGGAGCAGCGGCGGCCCGGCGAACGCGTCCACCGACGCCGGGCGGTCCGGGGTGGCGGTCACGGTGATCAGCCGTCCGCCGTCGGCGCCGCCCACGGTGAGGATGCGCTGCCCGGCGGCGGCCGACATCCCGATGTCGGCCCGCCGGCGCGGCCCGGCGGCGCCCACCAGCCCGGCCTCCGGCTCCTCCGACCGGCTGCAGTAGGCCACCGGGAAGAAGTGGTGCAGCTCGTCGGCGAAGCGCACGCGCACCGCCACCGCGGCCAGCCGGTAGGGCGGGCCGGGGAAGGGGAAGTCCAGGCCCCACACCGCGCAGCGCACCGGGTCGTCCCACGGCTCGACGCCGGCGGGCAGCAGAGGCTCCACGAGCTCGCCGTCGGCCTCGTACGTCCCCACCAGCACCCTAACCCCGGGGAACGTGCGCTCCCCGCCGGCGTCCCCGGCCATCGTCCTCCTCGCGGCACGCCCGGTCGGCACGGGCGCGGCCGTACCCGACAGTCTCGGCGCGGCGGGGCCGGGGCGCCAGCCGGGCGGATCCGGGAGGCCCGGGCGGATCCGCGCCGACCGGCCGGGAGCCTGCCTCCCGGGGCCGTCCGGGGCCGTCCGGGGCCGTCCGGGCCGTACCGGAGGGGCAGGGCCTGCGGGCCCGCGGACGGGGGCCGCGGGCGGGGCGTCAGGCCCGCTGGACCAGCTCGTCGTAGACGGAGAGCACCTGGGCGACGGTGGCCGCCTCGTCCGGCCACGTCTCGGACTGGGCCCTGCCCTGCTCCGCCAGCAGGGCACGGCGCGGCGCGTCCGCGAGCAGGTCCGCGACGGCCCGGCCCAGCGCACGCGGGTCCCCGTGGGGCACCAGCACCGCCGCATCGCCGACCAGCTCCGGCAGCCCGCCCACGGCGGTGGCCACCAGCGGCACCCCGGCGCGCAGCGCCTCCTGCGCCACCAGCGGGCGCGCCTCCCAGCAGCTGCTGATCACCACGACGTCGGCGGCGGCCAGCAGGTCCGGCACGTCGGTGCGGTGGCCGAGCAGCCGCACCGGCAGGCCCTCGGCCTCGGCGCGGTCGCGGAGCGCGGCGCCCTCCGGCCCCTCCCCCGCGATGAGGACCAGCGGCCGCGGGCCGGGGCCGGTGAACTCCCGCGAGGCGTCCAGCAGCAGGTCGAAGCCCTTCTGCGGGGCCAGCCGGCCGACCGCGAGCACCACCGGGCGGTCGCCGTCCGCTCCGGGCAGCGCCGCGCGGGCCGCGGCCCGGTCCAGGGTCGGGGCGGGCAGCGGCGGCGCCGCCACCGGCCCCAGGCGGGCGTCGCCGGCGCCCAGTTCCCGGGCGCGGGCGACCAGGTCGGAGGAGGCGCCCAGCAGCAGGTCGGCGGCGCGCGCCACCCGCCGCTCCATCAGGCGCATCAGCCGCCGCTCCATGCCGGTGCCGAGCAGGGCGTGGTGCACGGTGACGACGAGCGGGGTCTGCGGCCGCATGCCGGGCACCCGGCCGGCGGTCCGCAGGGCCAGGTCGGAGAGGAGTCCGGCGCGGAGCCCGTGGGCGTGGACCACCCCGGCGCCGGTGAAGGCCCGGCGCAGCTCTCCGATGGCGGCCGCGTCGCTGCGCGGACCGGAGCTGGGGGTGATCTCCACCGGGTGGAAGCGGGCGCCGGTCTCGGAGAAGCCGAACAGGGGGTCGGTGGCGGCCGGGCCGCACACGGTCACCTTGAGGCCGTGCGCGACGAGCCCCTGGGCGAGGGAGCGCACGTGGGCGCCGACGCCGCCGGTGCTGGCGGCGACGACGAGCACCGTGTGCAGCTGGCCCGGCTCGGGGGCGGGGGCCGCCCCCCGGGCAGAGGTGTCGTCCACGTGGTTCGCTCCGAGTCGATCTGGTCCGCCGAGCTCTCCCGGCGCGAGGGGACGGCCGGTCCGCGGCCCGGGCCGGCGCCCGGCACCGCAGGTGTGCACCGCAGAGTACAGGGGCTGCGGGGCCGGATGACGCCTCCGGCGGCCGGGGGTCGCCGGAGGGGGGCGGACGGCCGGTCCGGGGGGACCTGCCGGTCCGTCAGGAGGAGGGCCGTGCGGCCCGTCCCGCCCGGTCCAGGGTGCGCAGCGGCTGCCGCGCCCACCACCCCTCCCCGTACAGGCCCCGCCCGGCCGCGGCGTGGAGGGCCAGCAGGGCCGCCGCGCGTACCGCCAGCCCGGTCCGCCCGGACCCGGCGGCCCACGCCGTGCCGAGGGCCGCGCCCAGGGCGAGCGCGCCGCCCGTGCCGGGCGTGGTCCGCTCGCCGAGGTCGTCGGGGAGCAGCGCGGCGGCGGCGCCCACCGGGGCGGCGGCGGCCGCGGCCCCGGGGCCGCCGCGCAGCACCGTGGGCAGCCCGGCGGCCACGACCGCCTTGGCGGCGCGGCCGGGGCGCGCGTCGAGCAGGTCCGCCGCGCCGGCCGTGCCGGCGACGACCGCGGCGGCCAGCAGCCGGTCCGGGGTGTTGCGGTGCAGGAGGCAGCCGGCGGCGAGGCCGGCCGCGCCGACGCCGGCGAGCCGCACGGCGCCGCCGGTGACCCGGCCGCGCCGCAGCGCCGCCAGGTGGGCGCGCAGGCCGCGCTCCGTCCCGCCCGCCATGTCGTCGGCGACGCCGGCCCCGGCCCCGGCCACGGCGGCCAGTGCGGCGGCGGCGCGGACCGGCGGCGGCAGCTGGGGGGCGGCGGCGACGGCCGTGGCCGCCGCGACGGCGACGGCGGGGCCCTGGTAGAGGGTGACGACGCGGCCGCGGCCGTTGCGGCGCTCCCACAGGGCGGGCTCACCGGGCGGCACCCGGTCCAGGGCCGCGTACACCGCCCTGGCTGCGCCGGCCGCGGCGAGGAGCACGAGCAGCCGCCCGCGGCCGCCGCCCTCGTCCCCGTGCCGTCCCGCGCGCCCGGTCCGTCCCGCCACGGCTCCTCCTCGTCCCGTACCGGCCCGTGGTGTGCCGGCGCGTCCCGTACCGGCCCGTGGTGTGCCGGCGCGTCCCGTACCGGTCCGTCCCGGGGTGGCCCGCCCCGGCCGGGTGGGGCGGGCCCCGGCCGTCAGGAGGCGGCCCGGTCCGGGCGCCGGGGGGCGCGGGCGGCCGCAAGCAGCTCCTCGGCGTGGGCGCGGCCGAGCTCGGAGTCCTCCAGTCCGGCCAGCATGCGCGAGAGCTCGCGGACCCGCTCGGCGTCGTCCAGCGTCTTGACCCCCGAACGGGTGACGGTGCCGTCGCTGGTCTTCTCCACCACCAGGTGCCGGTCGGCGAAGGCCGCCACCTGCGGCAGGTGGGTGACCACCACGACCTGCGCGCTCTCCGCGAGCTTCGCCAGCCGGCGGCCGATCTCCACCGCCGCCTTGCCGCCGACGCCCGCGTCGACCTCGTCGAAGAGGTACGTGGGCACCGGGTCGGCCCCGGCGAAGACCACCTCCACGGCGAGCATCACCCGGGACAGCTCGCCGCCCGAGGCGCCCTTGGCGATCGGCCGGGGCGGCGCGCCCGGGTGCGGGGCGAGCAGCACCTCGACCTCGTCGACGCCGTGCGGGCCGTAGGCGACGGTGCGGCCGCCGACCTCCAGGCCGTCCCCGGCGTCGGCGTCGGTCTGCCCGATGGCGAAGGTCACCCGGGCGTGCGGCATGGCCAGCTCGGTCAGCTCGGCGGTGACCGCCTCGGCGAACCGGCCCGCGGCGGCGTGCCGGGCGGCGGACACCTCGGCGGCGAGCGCGGACAGCTCGGCGCGCAGCGCCTCCCGCTCGGCCGCCAGCTCCCCGATGCGGTCGTCGTCGCCCTCCAGCTCCGCCAGCCGGGCCGCGGCGTCCTCGGCCCAGCGCAGCACCGCGGTGGTGCCGGACCCCTGCGCGGCGTCGCCGGCGGCGCCCGGTTCGGGGGCGCCGTACTTGCGGACCAGGTGGGAGAGGACCGACCGGCGCTCCTCCACGGCCGCCAGCCGCACCGGGTCGGCGTCCAGCCCGTCGGCGTAGCCGGCCAGGTCGGCGGCGACGTCGGCGAGCAGGTAGCCCACCTCGTCGAGGCGGTCGGCGAGCGCGGCGAGCCGCGGGTCGTGCGCCCGTACGGCGTCCAGGGCGCGCCTGGCCTGGGCGACCAGCGTGCCCGCGTCCACCGAGTCGGGCTCGGCGGGGTCGCCGGCCAGCGCGCCGTGGGCGAGCGTCGCGGACGAGGACAGGGCGTCGGCGTGGCCGAGGCGCTCGGCCTCGGCGGCGAGCTCGGCGTCCTCGCCCGGCAGCGGCTCGGCGGCGGCGACCTCCTCCAGGCCGAAGCGCAGGAGGTCCGCCTCCTGGGCCCGCTCCCGGGCCCGCGTGGTCAGCTCCTCCAGCGTCGCCGCGACCTCCCGGAGCCGCCGGAAGGCCTGCTGGTACCGCTCCAGCGGCTTGGCGACGGCGGCGCCCGCGTACCGGTCGAGGGCGCCCCGCTGCCGGGACGGCTTGAGCAGCCGCTGCTGGTCGGTCTGGCCGTGGACGGCGATGAGGTCCTCGCCGAGCTCGGCGAGCAGGCCCACCGGGACCGACCGGCCGCCGACGTGCGCCCGCGAGCGCCCCTCGGCGGAGACGGTGCGGCTGACCAGCAGCGCGCCCTCGTCCAGCTCGGCCCCCGCCTCGGCGGCGCGGACGGCCGCGGGGGACGCCGCGTCGAGGCTGATCCGGCCCTCGACGACGGCCCGCCCGGCCCCGGTGCGGACCAGCGCGGGGTCCGCGCGGCCTCCGAGCAGCAGTCCCAGGCTGGTGACCACCATCGTCTTGCCCGCGCCGGTCTCGCCCGTCACCGCGGTGAACCCGGGCGACAGCTCGACGACAGCGTCGTCGATCACGCCCAGCGCCTGTATCCGCATCTCCTCCAACACGGACACGACCTTACGAGGTTCGAGGGCCCGAGTGCGACGAGCACCCGCGCCGTGGCGGAGGGTTCCTTCGATCCGGTCGGGTTTTCCGGGAGCCGGACGCGGTACCCGGCAGGCAGGACGTGCCGCGGGGCGACCGCGGCCCGGAGCCGCCGGATCCCCGGGGCGGCCGGGCCCGTCCCGGCGGCACCGGCGGAGAGGAGTGCCGCCATGACCGACTGGACGCGACCGGCGGGTCAGGGCCCCTCGGACGGAGGGCTGGTGCCGGACTTCGACCGGCTGCCGGCCTCCGACCTGCGCAACCGCATCAGGTCCCTCACCCTGGAGCAGCTGCGGGAGCTGCTCGCGCACGAGGAGGGCCACGGCCGGCGGGCGGACGTGGTGGAACTGCTCCGGGCCCGGATGGAGCTCCTCGCCGCCTCGCAGGGCCTGCCGCCCGCCGGACCGGACAGGCCCGGAGCGGACTCCGGGGCCGGTCCGGGCCGGGAGTGACCCCGCGCACCCCGTACGGCACGGGCCCGGCACGCACCGCGCCGGGCCCCTGCCGGTCGGCAGGCCCGTGCCGGGCGGCAGGCCGGGACCTGCCCGGCCCTGCGCCCGGGGCTCAGCCGGCGTGCGGAGCGCCCCGCCAGCCCGTGACCGGCAGCGCGAACTTCGCCACCAGCCGGTCCGTGAACGGCGCCCGGTGCAGCCGCGCCAGCCGGACCGGGATGCGGCCGCGCCGCACCTCCACCCGGGCCCCCGCGGGCAGCTCCACCGACCGCCGCCCGTCGCACCAGAGCACACCGTGCGGCGTCTTCGGCAGCACCTCCACCGCCAGCACCGAGTGCGGCGACGTCACCAGCGGCTTGGCGAAGAGCGCGTGGGCGCTGATCGGCACCATGAGCAGCGCCTCGACCTCCGGCCACACCACCGGCCCGCCCGCGGAGAACGCGTACGCCGTCGAGCCGGTGGGCGTCGCGCAGACCACGCCGTCGCAGCCGAAGGTGGACACCGGGCGGCCGTCCACCTCGGTCACGACCTCCAGCATCCGCTCCCGCGACGCCTTCTCCACCGACGCCTCGTTGAGTGCCCAGTCGCGGTGGATGACCCGGCCGTCGGCGCGAACGAGGACGTCGATCGTCATCCGCTCCTCGACCTCGTAGTCCGCGTCGACGACGCGCTGCACGACCTTCGCCAGGTCGTCGCGCTCCGCCTCGGCGAGGAAGCCGACCCGGCCCAGGTTGACGCCCAGCATCGGGACGCCCGTCTGCCGGGACAGCTCGGCGCCGCGCAGCAGGGTGCCGTCCCCGCCGGCCACCAGGATCAGCTCGCAGCCGCCCACCGCCCCCGGCGCCGCCGCCACGGTCTCCACCCCTGCGGGCAGGTCCATGTCCTCGGCCTCCGCGGCCAGCACTCTGATCCCGATGCCGGCCTTCAGCAGGCCGTGAACCAGGTGCTCGACGCTGCGCAGCGCGGCCGCACGGCCGGTGTGCGCGATCAGGAAGACCGTTCGCAAGTCACTCATGCCCTCTCCTACGCCTGCCCGGGCGTCCGTGGCCGGGTGGCGTCCCCTCCTGTCAGCGGTGGACCGCGTCCTCGGTGCGGCCGCGCCCTTGGTGCTGCGGGGACGTGGACCGCACCCTACCGGGGCCCTTCGTCCACGGCGCGGTCCGCTTCGGCCGGATCGAGCGGGGGCGCGCCCCGCCGGAACCAGAGGAAGTACTCGACGTTGCCCGACGGCCCCGGCAGCGGGCTCGCCGCGACCCCGAGCACCCCGAGGCCCAGCTCCCAGCCCTGGGCGGCGACCTGCCGCACCGCCTCGGCCCGCAGCGCCGGGCTGCGGACCACGCCGCCGCTGCCGAGCCGCTCCCGGCCGACCTCGAACTGGGGCTTGACCATGAGGACCAGGTCGGCGTCGGGCGCGCAGCAGGAGGCCAGCGCGGGCAGCACCAGCCCCAGCGGGATGAACGACAGGTCGCCGACGACCACGTCCACCGGCTCGCCGCCGATCCGCTCCAAGGTCAGCTCGCGGACGTTCGTGCGGTCCATGACGGTGACCCGCCCGTCGCTCTGCAGCGACCAGGCCAGCTGCCCGTAGCCGACGTCCACCGCCAGCACGTGCCCGGCCCCGGCGCGCAGCAGCACGTCGGTGAAGCCGCCGGTGGAGGCGCCCGCGTCCAGGCAGCGGCGTCCCTCGACGGTCAGGCCCCGCGGGCCGAACGCCGACAGCGCGCCGGCCAGCTTGTGGCCGCCGCGCGAGACGTAGTCCGGGTCGTTCTCGTCCTTCGCCACCACGACGGCCGCCGACGTCTCCACCTGGGTGGCCGGCTTGGTCGCGGTGGTGCCGCCGACGGTCACCCGGCCGGCCGCGATCAGCTCGCTCGCGTGCTCACGCGAGCGGGCCAGCCTGCGGCGGACGAGTTCCGCGTCGAGTCGGCGTCGTGCCACTGCCACGGGTTGCTTCAGCTCCTAGGGCCCCGGGACGGGGCCGGGTCGGTTGTCCAGGGCGGCCAAGGTGTCCCGCAGCCGCTGGTGGACATCCTCGTACAGGGGGACGTGGGCGTCGGCAGGGGTCCCGTCCGCGGCCTCCAGGCGGGCCAGGGCGGCGTCCACCGCGGCGTGGCCGGTCTCCTCCACGGCGAGGCCCAGCGGCTCCTCCGACGGCGCCCAGGGCCCGCCGCCGGGACGGGGCCCGGGCGGGACCGCGGCGGCGGTGACGGGCCCGGCGGGAGGCGCTCCAGAGCCGCCGAGGGGCCCGGCGAGGCCCGACCCGGAGGCGGGCTCAGGCGCGGGCTCGGGGGCGGGCTCGGGGGCGGGCTCAGCCATCGGCGGCCTTCCGGGCCGCGGTCTTCTTCGCCGCGGCCGTCCCGGCCGCCGCCGTCTTCTTCGCCGCCGCCTTCTTCGCCGCAGGTGCCGCAGCCGTCTTCGCGGTGGTCGTCTTCGCGGTGGTCGTCTTCGTGGCCGCCTTCCTCGCGGTGGCCTTCCTCGCCGCCGTCGCCTTCTTCGCGGCGGCCCCGGTCGCGGCCGGCTTCCCCGCGGAGGCGGCGGCGACCTGCTCCAACGCCTCGGCGGCCGAGGTCCCGGCGGGAGCGGTCCGCTTCACGGGCGTGCTCTTCTTCGCCGCCGTGGCCTTCTTCGCGGCGGCGGTGCTCCGCCCGGCGGGCGCCTTCGCCGCGGCGACCGTCGCCGTCGCGGCCACCTGTGCCGCCGTCGCCTTCTTCGCGGCGGTCCCCGCGGCGGTCCTCTTCGCAGCGGCCTTGGCCGTGGCCTTCTCCGCGGCGGCCGTCCCGCCGGCCGCAGCGGTCCTCCGCGGCGTCGGGGCCTTCCGTGCCGGGGCCTTGCGCGCGGGGGCCGGTACGGGCTCCTCCACGACCGGGATCCGCTCCGGCCTGGTCGACCGCTCCTCAGCCGTCTCCTCGTGCCAGTCGGCGAACAGCTTCCCCGCCCTGGGCTGAGGGGGCGTCTCCTGCGGCTTCCCGCCGCCCTTCTCCACCTCCCTCAGCTTGCGCTCCAGCAGTTCCAGCACCACGCCGACCTTGACGGCCTGGTCGCCGATCCAGCCGACGACGTGCCAGGCGCGCTCGGCCTCGGTGCGGGCGAAGCCGGTCAGCGCGTCCCGACCCTCACGGCCGGCCGCGGCCGCGTCCCCGGCGAGCGACTGCAGGGACCGCGCGGAGGCGGGGACCTGGTCGGCCAGCGTGTGCCGCAGGCCGTCGACGTCCACCCCCGTACGGTCCAGCAGGTCCTTGGCCGTGTGCACCGTCCGCCTGCCCGCCTCCTCGGCGATGCCTGCGGCGGACTGCACCCAGCCGCGCAGCGTGTCGCGCATCAGGTCCTCCTCGCTTCCGTCACGCCCGCCCCGGCCCACCCGGTCGGCGCCGGGGCGCCCGTGATCGCCGGGACGCCCCCTGACGACGCTACCGCCTCCCGGCGTCCCGCGGCGGCCCGGCGAGCGGGCCCGCCGCGTCGCCGGACGCGTCCGCACCCTGGGGTACCGTCACCGGGAGCCCGAACAACGGACAGGCCGGACGGCGGGCGCACCCGGACCACCGGCGGCGGACGACCCGCAGCAACGCACGAGCAGCAACGCACGAGGGGAGCGGACACCCATGGCGACCTCCGAGGAGTGCCGCACGGCACTGACCCGGCTCAGCGAGAACCTCGCGCGCTCCCAGGGCGACGTCCGCAGCGCCGCCGCGGTGGACCGCTCGCTCACCTGCTGGGTCACCGACCTGGACGTCACGTTCTCCGGCCACCTGCGCGACGGCCGCATCCAGGACGTCGTCGAGACCCCCGGGCCGCCCGCCGAGAAGGCCCAGATCCGGCTCGCGATGGCCAGCGACGA
Source organism: Streptomyces sp. NPDC001380 (assembly GCF_042895785.1). Lineage (NCBI taxonomy): Bacteria > Bacillati > Actinomycetota > Actinomycetes > Kitasatosporales > Streptomycetaceae > Streptomyces > Streptomyces sp. NPDC001380. Next base: position 6,045 of record NZ_JBIAWP010000031.1, on the reverse strand, counting down.
CCTGGTCGCGCTCGTCGCGGGACAGCTCCACTTCGCCTCCGCCTGGGCGCACGGCAGGGTCCGGCTGGAGGCGGGGCTGCGCGACCTGCTGCGGCTGCGGTCACTGATCTGACGCCCCTGCCGGGCGGCCCCGCAGACCGTCCGCGGCCGTCCGCGGAACGGTCCCGCCCGGCAGGTCCGTACGGGTCACAGCCCCAGGTCGGCCAGCGCCTTGCGTCCGTCCGGGGCGTCCGCGCCGCCGTCCGCGGCGGTCCACGCAGCCGCGCAGAGCGCCCGCAACCCGTCGTACGGGTCGCCGCCGCCGTCCAGCCGGAGCCGGCCGTCCCCGCCCACCGAGGCCGTCCAGCCCCCGCAGCGGTACGCGCCGCCGGCTTCGGACGACACCTCGGGCTGCGCCGTCAGCAGCGCCCGCAGGTCGGCGGCGACGTACGTGGGCCGGTGCACGGGCGGCGCGGCGAGCAGCTGCGCCGCCGTGGTGACCCCGGTGAGGACGAGCAGGCTGTCGACGCCGCCGTTGGCGGCGCCCTCGATGTCGGTGTCCAGGCGGTCGCCGACCACCAGCGGCCGCTCGGCGCCGGTGCGGATCACGGTCTCGCGGTGCATGGGCGGCAGCGGCTTGCCCGCCACCTCCGGCTCGGCGCCCGTCGCGGTGCGGACCGCCGCCACGAGCGTGCCGTTGCCGGGCGCGGTGCCGCGTGCGGTGGGGATGGTGAGGTCGGTGTTGGAGGCCACCCACGGCAGGCCGCGCGCCACCGCGTACGCGGCCTCGGCGAGGTGCTGCCAGCCCACCGACGGGTCGTAGCCCTGCACCACCGCGGCCGGGCCGTCGTCCAGCGAACGCACCGGCCGCAGTCCGCGCTCCTCCAGTGCCTCCTCCAGGCCCCGGCCGCCGACCACCAGCACCGCGGAGCCCGCCGGCACCTTCTCCGCCACGAGCCGGGCCGCCGCCTGCGCCGAGGTGACCACCTCCGACGCCTCGGCGGGCACGCCCAGCTCAGTGAGGTGGTCGGCGACGGCCTGCGGCGGCCGGGAGGCGTTGTTGGTGACGTATGCGAGGCGCATGCCCGCCCGGCGGGCCGCCTCCAGCGCCTCGACGGCGTGGTCGACCGCGTGCGGGCCCGCGTAGACCACCCCGTCGAGGTCGAGGAGGGCGGTGTCGTACTCCTCGGCGAGCGGCCGGGCGCTCGCTGCGGGGGCGGTGCGCGGTGCCGGTGCGGCGTCCTGTCCGGCCCCGGGGGCCGTCCCGCCGTCGCTTCCGCCGGTGCTGCCGGCTGCCGTGTGCGTCATTCCTGCTCTTCCTGTCGGTCGCTGCGGGTGCCGTCGGGTTCCGGGAGCTGCGGTCCCGGGCCGCGCAGGTGCGGCGGCACGGGACCGAAGGCCCCGGCGCGGGCGCGCAGCGTCGCACGCGTCTGCCTCAGCGCCGCACGGTAGTGGTCGGACGTGGGGCGCATGGCGACGGCCAGCGCCAGGTGCTCGGCGGACACCTCGAAGTCGCCCGTCCGCGCCGCCGCCAGCCCCCAGCCGAACTGCGCGTAGTCGTCCGAGGGGTCGGCCAGGGCCACCGCCCGGAAGTTCTCCAGGGCAGCAGCGTACGACCCGGCGTCGAACTGGGCCCTCGCCAGGGTCTCCCGGATGGAGCGCGACCCGGGCTCGGCGGCCGCCGCCCGCGCCAGCAACTGCTCGGCGGCGGCCGCACTGCCCTGCGCCAGCAGCAGGCTGCCGCGCCGGAACCACTCGTACACGTGCTCCCGGGGGTCGTCCGCACCGTCCCCTCCGCCGGGGGCGCCCCCGGGATCCGCGCCGTCCGCAGCGCCCGCGCCGTCCGGGCCGTCCGCGCCGCCTCCGCCCCCGGTGCCGGCGCCGTCCACGGCGTCCCGGTCCTGTGCCCGCTCCCGTCCGGTGGTCATGTCCGCGCCCCTTCCCGGTCGCCCTCCGCAGCCGCCGGGCCGGGAGCCGTGATCACCCGGCCGGACGTACCCGGTTAACATGCCCACAATGGAGGCTCTCAGTGCACACGGTGCAGCAGCTTCTCACCAGGGCGGCCCCGGCGATCCCGGGCACGTCGCCGCTGCGGGACTGTCGCTGGCGCCCTTCCGCGGACTGCGCTACGTACCGGACCGGGTCGGCGGCCTGGCGGCCGTCACCTCGCCGCCCTACGACGTGGTCGACCCGGACCGGCTGGCGCGGCTGGAGACGGCCGACCCCCACAACGTGGTGCGGCTGATCCTGCCCCGGCCCGAGGCCGGCCCCGGCCGACCGCAGCCCGGGTGCGTCGACACCCGCTACCGGCACGCGGCCCGGCTGCTGGCCGCGTGGCGGCAGGAAGGCGTCCTGGCCGCCGACGAGACCCCTGCCCTGTATGTGTACGAGCAGCGCCTCCCCGGCCCCGACGGCGCACCGGACGAGGGCCTGCTCCAGCGGGGCCTGATCGGCGCCCTCGCCGTCAGCCCTCCCTCGGCGGGCGTGGTCCTGCCGCACGAGGACGTCATGCCCGGGCCCGTCGCCGACCGCGTCGGCCTGATGCGCACCACCCGCGCCAACCTCGAACCGCTCCTGCTGACCTACCGGGGCAAGGGCGGCGCGGCGGGCGTGGTGGAGGAGGCCGCCCGGCGGCCGCCGCTGCTGACCACGACCACCTCCGACGGCGTCCGCCACCGCCTGTGGGCGGTCACCGGCGCCGCCGAGCACGCCGCCGTGGCGGCGGACCTCGCCACCTGCCGGGCGCTGATCGCCGACGGCCACCACCGCTGGGCCATGTACCTGCGGCTGCAGCAGGAGCACCGGCACCTCGCGCACAGTCCGTGGGACCGCGGCATGGTGCTGCTGGTCGACACGGCCCGCTACCCGCTGCGGGTGCGGGCGATCCACCGGGTCCTGCGGCACCTCCCTCCGGCCCGGGCCCTGGAGCTGCTGGGCGAGGGCTGGCGCGTCGACGACCTCGGGTCCTCCCTCCCGGACGCCCTCGACGCCCTGGCCGCCGCGAAGCAGGCCGGCGGCGGGGGGACGGGGGAGCCGGTCCCCAACGCGTTCGTCCTGGCAGGGGACGGGCGGTACCGGCTGCTGCGCGGCCCCGGGGAGGCCGCGCTGAAGCAGGCCGTGCGGACCGACCGGCCCGAGGAGTGGCGGCGGCTGGACGCCACCGTGCTGCACTCGGTGCTGCTGGACGGCGTCTGGCGGGTGCCGGACACCGCGGAGGCCGTCGGCTACCTGCACGACGAGGCCGCGGCCGTACGGGAGGCCGAACGGAACGGCGGCACGGCGGTCCTGCTGCACCCGGTGGACGAGGGCGTGGTGCGGCGGCTCGCCGAGCAGGGTGTGACCATGCCCCGCAAGTCCACCTCCTTCGGGCCCAAGCCGGCCACCGGGCTGGTCCTGCGAAGCCTGGACCTGGGCTGACGGTCCGTCACGTACGACGGGAGGCGCCCCGCCGGAATCCTCCGGCGGGGCGCCTCCTTCACCTGTCTGCCGCCGCGTCACGGACGCGCGGGCACACCGGGGTTCAGCCCTGGGCGGGGTCGTCCTGCCCGCGGTCGGCGGGCTCGCCCGCCGCGTCCCCTGCCTTCTCCCCGGCCTCGGCCTTGCCCTCGGCCGGAGCGGCGTCGGTGCCGGGCTCCCGGAACGGGCTGTTCAGGAACGCGCCCCGGTCCGCCGGCTCCTCGTCGGCCGACGTACCGTCCGAGGCCTCTGCCTCGTCGTCCTCGTCGTCCTCGGAGTCGTCCGCCTCGTCCAGGTCGTCAGCCTCGTCCAGGTCGTCCTCGGCGTCGACGGCGCCCTCGACAGGAGCGGCGTCCGCGCCGCCCTCGACCGCGTCGTCGTCCTCGTCCATCTCAGGGTCGAGGGCGTCGACGAACTCCAGGCCGTCGATCTCGGCCAGCCGCTCGGCCGCGTTGGTCACGCCCTCCTGGTCCGCGTCGGCGGCCTTGGAAAACCAGTCGCGGGCCTCGTCGGCACGCCCCGCGGCGATGAGCGCCTCGGCGTAGGCGTACCGAAGCCGGGCCGTCCACGGCTGCACCGAGCTGGACGCGAGCTCGGGGCTCTGCAGGGTCACCACGGCCGCGTCGAACTGCCCCATGTCGCTGCGGGCACCGGCCGCCACCAGGCGCATCTCGACCTGGCCCGCCTTGTCCAGCTGCTTCACCTCGGGCTCACCGGCCATGGCCAGCGCCCGCTCCGGACGGCCGAGGCCGCGCTCGCAGTCGGCCATGACCGGCCACAGGTCGGCACGGCCGGTCATCCGCCGCGCCGCCCGGAACTCGGTCAGCGCCTCGGAGTACCGCTCGGTCACGTAGGACGCGAAGCCTGCGGCCTCCCGGACGGCGGCGACGCGCGAAGCAAGCCGCAGGGCCACCCGGGAGTAGTCGTAGGCCTGCTCCGGCTCGCTGTCCAGAAGGCGGGCCACCATCACCAGGTTGCGGGCCACGTCGTCCGCGAGGGTCTTGGGGAGGCTCTTCAGCTCCTGGCGGACGTCGGCGTCGATCTCCATGCCGGTGACGTCCTCCGGGATCGGCAGACGCCGGACCGGCTCGTAGTTCGGCCGGCGGTCGTCCGACTCGCCACGCCCCTCGAACCGGCCGCCACGACCCTCGTACGGGCGTCCGCCACGGTCGTCCCGCCGGTCACGCCCGCCGCCGAACCGGTCGTCCCGACGCGGACCGCGGTCGTCACGACGGAAGCCGCCCTCACGGGGGCCACGGTCGCGGTCGTCACGGCGGAACCCACCGGGACGCTCCTCGCGGCGGAAACCGCCGCCGGGCCGCTCGTCACGGCGGAAACCGCCCTCGCGCGGGCCACGGTCACGGTCGTCGCGACGGAAGCCGCCCTCACGGGGGCCGCGGTCACGGTCGTCGCGCTGGTAGCCGCCGGGCCGCTCCTCACGGCGGAAACCGCCCTCACGCGGACCACGGTCCTCACGGGGGCCACGGTCACGGTCATCCCGGCGGAAACCGCCCGGACGCTCCTCACGACGGAAACCACCCTCACGGGGGCCACGGTCACGGTCGTCGCGGCGGAAGCCGCCCTCGCGCGGACCACGGTCCTCACGCGGGCCACGGTCACGGTCGTCGCGCTGGTAGCCACCGGGCCGGTCGTCGCGGCGGAAACCACCGCCGGGCCGGTCGTCGCGGCGGAAACCACCGCCGGGCCGGTCGTCGCGGCGGAAACCACCGCCGGGCCGGTCGTCACGACGGAAGCCGCCCTCGCGCGGACCACGGTCCTCACGCGGGCCACGGTCACGGTCATCCCGACGGAAACCGCCCGGACGCTCCTCACGACGGAAACCACCCTCACGGGGGCCACGGTCACGGTCGTCGCGCTGGTAGCCACCGGGCCGGTCGTCGCGGCGGAAACCACCGCCGGGCCGGTCGTCGCGACGGAAGCCGCCCTCGCGCGGACCACGGTCCTCACGCGGGCCACGGTCACGGTCATCCCGACGGAATCCACCGCCGGGCCGGTCGTCACGACGGAAACCGCCCTCACGCGGGCCACGGTCACGGTCGTCGCGCTGGTAGCCACCAGGACGGTCGTCCCGGCGGAAACCGCCACCGCGGTTGTCCCCCTGGTAACCGCCGGGCCGGTCGTCGCGACGGTAGGAGGATCCACCGCGGTCGTCACGCCCGCGGTTCCCTCCGCGGGCGTCCGACCACTGGCCGCGTGCACGGGGCTCGAAGCTGCGGCCGCCTCGGGAGCCGCCACGCTCGGCGTCTCCCCGGCCCTGCGGCCCGTCTCCCGAACGGCGCTCCGGACGGTCCTGGGGTGAGTTCGACATCGAGGTTGGCTCCTTCAGGTTCTTCTAGCTCTGCCCCACCGTGCGACTGCTGCACGGTGCGGCGCGGTGCCGGCGGTTGCACACCGCTTTCCATTGTCCTGCATGCGCCCGCCTACCGTGCCGGCGCTCCCACGGCGACCGGTCGGCGGGCAAACAAAAAGCCGCGGCCCCAGCAGATCGCTGGGCCCGCGGCTTTGAATGATTGTTCGGCGGCGTCCTACTCTCCCACAGGGTCCCCCCTGCAGTACCATCGGCGCTGTAAGGCTTAGCTTCCGGGTTCG
>NZ_JBIAWP010000030.1:0-52662 GCF_042895785.1 Streptomyces sp. NPDC001380 | reverse complement strand
GCCGCGGCGCTCTTCCTCGCCTCGGACCAGAGCAGCTTCGTCACCGGCATCGAGCTCTACGTCGACGGCGGCATCAACCAGGTCTGACCGCCCGGCGGCACGGCCGGGCGCGGGGTGATCGGCGCCGCCCGCACCCGGCCCGCCGTCACCGCCGGGCCGGCGGCGGGGCCTGCGGAGGACGTCAGGCCCCGCCGCCGAGGTGCGCGCCCCGGCCTGCCCGGGTGCGGGCGGGCGGTCCGGGAGCGCGCTCAGGGGCGCGGCAGGAGGGCGAGGGCGGTGTTCCCGATCCCCTTCAGCGCGGCGCCGTCCATGCCGGTCTTGGCGAGGAACTCGATGCCCTGCAGGACCGACAGCAGCAGGCGGCCGAGCTCCCGCGCCCCGGTCCCCCGGTCGAGGTCGCCGTCCCGCTGGGCCTCCTCGACGCACGCCACCAGGAGGTCCTCGACGGCCTGGTAGGTCGACCTGGCCCGGGAGACGACGTCGGGGTCCTGGCCGTGCAGCTCCGAGGTGCTGTTGGCGAGCAGGCAGCCGCGGCGCTGCGCGTCGTTGCGGTAGCCGTCCGACACCCCTTCGAGGAGGCCGGTCAGGCGCTCCAGCGCCGTGCCCGGTCCCTCCAGCGCCCCCCGGACGGCGTCGAGCTGCTCGGCGCGGTACTCGTCGAGGGTCCGGAGGAAGAGCTGCCGCTTGTCCCCGAACGCGCCGTAGAGGCTTCCCTTGCCGAGGCCGGTGACCTCCATGAGGTCGCTCACGGATGTGGCGGTGTACCCCCGGTCCCAGAACTGCTCGCGCACGGAACCGAGGACCTGTCGCTCGTCGAAGTTGCGGGGTCGTGCCATCCCTGCAGCGTACCAGTTCTTGACTTTACGGTCAAGATTGAGATCCGTGGACAGGCGCGGCCCGCCGTGCGGTCCCGGCCTCCGCCGGCTCCGGCGGAGGCCTCGCCGTGGCCGGCCGCGCCGCCCCGGGGCCGACCGGACCCGCAGGGAACGGGTCCTGCCGCAGGGTCGGCGCGCGGGGGCGACGGGCCGCCGCCCGTCAGGACGCCGTCTAGAGGTCCACGACCAGGTCCTGGGTGGGCTTGGAGCAGCAGATGAGGATGTTGCCCTCGGCGGGCGGTTCGACCGGATCCGGCGCGTAGTCGACCGAACCGGACATCAGGGCGAGTTCGCAGGTGTGGCACACACCGGTGCGGCACGACCACTGGACCGGTACGTCGCACGCCTCGGCCAGTTCCAGGAGCGAGTCCCGGCTGTCGTCCCAGGGGACGGTGAGGCCGCTGCGGGCGAACGAGACGGAAGGCCCGGTGCCGGGGGCCCCGGGGGCTGGTGAGGGGCGCGCGCGGCCGCTGCGCCGCTGATCCCCGGCGTGAGCGACGGGCCGGCGTTGAAGATCTCGCCGTGCACGCGGGACGCCTCCAGGCCGGCCCTGACGAGCGCGGCGCTGGCGCTCTCCATGAAGGGCGCCGGTCCGCAGACGTAGGCGTCGGCGTCGGCCGGGAGTCCCAGGCCGAGGATCCGGTCGGCCGAGAGGCGGCCGGCCTCGGTGTAGTCGCTCCCCTCGCGGTCCGCGGCGCCCGGCCTGCTGTAGTAGACGTGCGACCGGGCGTCCGCGAGGCTCGCGACGAGGTCGTGGACCTCCTGGGCGAAGGGGTGCTCGGCGCCGTTGCGGGCCACGTGCAGCCACCACACCTGGCGGCCGGAGCGGCCGCGGGCGAGGGCGTGCAGCATGGCCAGCACGGGGGTCACCCCCACTCCGGCCGACAGCAGCACCACGGGGGTCCCGCCCTCGGTCAGGCGGAAGGTGCCGCGGGGTGCCGCGACGTCGAGGCTGTCACCGACCCTGAGGTGGGTGCGCAGGTGGTTGCTGGCGACACCGTGCGGTTCGACCTTCACGCTGATCCGGTACACGCCCGTCCCGGGTTCGCCGGACAGGGAGTAGCTGCGGATCAGCGGAGGTGCGCCCCCCTCGCGCCGCACCCTCACGGTGAGGAACTGCCCGGGCAGGGCCGGCGGCAGCGCGGCACCGTCGGCCGAGGCCAGGAACACCGAGAAGACGCTCCGGCTCTCGGGCCGGATGTCCGTGACGACCAGGGGGCGGAAGCCGGTCCACGCGGGCGGCGGGGCGCCCGCCGCCGCCGTGAGGCCGGCGCTGCCCGAGGACGTCCCCGGAGCGGCGTCGGCCTGCTCCAGGAGGGTGCGCATGGACCCCTGCCAGCCCGGGCTCAGCGCCGGTATGCGCAGCGCCCGCTCCACCTGGGCGCGGGTGTGCCCCGGGAGGTAGAGGACTCCGTCGATCTCCTCGACGGTCATCGCCTCCGGGCCGCTGGAGACCTTGACGATCTCCTGCCCGGCCTCCACCTCGCCCTCCTCGATGACCCGCAGGTAGAAACCCGGTCGGCGGTGGGAGACCAGCAGCGCCGCCATCCGGGGCTCACCCATGCGCAGGCCCACCCGGTAGCACGTGACCCGCGGTTGCGTGACCTCGAACAGCGCACTGCCGATCCGGTACCGGTCGCCGATGCACACCTCGTCGTCCGGGAGCCCGTCCACCGTGAAGTTCTCGCCGAAGTTCCCCGGCTCCAGGTCGTCGCGCCCCAGCTGGTCGGCCCAGAACCGGTAGGAGTCCAGCTGGTAGACCAGCACGGCCCGCTGCTCCCCGCCGTGCCCGCCCAGGTCGCCCTGGCCGTCCCCGTCGATGTTGAGCCGCCTCACCGTCCGGGGCCCGGACACGGTCTGCTTGTAGATCCCCGTGTGCACCGTCTTCCCGTGCCACGGGACGTCCTGGGGCATTCCGACATTGACTGCGATCAAGGTCGCGACCACGGTGACGGCCTCCTTCCCGGTCCTGGACTCCGGCCGCCGGCCGGCAGGGGCGCTGTAGGTGCGGACGTGGGTCGGGAAGCACTCCCCGCTCGGGCTGCCGACCCGTTCGGCTGTGGTCCCGGCGCCCCCGGCGAAGGCGCCGTCGGGCTCGTGGGCCCCGGGGCGGGGCACCGCTCGCGGCTGACGTGACCGGGTCGGTCGCGAGGTCCTGACGGGCGGCCGACGTGACAGGGAGGACGGAGGAGGGATGCCCGGGAGCCGCTCGGAGGGCGGCGCGGCAGCAGGGTGACCGGGGCCCCGGCGGAACCCGCATCCCGGAGGAGCGCCCGTCGACCGTCGACGGCGGCCGTGCGGCGGGACGCAGGGGGCACCCTGGTCCCCGACGAGGCTCGACCCTGCGGAGCCGACCGCCGGAGTCGGCAGCAGGGCCGGGCACGCCGTCGAAGGGCCGGATGACTCCTTCGCCCACAGCCCGGAGGGCGAGCGGGAGGGATCGCACGCCGTGCTCGAATCGAACGCTACACCCGTCCCCGGGGGAGGGCCATCGGGGGCAGGGAACCGCTCCGGCTCTGCCGGAGGGCCGGGACGACGGCTGTGACCTGCGGTTCCGGGACGGCCGGCAGGGAGGGCGGGCTCCGCCCCTCACCCCCCGGGCGGTCGGACCGTCCGGCGCCGCCCGCCCGGCCGCCCGGGGAGCGGCACCCGTACGGGCCCGCTCCGTGCGTGCCCGGTCGGGCGGTCCTGCCCGAGCGGCCCTGCCGACGGCTGTCCGTGCGCCACGGGCCGGCTCAGGTTCCGGCCACCACGCCGTGGAGCATCAGGCCGATCAGGCGGTGGGCGAGTTCGGGCCGCTGGTCGTGGTCGGTGATGAGGCAGATGCCGCCCAGTGCCATCAGGACGTCGTGGGCGCCGGTCCCGGAGCGGAACACGCCCTGCTGCGCCCCGGCGGTAAGCAGGTGGTCGATCGCCTCGGCCAGGAGGGCGCGGGTGTGCAACCGCCGGCTGTCGTCGGTGAGCACCACGCGCAGGGCGTCGGCCATCCCCTGCTTGGCGGCCATGAAGACCACGAACCGCTCCATCCAGGTCCGCAGGGCCTCGACGGGCGGCAGGGACGCGGCGAGTTCGGGCGCCGCCCGGCACAGGCGCTCCACCTCGTGGCGGTAGGTGGCCTCGACGAGCAGTTCCTTGGAGGGGAACCGGCGGTAGAGCGTGCCGACCCCGACGCCGGCCTCGCGGGCGACGTCCTTCACCGAGGCACCGGCCCCGTCCCGGGCGAACACCGCCGCCTCCAGCAGCCGGTCCTCGTTCCGCTGCGCGTCCGCGCGCAGCCGCCGCGGCTCCGTGCCCGCCGTCGTGCCCGCCAAGGCCGGTCCCCTCCCGCCGCTCCGTCCGCCGACCGGTTCCGTGCACCCCGGACCGGAACTGATTCCGGTTGCCAGGGTGCGGCGCTCGTCCGGCGCGGGGCCGCCAGGGCGTGGAGCGGTTCCCGCCGGCCGGGACCGACGGCCCGGCCGGCGGGCCCGTCCCGGCCCGCAGGGCGGTCGGCCCGGGACGCCGGAGCGCGTTCGGTGCGGATCCCCGACGGCGGGAGGGTCGGACCGCCCCTCCCGGCGGATCCGGCCTGCGACCGGAAGCGCCCCGCCCGGGGCGGGGACGGGGACGGTCAGGGGTCTGCGGCCGGAGCACCCGGCGCCGGGGCCGGTCCGTCCTGGGTTGCGGCGGAATACGGCGATGCAAGACTGATGGTGCCGGACGGTCGGACATCCCGGCGGGAATCGTCGGCCTCCCCTCCCGGGTGGCCCGAGCAGCCGTACCCGTCCGTGCCGACCGGCCCCCGGTGGCCGGATGCCCCCTTGTGCGCACGACGACGGGGCCTGTCCGCACCGGGCTGGCCACCGACGACGAGCAGTCACGCCGACATCGGAGAAGTGAGACAGTCATGGACATGAAGATCGAGGTCGTCGTGCTGCCCGTCGCGGACGTCGACCGGGCCAAGGACTTCTACGAGACGACGCTGGGCTGGAGGACCGACGTCGACCGCTCCGGCGACGACGGCTTCCGGGTCGTGCACGTCACTCCTCCGGGGTCGCCCTGCTCCATCCTGTTCGGGGGGCGCGTCACCACCGCCGACCCCGGAAGCCTGCAGGGCCTCCACCTGGTCGTCGACGACATCGTGGCCGCCCGCGAGGAGCTGGCCGGACGTGGGGTCGGCATCAGCGAGGTCTTCCACGACGCGGGCGGGTTCTTCCACCACGCCGGCACCGAGGCCCGCGTGCCCGGGCCCGACCCGGGGCGCGGCAGCTACGCCTCGTTCGCCTCGTTCGAGGACCCGGACGGCAACGGCTGGGTGCTGCAGGAGATCACCACCCGCCTGCCCGGGCGCTGAGCCCTGCCCGGCACCGCCGCGGGCGACGGTGCCGGGCGGCCGCCGGCGGCCCGGGTCAGGCCTCCCGCCCGGCCCTGCCCGGGCCGCCCGGGTCGTTGGGGTGGGACGCGACGGCGGTCACGTGAGCGGTCATGAACGGGTGCAGCGGGAGCGTGCCCAGCACCTTCTCGTGCAGTTCCGCCTCGTCCGCCGCGCGCCACAGGCCGATGCTGCGCATCTCGCCGACCGGGCGCCACAGCCGCACCAGGTGGCCGGCGGCGGCGAGCTCCCCGGCGCGGACGGCCTCGGCCGCGCGCAGCCGGTCGATCTCGGCCTGGTCCGTGCCGTCGGGGAACGCGGTCCTCAGTTCGACCAGGAACTTCCTCATGGCTCTCTCCTCGGGTGTCGCTGCCGATCGTCAGTCGAGCCTGGAGACCTGGTAGTGGCCGATGGCCCAGCCGGACGGTGTGCGCACGAGCACCACGCCGAGCCGCACGTCCAGCGTCGCCCGGTCGGTGAACGAGAAGTCGACGCCCAGGTAGGCGAGCACGGCGTCCTCCGCCACCTGCCGGGTCTCCAGGATCCGGTACTCCGCCTTCAGGCCCGGCGGCTGGGAGGCGTAGTACTCGGCGATGCCCTCGCGGCCGACGGTGTAGGGGTGCAGCCCCTGGAAGACCGCGTCCTGCGTGAAGCACGTCGCGATCCGCTCGGGCTCGTGGGCGTCGAGGGCGGCCTTCCAGCGGTCCATGACGTCGCGCACGACGCCTTCGCGTACTGCCGGGGTGTTCATGCGCGTCCTGCCTTCCGGCCCGGTCGTCCCGCCCCCTGCGAGTGTGGGGTCTGACCGGGCGATCCGCTCGGCGGAGCCGGAGGGCCCGTGCCCGGACGGCCCCGGCCGAGGGACGCGACCCCCACGAGGGGCCCGGTCCGGACGCGGGCGGCTTCGCGGGTCGTGCTGCGGGCCGTGCCGCCGGTCGCGCCGCCGACGGGACCGGCGCCCCGGTCGTCCACGGGCGGGGTGCCGCGGGGCTGCCGTCCACGGACCTCACCCGGCCGGCGAGGACGGGGAGGCCGGCGGGCCGGTGCGGCCGTCCGGGTGCCGGAGGAGGCCCGTGCCTCCGGTGGACCCCGCAGCCGCCGGAGACAGCGGCGCCGCCCGCCCGGACCGGGCGGGCGGCGCCCGCGCGGCCGCCCGGTCACCTGTGCAGGGCGTGCCGCAGCTCGTCCTTGGTCATGGTCGAGCGGCCCTTGATGTCGCGCTTGCGCGCCTCCGCGTACAGCTGCTCCTTCGTGGGGCCGCCGGACCCGCCGCGGGATCCGCCGCCTCCGCCGTGGGACCGCTGTCCGCCGCGCCGGGAGGGGGAGGGGCCGCGCAGCGAGGAGCCGCTCGCCGTGCGGGCCTCGCCGGAGCGGGCGCGCTCCTTGTTCACCGTGCGGGCGGCGATCTCCTCGGCCCGCTCCTCGCCCTCGCCGCGCTGCCGCGCGCTCTCCTTGATGTGCTCGTACTGCCGTTCGCGCTTCGGGCTCGAACCCCTGGGCATGTCGACGACCTCCTCGGAAGCTCGCGGTGTCCGCCCCGCGCCTACCCGCCGCCCCCGGCGGGACACGGGGCCGTGCGTCTCCCGGCCGGACCGGCCCCTGGTCCGAGGACGGCCCGGACCGGCCGTCGTCGCGGGCGTCACGGCGGCGCCGGGCGTCGCGCGCCGGCCGCCGACGGGGCGTCCGAGGGCCCGTCCCGGCGCTCACCCCTGCACCCCTCACCCCTGCACCCCTCACCCCTGCACCCCTCATCCCTGCACCCCTCATCCCTGCACCCCTCATCCCTGCATCCCTCATCCCTGCGTCGCTCACCCCTGCGTCGCGGGCGGCAGCCGCAGGGCGAGCAGCGCGGTGTCGTCGGGGTGGTGGTCGCCGAGGAGCCCCGAGAGGAGTTCGTCGCACAGCTCCGCCAGCGGGCGGCGGGCGAGGGCCGCCGTGTGGTGGCGCAGCCGGGTGAAGCCGGTCTCCAGGTCCTCGCCCCGGCGCTCGACGAGTCCGTCGGTGTAGAGCAGCAGGGTGCAGCCCGCGGTCAGCACCGCGGTGGCGCTCGGCCGGGCGCCGTGCGGGTCGACGCCCAGCATCAGCCCGCGCCCCTCGTCGAGGTAGCAGGTGTCGCCCCGGCCGGTGGCCAGCAGCGGCGGCGGGTGGCCGGCGCTCGCGTGGGACAGCTGCCACCTGCCGTCCGGCAGCGGGCGCAGGATGCCGTACAGGCAGGTGGCCGTCGTGTCCGACAGGGCGTGGTGGGCGAGGTCCAGCCGGCGCAGGATCATCCCCGGGGGCTCGGTGCGGTCGCAGGCGATGCCGCGCAGCATGTTCCGCAGCTGGCTCATCGCGACCGCGGCCCGCACGTCGTGCCCGGTCACGTCGCCGATGATGAGCGCGGTGCCGTCCCCGGGCAGCCGGAACGCGTCGTACCAGTCACCTCCCACCTCCGCCGCCCCCACCCGGGCCGGGCGGTAGCGGGCGGCCAGTTCCACGGGGGCCACGTCGGGCAGGCCGGGCAGCAGCGCGTGCTGGAACTGCTCGGCGGTGCGCTGCACCTCGGCGTGCAGCCGGGCGTTGTCCACGGCCAGGGCGATCCGGTGCGCCAGGTCCTCCACGAGCGCCGCCTCGTCCGCTCCGAGGACCGGCCCTCCGGCGGTGCGGGCCACCGTGAGGGCGCCCAGCACCCGGCGCCGCGCGCGCAGCGGCGCCACGATCGCCGAGGCCGCCTCCTCGGCGCCCAGCAGCTCTCCCTCCCACGCCCCGCCCGTGCAGCCGCCCGGGGCCGGGGCCGCTCCGCCCCGGCCGCCGACCAGCAGGGGGCCCGCGCCGCGCAGGGCCCGGGCCAGCGGGCCGCCGGCGTCGGGCGGCGGCGGCGGGACGGGCCCCTCCCGCAGGCGGGCCGAGGCCCCCGCGGGGCGGCGGTGGGCCGTGGCGGCGCGCCTCACCCGGCCGTCGTCCCCGAGCAGCTCGACGCTGCACCAGTCCGCCAGCTGCGGGACCAGGATCCGGCACACCCGGCGCAGGGCCTCGTCCGCGTCCAGGGTGCTCACGAGCACCTCGGACGCCTCGGCGAGCAGCGCCAGGCGGTCCAGTGCCCGCTGGAGCATGACGTCGAGGTCGAACTCGTCCACCCCGCCACCCTCCCTCCGGCGCCGGGGGAGCGCCACCCCGTGCCCGGCGGGCCGGGTCGGCAGCCGCGGCGGCGGGTAGGCGGAGGGGGACGCACGCACGCCGTCCCGGAGAGGAGGCGCTCCCATGGGCGTCACAGCCGCAGGGCCCGGCCCCGCGCTCCCCGCCCCCCGCGGGCCGCTGTCCGAGGCCCTGGCCGCCGCGCTCGCGGCCGGCCCGCCGCCCGGTCCGGCCCCGCTCCCCGCCGTCCCGGTGGGGGACCCCTGGGGCGAGGACTGCCAGCTGGCCCTGTACACCTGCTACGAGCTGCACTACCGCGGCTTCGCCGGCGTGGACGCGTCCTGGGAGTGGGACCCGGGGCTCCTGGCGTTCCGCCGCCGCCTGGAGGAGGCCTTCCTCGCGGCGGTCCGCACCGCCGTGGCGCCGGTGCCGCCGCTGGAGCGGCAGCTGCGCGAGCTGCTGGTCGAGCCCGCCGACGGCGGCGGGCCCTCCCACCACCTGCTGCGCGGCGGCGAGCGGTGGCAGGCGCGCGAGTACCTGGTGCACCGCTCCCTCTACCACCTCAAGGAGGGGGACCCCCAGGCGTGGGCGATCCCCCGCCTGCACGGCGCCGCGCAGGCGGTCCTGGTGGGCGTCGAGTACGACGAGTACGGCGGGGGCCGCCCCGAGCGGGTCCACGCCCGGCTGTTCGCGGCGATGATGGAGGACCTGGGCCTGGACCCGTCCTACGGCCGCTACCTGGACCTCGCCCCTGCGCCGACCCTGGCGGTGGTCAACCTCATGTCGCTGTTCGCCCTGCACCGGGCGCACCGCGGCGCCCTGGTGGGCCAGTTCGCCCACGCGGAGATCACCTCATCGCCCGGGTCGGCGCGGCTCGCCGCCGCCCTGGAGCGGCTGGGCGCCGGACCGGCGGGAACCGGCTTCTACCGGGAGCACGTCGAGGCCGACGCCGTGCACGAGCAGCTCGTGCGCCACGGCGTGGTGGAGGCGCTGCTCGCGGACGAGCCGGGACTGGAGGACGACGTCGCCCTCGGGCTCGCCGCGGCCGACCTGGTCGACGGCCGGCTCGCCCGCCACCTCCTCGACTGCTGGGAGCAGGGCCGCACCTCACTGCGCGCGCCCCTCGACACCGTCCCCGCCCTCGGCCCCGGTGTCCCCGCCCGGCACCCCTCCGTCCCCGCCTGACCCGTCCCCGCCCGACGTCCCGCCGTCCCCGTCCGGGGGGACCGCGCCGCGCTCCCCCCGGCCCTCCGCCGGGGGGAGCGAGCGGCGGCGGTGGCTGGTGTCGCAGAACGGGTAGCGCCTGCTGCGGCGGCACAGGCACAGCGCCACGACGGGACGCCCGCTCTCCCGCACCGAGCCGTCGGGCAGCACCACCTCCACCGGACCCTCCACCAGGGCCGGGCCGACCCCGTCCGGCAGGGTCACCCGCACCGCGGCCCGGTCCGCCCGGCGCCCGGCAGGGCGACCGCCGCCCGGCGCGTCCGACCCGCCCGGACCGCCTGAGTCGCCCGGACCGCCCGGACCGCCCGTACCGCCCGACCCGCCCGGACCGTCCGGCCCGCCCCCGGCGGCCTCGACCCTCTCCGGCCTATCCGGTCCGGACACCGCGGACCACCACCAGCTCCTCGTGCCGCTCGCCGGGCGCCACCAGCCCCCGGCCCTCCAGCCAGGCCGCCCGTCCCGTCATCACCGGGCCGAAGGGCTCGGCCCGGCGGGCGGCCACCTCGACGGCGAGCCCGGCCCGCTCCAGGGCCCGGCACGTGGCGCCGACCCCGGACACCGCGGAGTGCACCAGCAGCAGGACGCCGCCCGGCGCCAGCACCGCGGGCGCCAGCCGGCAGATGCGGTCGAGCAGCGCCCGCCCGTCCGGTCCGGCGTCCCAGGCCCGTGCGCTCCCGCGGGCCGGGGGAGCGGTGCCCGTCGCGGGCACGTACGGCGGGTTGGACACCACCAGGTCGAACAGGCGGTGGCGCACCGGCCCCGTCAGGTCGCCGTGCCGCACCCGGATCCGGCGCCGCCGTACCGCGCCGTTCAGCCAGGCGGCCGCCAGCGCGCGGCGTGACACGTCGACGGCGGTCACCCGGGCCCCGTGGGCGGCGGCCGCGAGGGCGACCGCCCCCGTGCCCGTCCCCAGGTCCAGCACCTCGGTGCCCGCATGCGGCGCCTCACGCCGCACACAGGCCACGAGCAGCTCGGTGTCCGCCTGGGCCCGGTAGACACCCGGGGGCCGCAACAGCCACATGCCCCTCGCCTGCCCCGCCCCCCGGGCCCGACACCCTCCGCCCGTCCGGGACGGGGGCGCTGCCGCCGCCGTCGCGTTCCTGCGGGAACCTCGCCCGGCGGCACGTCGCCGCCGGTGGCCGCGGTCGCCCGCCGACGGGCGCGGGGCCCCGGCAGGGCCGCCCGGCCCCTCGTCGGCGCGGCGACCGCCCCGGGCCGAAACCGGTTGAACCCGCCACGCCGGCATCCCGTGCAGATCGACGGGCAGCACCCGACGCGGGTCGAGAACCACATCCACGGCGACGGCCCCGTCTCCATCGTCAACGTGTTCGACGGGAACGGCCATGTCCACGTGTCGAACCCGTGACATGCCGTCGGCCGGGTGGTCGGGTCTCCGGCCGGGTCCCCACACCTCCCTCGGCCCTGCAGGACGGCCCGGCCCGCCTCGACGCGCCGGACGGCGGAGCGGACCGCACGGACGAGGCTCCAGAGCACGGGCGTGGTGCCGGCGGCCGGGCCGACGCGGGTGTCCACCCCGGACATCGCCCCGCGCAGGTCGGTGGTGATCTCCCCGGTTGGGCCCCCGTGCCGAGCGGGCTGTGGTCGGCGACGCCGTCCGGCGGGATGCCCGCGATCCCCTCCTCGCCCGGCGCGGACCCCGCCCTCCACGATTGGTCATGTCCCCGTCCAGCTGGCACGATCACGTCGCCGGCCGGCGACCCTCCCGACGGCCCGCCGGCGAAGGAGGGAAAGCATGGACACCCACGCGACACCCGGTCCGCGCAGGGGACCGCGCCTCAGCCGGCGCTCGCTCCTCGGCTGGAGCGCGGCCGCCGCGGCGGCATCGGGCACCACCCTGCTCGGCACGGCCGCGGCGCACGCCGCCGGTGCGCCCGCCACCCCGGGGTCCGGACTGCTGCTCGACTCCCCGGTCGTGGACCTCGACGACGGCTCGGACCCGTTCATCCGCGAGAAGCCGCTGCACGACTCGACCGTCCTGCAGTCCTTCGGCTTCGACAACGTCAACGGCCGCATCTACCTGGCCCAGGTGATGGAGGGCGGCATCCAGCTCTCCGGCGAGCCGGCGCCGGTCAGCGGCACCGACCGCAGCATCCGCGGCGACCTGTGCATCACCCGGTGGGACCTGTCCGGCAACCAGCTGGGCTCCATGTACGCCCGTGGCCTCGGCCACGGCGTGAGCTTCGGCGTGGAGCCCTTCGGCTCGGGGGCCTACCTGTGGACCGAGGCCGACGCGGTTCCGACCTCGGACGGGAAGTCCAGCCGGGGCCGGCGCCTGGCCCGCTTCAGGTTCGTCGACGGCGCCGTGGTCGACAGCAGCTCCTCCGCGCTGGTCAAGCACACCCCCGTCCCCGGCAGCACGGCCAACACCGCCTCCGTCGACCCCGTGTACGGGCGCCTGGTCCACCGCTACGGCACCGACGGCGGCATGCGGTACGCCGTGCACGACCTGGACCTGGCCCGGCTGGGCATCTGGAACGCGCCCCTCGCCGACATCGCCGAGCCCGCCGTCACCGTCCCCGCCCAGTACGGCACGCCCGACTTCCAGGGCTACGCCGTCGCCGGCCGGTACCTGTACCTGATGCACGGCAACGCCTACGGCACCACCCAGCAGATCGACCTGGACGGCGACGGCACCGCGGAGACCGTCGTCGTCTCCCCCGACGGCGAGGGCAACACCTTCCTCACCTCCGTCGACCTGGGCACCGGCGCGATCCTCGAGACGCGGCCGACCAGGGCCGCCTACAGCCTCACCTACCGCGAGCCGGAGGGACTGGCCGTCCAGGTGCCCAGTGCGGCGGACCCCGCCACCTTCCGCCTGTGCATGGGCTTCGCCTCGGGCGACCCCGGGGCCCGGCAGGCGACCATCTACGTCAAGGACGCCCTCGTCCTGCCCTGACGGCGGGCGGGCCGTGATCCGCCCGTCCCCGGTGCGGCGACGTGCCCGTCGCGGACCGCCGGCCGCCCGTCCCGGGCAGGGCGTCAGGAGAGCCTTTCGGGGGGTGCCATGGCGAAGGTCGCCATCAGCCTGGACAGCGACCTCGCGATCGAGGTCGTGCTGCCGGCCGGCACCAGGAGCCCGCAGGACGCGGTCGAGCCGATCGTCCGGGACCACCTGGCGCCCGGGCACCGCACCGAGGCCCGCACCGGGGACGCCGCCGACCCGGAGCGCCTCGCCGTGCTGGCCGTGGTCCAGCTGACCATGGTGCACTTCACGTCGATGGTGTTCGGCGTCCTGGGGGAGCGGGCCGTCCTGGCCACCACGGCGCGCCTCGTGCGCGCCACGCAGGACGGCGCGACGCTGGACCGGCAGGAGGACCCCGGTTTCGCCGACGAGCTGTCCCTGCTCCAGCAGGGCGTCCTCCAGCTGAACAACGTGGTGCGCGGCCTGCTGGAGACGCTGGCGGTCACCGTCCGGCTGCTCGTGACCGTCGCCCTGCTGGGGAGGATCCAGCCGCTGCTCGTGCTCCTGCCGCTCGCGGCGCTCGCCCCCTGCGCCGCGGGACGCCACGCCGCGGAACTGGCCGAGCGCACCCGCAGGGCCGTCGAGCCGGAGCGCCGCCGCGCCCACGACCTGCTGGTGCTCGCCCAGCAGCCGGGTCCGATGATGGAGATCCGCCTGGCCGGGCTCAGCCCGGAACTGGCCCGCCGCCAGGAGGAGCTGATCGCCCCGGCCGCCGACCGGACCCGCCGCGCCGAGACCGCGGCGGCGCTGGTCCGCACCGCCGGACAGGCGGTCTTCGGGGTGGCCTACGGCCTGGCGCTGCTGCTGGTGGTGCGCGACGCGGTCGCCGGGCACGCCGGGGTCGGCGACGTGGTCCTCGCGATCGTGCCGGCCCAGCAGGTCGCCATGGGCGTCACCCAGATCCTCGGCCTCACCCTGGACATGCAGCGCGCCGGGCTGGTCGGCGCCCGGATGCGGCGGGTGCTGGCCGCCGCCGCGGAGGACGCGGACACGGCCTGCGGCACGGGCGCCGCCCCGCCCGCCCTGCGCGACGGCATACGGCTGGAGGGGGTCCGCTTCCGCTACCGGGGCGCCGGCAGGGACGTCGTCCGCGGCGTCGACCTGACGTTGCCCGCCGGCTCGGTGGTCGCCCTCGTGGGGGAGAACGGCGCGGGCAAGAGCACCCTGGTGAAACTGCTGTGCGGACTGTACCGGCCGAGCGCGGGCCGCATCCTCGTCGACGGCAGGGACCTGGCGGACCTGGACGTGCACGCGTGGCGGGAGGCCGTCTCCGCCGCCTTCCAGGACTTCGTCCGTTTCGAGTTCCCGGCGCAGCAGGTCGTCGGGGTCGGCGACCTGCCCCGTGCCGACGACGCGGACGCCGTCCGCCGGGCGCTGCGCGACGCCGGAGCCGACGGCGTCCTGTCCGGCCTGCCGGACGGCCTGGCGACCCGCATCGGCACCAGCTTCCCCGACGGCCGCGACCTGTCCGGCGGCCAGTGGCAGAAACTGGCCCTGGGCCGGGCGATGATGCGCCGGAGCACGCTGCTCCTGGTGCTCGACGAACCGGCCGCCGCCCTCGATGCGCAGTCGGAGCACCTGCTGTTCGAACGCCACCTGGCGAACGCACGCGAGGCGGCCCGCGCACGCGGCGCCGTGGCCCTGTTCGTCTCGCACCGGTTCTCCACGGTCAGCATGGCCGACCGGATCGTGGTGCTCGAGGACGGTGCCGTCGCCGAGCAGGGGACCCATGCCGACCTGATGGCGCTCGGCGGACGGTACGCGTCGCTCTTCGACCTGCAGGCGCGCGGCTACCGTCCCTGGCCGGACCTGGCCCGGGCCCCTCCGGCGGGGACCCCGGACCCGGCGCGCCCCGGGACGGGGGGACGGGCCGCCGGCGGGCCCCCTGCAGGGCGGCTCCGTCCGCGGATCATGCCGCCGGGCGGTGCGCCGCCGTACGGTGGCCCGCATGGAGGGCGAGGGCGAGGGCGAGGGCGAGGACGAGGGCGTCGGACGCGGCGAGGGCCTCGCCGCCGCACCCCTCGGGGCGCCCCGCCGGCTGTGGTGGATCGGCTCCGTCGCCCTGGTGGCGATCGCGGCGGTCGTCGCGGTGGACCGCCGGCAGGACCTGGCTGCCGCCTCCCACCTGATCGCCGCGGTCCGGCCGCCCCGGCTGGTCCTGGCCGCCGGGTTCGAGGCGGCGTCCCTCGCTGCTCTGGTCGCGCTGCAGCAGTGGCTGCTGCGGACGGGCGGGGCGCGGCTGCGCCTCCGGGTCGTCGGGACGGCCGTGCCGGCGGCCAACGCCGTCGCCGGCGCGGTGCCGGGCGGGGCGGCGGTCGCGACCGCGTGGGTGTTCGCGCAGTGGCGGCGCAGGGGTGTGGGGCAGGTGCTCGCGGGAGCAGTGCTCGCCGTCTCGGGCGCGCTGTCGGCGGTCGCGCTCCTCGTGCTGCTCGTGGCCGGTGCGCTGGCCGGCGGCTCCGCGGGGCCCGGCGCGCTGCGGCCGGTGGTCCTCGGGACCGCGGCGTTCCTCGCTGTGGCGGCGGGTGCCGCGGCCGGTGTCTCCCGTTTCAGGCCGGTGCGCCGCCTCTTCCGGCGCCTCCTGCGGCGGCTCGGGGCGCGTTCCCGGCGGCTGCGGGACGTCGAGGACGGCCTGCGCGCCCTGGTCCGGCACGTCCGTGCCGTGCGGCCGGGGCTGCGCCCGTGGTGGCTGCCCTTCACGTTCGCGCTGCTCAACTGGGTGTGCGACGCGGCCTGCCTCCTCGCCTGCGCCTGGGCGCTGGGCATCGCCGTCCCCTGGCGCGGGATCCTCGTGGTGTACGCGCTCACCCAGATGACGGGGAGCCTGCGGCTGACGCCGGGCGGCCTCGGCGTGGTGGAGGCCGGGCTGACGGCGCTGCTCGTGCTGTACGGGCTGCCCGCCGACCGGGCGATCGCCCTCACGCTGCTCTACCGCATCGTGGGCTACTGGGCGCTGCAGCCCCTCGGCTGGGCGTGCTGGCTCGGCCTGACCCTCGGTGCGCGACGCGCGGACCGCCGTGCCGCGGCCGGCGGGCGCACCGGGTGACGGACCCGGGCCCGTCGCCCACGCCCTCCGGCCCCGGGGACGGCGGCGGCCGGGACGGCGGCGCCTACTCGGTCCGGGAGAGGCCCCGGTGCGCGAGGACGAGGAACACCAGCGCGAAGACGGCCACGACGGCCAGTTCCCACCAGATCGGCAGGGTGCGGCCGAGGACCGTGACGTTGGTCGGGAAGCGGGCCCGGGCGGCGGCGGACACGTCCTGCGCCGAGAAGACCACCTGCCGGAGCGGGGCGGCCGCGTAGGTCAGCGGGTTGAGCCGGGTGACCACCGCCAGCCAGGTGGGGAGCCCGTTGAGCGGGAAGAGCGCCCCCGACAGGAACAGCATGGGCATGAGCAGCATCTGCATGACGACCTGGAAGGGCTTCATCCGCTGGATGCGGCTGGCGACGGAAGACCCCGAACGTGGTCATGGCCACGGCCATCAGCAGTTCGATCCCGATCACCTCCACGACGAGCAGGGGTGTGAGGCGGATGCCGGCCAGGGGGGGCGAGCACCAGCATGATCGTCCCCTGGGCGGCGGCCACCGTCGCCCCGCCGGCCGTCCTGCCCAGCACGAGGGACGCCCGGCTGACCGGGGCGACCAGCATCTCGCGCAGGAAGCCGAACTCGCGGTCCCAGACGATCGACATGGCCGAGAACATGGCGGTCATGACCACGCTCATGGCGACCACCCCGGGATGCACGAACTGGCGGAAGGTGAACCCGCCGGCCGCCCCCACCAGCCCGCTCATGCCGTAGCCGAGGACGAACAGGAAGAGGACGGGCTGCGCGAATCCGCTCACGATCCGCGTCCGGGTCCGGGTGTACCGGATCAGCTCCCGCTCCCACACCATCGCGACGACCCGGAGCTCGCCGGGAACCGACGTGCCGGTGCCCGCGGCCGCGACGGCGGGAGTACGCGTGGAGACGCCGGTCATCCCTCCTCCCCAGCGTCTCCGGGCGCCGTGCGCCCGGGCGAACATGGGGACGGCCTCGCCCTGCTGCTCCCGGATCTCGCGGCCGGTGAAGTGGAGGAACACGTCGTCCAGGGTGGGGCGGCGGGCCCGGACGGTCCGCACCGGCACCTCCGCGGCGGACACGATGGGGCCGACGGCGGACTCCTCGTCGTCGACGAAGACGGTGATGCCGCCCTCGGTGTGCACGGCCGTGCAGCCGACCCGTTTCAACGAGGCCAGCGCCGCCTCGTCGTCGTCGGTCCCCAGGGTGACGGTGTCCGCCCCGACGGAGGCCATCGGGGCGCTCGGGGTGCCGAGGGCGATGATCGAGCCGTGGTCGATGATCGCGATGCGGTCGGCGTACTCGGCCTCGTCCATGCAGTGGGTGGTCAGGAAGATCGTCACGCCTTCCTCCTCCCGCAGACGCAGCACGTCGTCCCACATGAGGGCACGGGTCTGGGGGGGTCCAGGCCGAGGGCGGGCTCGTCGAGGACGAGGATCCTGGGGGTGTGGAGCATGCCGCGGCCGACCTCCAGGCGCCGGGCCATGCCGCCCGAGTACGTCGACACCAGGTGCCTGCGGCGGTCCGACAGCGCGACGAGATCGAGGACCCGGGCGATGCGCGGCTCGGCCCGGTCGTGCGGGACGCCGTAGAGCACGGCGTGGAAGCGCAGGTTCTCCTCGGCCGTGAGCTGGTCGTCGAGCGTCTGCTCCTGGAAGGCGAGCCCGATGCGGCGGCGGACCTCCCGGGCCGCCGAGAGCACGTCGTAGCCGGCCGCCGCGGCCCGCCCCGACGTCGGCCGGGCCAGGGTGCAGAGCATCTTGATGGTCGTCGACTTGCCGGCGCCGTTGGGGCCGAGGAGGGCGAAGACCTCGCCCTGGGCGACCGAGAAGTCGACACCGGCGACGGCGGCGACCTCCCCGTACCGCTTGGCCGGCCCGTGGACGTCCACCGCCGGCCCGGAACCGTCCCGGACCGGCCGCTGCGCGACGTCGGCATCTGCACTCACGACGGGCCCCTGTCGGCGGACCGCGGTGCCCGCCCGGACACGGTCCGCATCCGCGGCCCATCGTGCGAGCCTGCCCTCCGGGCGCCCCGGCGGCCATGGCCGCTCGTCCTCCCGGCGACGGCCGTCCGGCCCTCCGCAGGGCAGGCGGGGCCGGCGGCGGGAAGCGGCCCGGACCGGTCCCCGCCGCGCGAGCCGTTGCGGGGGCTGTTCCGGCGTGCGGCGCCGGAGGCGCCGCACCGGCCGCACGGCGGCGGGGCCGACGGGAGGGCCGTCGTCCCCCGCGGTGTCCGTGTGCGGGACGGCGGCGGGCATGCCGGGGTCCGCGTCCGGGACACCCCGGGGAGGGACGCAGCGATGAGTTCTCCCGGCCCGGAGAGTCCCACCCCTGTTGCCGACACCACGGGAGGAACCCATGGCCCAGCTCCTGAGAGTCCAGAACTTCACCGTCTCGAGCGACGGGATCGGCGCGGGTGAGGAGCAGAGCCTCGAGCGTCCGTTCGGCCACGCCGATCCCGCGAGGCTGTTCGCCTGGGCCGGGGCCACGGCCGGCTGGCCCATGCGCACCGACCCCGGGGGCAGCAGGGGCCTCGACGACTACTTCACCCGGGACTTCGCGCACGGCATCGGCGCCGAGATCATGGGCCGCAACAAGTTCGGGCCCCAGCGCGGGCCCTGGCGCGACCACGAGTGGCGCGGCTGGTGGGGTGACGAGCCCCCGTTCCGCACCCCGGTGTTCGTCATGACCCACCACCGGCGTCCGTCGTTCACGCTCTCCGACACCACGTTCCACTTCGTCGACGGCGCCCCGGCCACGGTCCTCGGGCAGGCGCGGGAGGCGGCGCAGGGCAGGGACGTCCGGCTCGGCGGCGGGGTCACCACCCTCCGGCAGTTCCTCGACGCCGACCTCGTCGACACCCTGCACGTGGTGGTCACGCAGGTGAAGCTCGGGACCGGGCTGCGGCTCTGGGAGTCGCCCGACGAGCTGCTCGACCGGTTCCACCTCGAGGTCGTGCCCAGCCCGAGCGGCGTGACGCACCACCTCTTCTGGCGCAGGTGACACGAGGGGCCCCGCCGGTACGCCGTCGGCCGGCCCGCGAGGCCGGCCGTGAGGTCGGACGACAGGGCCTGGGGGAGGGGGAGGGGGCCGCGGTGCGCGCGGCCCCCGTTCCGGCGGTGGACCGGCCGGCGAGGCCGCGGACGAACGCCGCCCGCCCCGGTCCCGGCCCCGGCTCCCAACCCCCGGCCCCGCGCCGCCGCCCGCACGGACCTCACGCGGCGGCGGCGCTGACCGGCACCGATCCGGCCGCGACCGCGCGGCTCCTCGCCGCACCGCGCCCGGCGGCGGTGGTGGCCGCGCTCACCGCCTGCACCCACGAGGTCCTGGAGGTGCTCGGCATCGACTTCGGCCCGGCGCACGCCGAGGTGATGATGACCGCGGACGGGCCAGCGCTCGTCGAGATCGGCGCCCGGATGAACGGGGCCATGCACCCTGCGTTCGACGCCGGGTGCTGCGGTGCCGACCAGGCGCGGACCGGCGCACTGGCGTGGCTGCGCCCCGAGGAGTTCCTCGCGGACTTCGCGGGCCGCACCTATCGCCGGCTCCGGGCGGCGTACGTGTACCACGTCGCGACGGACCTCTCGAGGGTCGTGGCGGCCGTCGACACGGCGGTGCTCGCGGAGATCGAGGACGTCCCCCCGGCGCGGGCGGTCACGGTGAAGCCCGGCCCGGGCGACCGGATCCGCCCCACCGTCGACCTCCCGTCCAGTCCGCTGACCGTCCACATGGCCCACGCCGACGCGCCGGCCGTGGCGCGCGACCACGTGCGGGTCGAGGCCCTGGCCCGGAACATGTTCCGGCTCGCGTAGTGGGCGCAGGAGGAGAAGAAGGGGGCGGGTGCGGAGCCGTCGCGCCCGCCCCCTGAGGACGTGCCCGACGCCCTGCTGGCCCGGGCAGCGTCGCTGACGGGACCGCAGGGACCGGCCGCCTCCCTGCCGAGGCACCCCGCCCGGACCGCGGCAGCGATGCGTTCCCCCGCTGGGCTTCTCACTTCTCAACGATTCGCGGTCCGCTCGACATGCAGGGCGCGTCAGCAGGCTGCTCGTGCATGTGCTTTTGGCATATGCCAAATAGAGGAGAGGGCGGCACGGGGCCCGGGCCGTCGAGGTTCATTCCTGAGCGCACCTCCAAGAGTTCGTGATCTCCCTGTGATGTGAGTTCACATCAGAATGGGCCGGCTGCTGGAAATCCCGTTCTCTTCGTGTACATTTCTTCGGCCCGCTCCTCCGCCTGCGCGCAGCTCCGCCGCGCGGCACGGCCAGGTCCGGCAGGCCATCGCGCCCCTGCGGACCGCAGGAGGGCCCGGTGGGCGGCCGCGCGGGCCCCACCCGGCACGGCCCCCTGCGGCGTGCGCGGGCACGTCCGGGCGCGCGGCGTCCGGACCCGGCAGACAGTGAGGAAAAGCCACAAGTGAACATCTCCACCCCGCGGCGGCCCGCACACCGGCTCGCAGCGGTCCTGGCGGCGGCGCTCGTCCTGATCGCCTCCGCCCTGGCCTGGGCACGCCCCGCCCACGCCGCACCCGCGCTGCCCGGGGGGAAGGCCAACTGGGTGGTGTCCGTCGGGTCGCTGAACCCGTCGGCCCGAAGCGGCTACCGCAACTGGGTCCGGCTGGGCTACTACACCTTCGCGGCCGACGGCACGGCCAGCGCGAGCCACTGGCGGTGGAACCAGCAGGACCAGCCCACCCGGGTCGCCGCCCTGACCGCCGACTGCGGCGGCGCCGTGCCGACCTGCTCCGTGCGCACCCTGCCCGGCTTCGCCGGCAACCCCACCGGCTCCCTGAAGGGCACCTACACCTCCACCGCCGACGGCAGGCTCGCGGTCACCTGGAACCGCACCGGCACCGGCGCCGCCACCGGCCCCTTCCACGAGTACTGGACCGTCCAGAGCGGCCTGGCCTCCGGCGGCGTCGCCCGCATCACCAGCCCCGGCTTCTACGGCGCCTACGGCGCCGGCGTGACCGTCCCCGCCGCCGGCGCCTTCACCGACTACGGCGCCACCTTCGGCGTCGGCTACGGCAGCAACGCCTCCCTGGGCCGCGAGAGCCGGGCCACCATGGCGGCCCTGCTCAAGGACCCGCGCTACGACGCCCAGCCCTACAAGGGCGCCTACGTCGTCGCCAAGGCCTCCTCCTCCGACCCCGCCACCCGCACCGGCATCGTGGCCCGTGAGGGCGCCGGCGGCTCCTGGACCACGGCCGACCCCGCCAACCCCTGGCGCCTGTGCAGCAGCGGCCTGTGCGCCGGATGGGTCCAGCCCGGCACCAGCTGCGGCGGCACCGACAAGGCGAGGGTGCGCTACCTCGCCGAGATCGGCGGCGGACGGCGCACCACCGAGGAGTACTGGTGCCGCTCCCTGGCCCAGGGCAAGCCCTGCTACGTCCACAACTCCCACCCCCGCCCGATGCTCCAGGTCGTCGACGACGCCGGCGTCTTCCGCGGCTGGGTCGGCGTGGAGGGCTTCACCCACGTGAGGACCACCACCGGCCTGCCCGACGGCAGCTGGATCGAGGGCTACTGGGGCGTCTTCGACATGGTCTCCGCCACCCTGCAGCCGAAACTCCCGTGACACCTCCCACCCGTCGGAGGCGCCCGCCTGTCCCGCGTCCACCGCAACTTCCCGATCGCGACGGCCATGTCCACGGGAACGGCATCAGATGATGTGTGCGCCAAGGGCGTCATCCCCGGCGCGGGTCGCGCGCATGCGGCCAACGAGGGCAGGTGCAGCGGCGACCGCATGGTCGTGTCCACGGATGTGTTTCCTGCTGAGAAGGCTCTGCCCGGGGCCGTGAAGGGGTGGCGCGAGATCTGCGCCTTCGGCCACTGCCGCACGGGAGAGGCCGTGGCCCAGGAGATCAGGGCCATCGGCCTCGGCCTGCCCGATTCGGCGTGCACCGCGGCTGGCGGCGGCGCGGATGCGGTTGATGCTCCGCCGCCGCTTCGGGCCCTGGGATGTCTCGTCCCACAGCTCGGCGAGCTCGGACGCCTCGGCGACCACCCGGTCGAGCGCCTCCACGGCAAGCGGCCGAAGATCGGCGGCGAAGCCGGGGGCTCCCGCCCCCACCGGCGGCGGCCCCGAGCCTCGCGGCTGAGCACTCCTCGTGCCGCGCCCCCGCGCAGCAGGGGACGTGCAGGATCCGCGGGCGGGCTGTTCGGACCGGCCGGCCCGGCGTCCGGCCGTCCATGCCTGGTTGCCGGGGGTCCGGCATCACGGGGAGCCCTCGTCGGCCTCGCTGTCCACGATGTCGACGAACTCGTCCGTGGTGAGGATGGCATGGGCGTACAAGGGTGCGTTGAGCTCGAACGTCGCCGTCATCTCCGCCCAGCTGAAGGAGCCGATGGCGTCGCGGATGAGGGTCACGTGGTAGCCCAGCTCCTGACCGAAGCGTGCGGTGGTGTCCACGCAGGTGTTGGCGCGCATGCCGATCAGCACGATCTTCCGGATCCGGTGCTGCTTGAGCATGAGGTCGAGGTCGGTGTTCGCGAAACCGCTCGACGCCCAGTGCTGGCGTACGACGAGTTCGTCCTCGCGAGGGTGGAGGTCGGGGTGCCACTCGGCTCCCCAGCTGCCCTCGGCGAAGGTCTGCTGGGCCATGATGCGCTGCTGGGTCGGGGACAGGTGGCTCCACGTGACGTAGTCGTCCGGCTTCGTCCGGTGGTGGGGCACGACGAGGACGCGGAAGCCCCGACGGCGGGCCGTGGCGAGCATGGTGCGCATGTGGTCGAGCAGGCCGACGCCTTCCGCCACCTCCTTGCCCCGGGGCCAGAGCTTGCCGCCTTCGGAAAGGAAGTCGTTGTACGGGTCGACGATCAGAAGAGCGGTTTCGTCCGGGGAGTACGGCGCTTCAGAAGTCATGAGCAGTTCCCGTCCGGCCGGTGAACGGATCGATCGCTGCGGGGATGCGCGGCGGAGTGGCCGACGTGGGCGGAACCCGGCCCCTCTGGTGCGGTCCGCCGGCTCGGTCCTCAGTCTGTCACCTGTCCGTCCGCCCGGCATGCGCGCCGGTGGTGCGAGGAATGCCCAGGACCCGTGGATCCGCCCGAGGGGCGCACCTTCCCGGGTGAGTGCCCGATGGTCCGCCGAGCAGGTTCGAGCGCGGTCGACCGGTCGACCGGTCGACCGGTCGGCCGGTCGGGCGCCGCGAGCCCGTCGTGGCCCGGAGGCCACGGACCGCGAGTCCGCCGTACCCCGCCCCGGAGTGTCGCCCGCTGCCCGCCTGACCACCCAGCAGCACTGCCGCGGCCTTCCCCGTCGAAGGCGTGTGTCCGGAGCGGGTCAAGGCGCAGCCCGGACGCCCGAAGCAGTCTGCCGCGAACGTCGCGACGGAAGGGACGGCCCCGGTGCGGAAGCACGTGCGTTCAGGAGCCGGCGGACGACTGCCGGACGGCCTGCTCGGCCTTGTCCAGCCAGCCGGTGAACCAACGGGCGAAGGTGATGGGCTTGCCCTCCGTGTCGAGGAGGGGTGCAAGGTCCGCGTCGTCGGCTCGGGGGTCGGACCACATGGTGCCGCGGTGGGGGCCGCTGAGGACGAGCCATTCACGCTGGGCACAGCCGTGGTGGCAGACCACGACGGCGCCGGCAGTGCGTTCGGGGGCGAACATGACGGCTTCCCACCGTTCGTCCCACGCCTCGAAGGCGGTGTCGAACTCCTCGATCTCCTCGAAGTCCTCCTCCTCGGGACGCTCGGCCAGCAGTCGGTCGAGGACCTCGGGGTCCGGGCCCCTGCCGGGGAACGGTTCGGCGAGCCTGGACAGGTCGGCCAGGCCGGCGCCGTCTCCCTCCCAGCGCCAGCGGCCCTGAACGCGCCGCACCGGGAAGAGGCCGTAGGACGGTCCCGCGCCCCCCGCGGCGACTCGCGCGAGGAAGGCCCGGTACTCCGAAGGAAGTCGCACGCCTATTTGGGCTTCCAACTCCGCTAGCTCGTCCTCGCCAAGAGGGTCCTCGAGCGTCCAGCGGTGCCCGAGGGCCCCGAACACCTCCTGGCTCGCCGGGAGCGCGCTCAGCTCCACGATGCGCTTCCGCACCCCGGACCAATCCTGATCAACCATGCAGCGACCCTATGCGCCGCCTCCGACACATCCACCGGGACGGTCTTCGCATCCTGGGAGGAGCCGCACCCACCAAGGTCTTGATCTTCCCCCGCGTCAGGCCGGAGAGGGCACCGTTCGGCGGCCCGGCGGTCGCCGGAGCACCGGCCGGGCGGCCCCACCGGGCTGCCCGGTGCGGTCCGAGAACCTTCCGGGCCGTGACGCCCGACCGGCGGACGCCCCGCGTTGACGACCACCCGCGGGACATGCAGCAGCCGGTGCCCGCCGGTCCCGGGGCCCGCTCCCTGAAGGGAACCGCATCATCCTCGTGCCCGGGCCGTCCGGAGCCACCTCCGGGACGCCTCCGCAGTCGCCGCCCCCGACGCCGTCACCACCGCGTACGCGGTGCGCGGCAGGACCGCCGAGAGCGTCGTCCCCGACCAATCCGGCGCGACCGTGCACGGCGATCTCAGCGGTGCACTCGCCGGCGCCCACCGACCACCCCGCACCCCGCACCCCGCGACACGGGCGGGCCGCCCCGGACGCCCCGACGCCTTCCGGAGCGGTCCGCGCCCGCGCCCCCGGTTCCCCCTGCCCGCGCGCCGTGCCGGGCACGCGCAGCCGGTGGCGGGGCGTCGTGCGCAGCCGCCTCCGCCCGTGTCCGGGACGGCTTCCGCCGGGTCCCGGCCCCGAAGGGGCGCAGGCCCCGTCGTGTGGATCTTCTCGAAAATTCTCCGGTAACGTGAGGGCCATGAGTC
This sequence comes from Streptomyces sp. NPDC001380, assembly GCF_042895785.1. Lineage (NCBI taxonomy): Bacteria > Bacillati > Actinomycetota > Actinomycetes > Kitasatosporales > Streptomycetaceae > Streptomyces > Streptomyces sp. NPDC001380. Next base: position 28,266 of record NZ_JBIAWP010000030.1, on the reverse strand, counting down.
ACCCACACCCGGAACTGGGGCCGCCGCCGCCGCTCCCCGACGGCGCACTGCGGGTCGTCCCCCTGGGCGGACTGGGGGAGATCGGCCGCAACATGACCGTCTTCGAGCACGCCGGACGGCTGCTCGTGATCGACTGCGGCGTGCTCTTCCCCGAGGAGAACCAGCCCGGTGTGGACGTGATCCTCCCGGACTTCACCTCGATCCGTCACCGCCTGGACGACATCGAGGCCATCGTCCTCACCCACGGCCACGAGGACCACATCGGCGGTGTGCCCTACCTGCTGCGCGAGCGCAGCGACATCCCCGTCGTCGGGTCGCGGCTGACGCTGGCCTTCCTGGAGGCCAAGCTCAAGGAGCACCGCATCACCCCGAAGTCGGTGCGGGTCAAGGAGGGCGACCGCCGCAGCTTCGGACCGTTCGAGTGCGAGTTCGTCGCGGTCAACCACTCCATCCCCGACGGCCTGGCCGTCGCCCTGCGCACCCGCGCCGGGCTGGTCCTCCACACCGGGGACTTCAAGATGGACCAGTTCCCGCTCGACGAGCGCATCACCGACCTGCGGGCCTTCGCCAGGCTCGGCGAGGAGGGGGTCGACCTCTTCCTGGCCGATTCCACCAACGCCGAGGTGCCCGGGTTCACCATCTCCGAGCGCGACCTCAACCCGGCCATCGAGCAGGTCTTCCGCACCGCGCCCCGGCGGGTGATCGTCTCCAGCTTCGCCAGCCATGTGCACCGCATCCAGCAGGTGCTCGACGCCGCCCACGCCCACGGCCGCAAGGTCGCCTTCGTCGGCCGCTCCATGGTGCGCAACATGGGCATCGCCCGCGACCTGGGCTACCTCAACGTGCCGCCCGGCCTGCTGGTGCAGCCCCGGGAGCTCGACGGCATGCCCGGCGACAAGGTCTGCCTGGTCTGCACCGGCTCCCAGGGCGAGCCGATGGCCGCCCTGTCCCGGATGGCCAACCGGGAGCACGAGATCCGCATCGGCAAGGGCGACACCGTCCTGCTCGCCAGCTCCCTGATCCCCGGCAACGAGAGTGCGATCTACCGGGTGATCAACGGCCTCGCCCGCTGGGGTGCCAACGTCGTCCACAAGGGCAACGCCAAGGTGCACGTCTCCGGCCACGCCAGCGCCGGCGAGCTCGCCTACTGCTACAACATCATCAAGCCTGCGAACGCCATGCCCGTGCACGGCGAGTGGCGCCACCTGCAGGCCAACGCCGAGATCGCGATGCGCACCGGGGTCGCTCCCGACCGCACCCTCGTCGTCGAGGACGGCGTCGTCGTCGACCTGGTCGACGGGCGGGCCAGGATCACGGGCAAGGTCCCGGCCGGCTACGTGTACGTCGACGGCATGACGGTCGGCGGCGCCACCGAGGGCTCCCTGAAGGACCGGCGCACCCTCGCCGAGGAGGGCGTCGTCACCGTCGTCGCCATCGTCGACGCCGACACCGGCGAGCTCGCCGAGCCGCCGGACTTCCTCGCCCGCGGCTTCGTCCACGACGGCACCACCTTCGAGCCGGTGATCCCCGTCATCGAGAAGGCGCTGGCCAAGGCCGCCCAGGAGGGCATCGGCGAGGTGCACCAGCTGGAGCAGCTCATCACCCGCGCCGTCGGCGCCTGGGCCTGGCGCACCCACCGCCGCAAGCCCATGATCATCCCGGTGATCATCGACGCCTGACCGGTCCAGCCGGCCCGGGTTCCCGCCGGGACCTCCGCCCGCGGGCGAGAACGGGCCGGCTGCCCCGTCCCGGGGCGCCGAGGCCGGGCGCGAGGGGGAAGTGCCGAGCGGGCGGTCGTGGCCCGTGTGCCGTGCAGGCGGGGTCGTCGGAGTCCGCCTGCACGGCACCGCGGGGCACTGCCCTGTCCGGCGGCCGGTGTCTCAGGCCGCCGCGTCGAGCACGACGCGGAAACGGGCCTTGCCCGAGAGCATCCGCTCGTACCCCTCCATGGCCCGCTCGAAGGGCAGGACCTCCACGCTGGGGCGAATGCCGTGGGCGAGGCTGAAGGCGAGGTTGTCCTCGTTCTCGACGGAGGAGCCGGTCAGGCTGCCGACGACGGAGTGGGTGCCGAAGATCAGGTCGGGGGTCGAGACCGTCAGCGGGTCGGGCGCGGCACCGACCACGATCAGCCGGCCGTTCGGGGCCAGCCCTCGGACCAGCGGACTCATGGAGGCGCCGCTGGACGCGGTGGCGACGATGACCGAGGCGCCGCCCAGGTCGCGCAGTGCGGCCCCGGGGTCGGCGGCGGTGCTGTCGATGTACTCGTGCGCGCCCAGCTCGCGGGCGAGCGCCTCCTTCTCCCGGCCCCGTGCCACAGCCGCGACCCGGTAGCCGAGGCTGCGTGCGTACTGCAGGGCCAGGTGGCCGAGTCCGCCGATGCCCTGCACGGCGACCAGGGACCCCGCCCGTGCGTGACCCTGCTGCAGCGCGGCGAAGGTGGTCAGCCCGGCGCACAGGAGCGGAGCGGCGTCGAGCGCCGAGATGCCCTCGGGAACGCGTACCAGTCCGCTGGCCCGGGCGTAAGCCACCTCCGCGTACCCGCCGTCGGTCGTCGTTCCCGTCTGGGCCTGGTCCAGGCAGTTGACGAAGTCGCCCCGGCGGCAGGGCTCGCACTCCCCGCAGTGCCCGTTGAGGAAGCCGACGCCGACGCGGTCACCGGGCTGCCAGGCGGTGACGCCGGCTCCGACGGCGTCGACGACGCCGACGATCTCGTGCCCCGGGACGACGGGCTGCGAGGGGTCGGGCCGCAGGCCCTCCACGGCCAGCACGTCGGTGTGGCAGACACCGCAGGCCTGGACCCGCAGCCGGACGTGCCCCGGTGCGGGGTCGACCAGCTCACGCTCGACCAGCCGCAGGGTGTGGACTCCGGTGGCCTCGAAGGCTCGATAGGTGGACATGCTCTCGCTCCTGGGTGTTGTGGCGAAGCCCGCGTGCGGCGGGGAGCAGGCCTTGAGGGCTGCTCCGGCCGTGGGCCGCCCGCCCGTACCCGCGGACTCGGCCGCGGACGGAGGCGGGGCGCCGGATTGAATATGACCGGTCTACTTAAACCTGGTCCGGCTCACTTCGTCAATAGGCCGAGCCGTCACCGGTGCGGCCCCTGCGGGGGAGTGTGGGCATCGGAGTGCCGAACCGCCCCTCCTGGAGGCTGCGCAGGTTGACGCGCAGCGAGGCGACCGGCCATATTGAATCGGAGGTGATCCAGGATGGGACGTGCGTCCAAGCGTGAGGACATCGCAGAGGCCGCCCTGCAGCAGTTCCGCGAGCGCGGCTTCAACGCCACCGGCATCAACGACATCACCCAAGCGGCCGGCGTGCCCAAGGGCTCGTTCTACAACCACTTCTCCAGCAAGGAGGAGAGTGCCCTGGAGGCGCTGGGCCGGTATGCCGGCACCCTGCGCTTCGACATGCTCGCCGAGCCGGGGCGCCCCCCGCTGGAGCGGCTCCGGGCGCACTTCGAGCACCTCGGCAGGGAATCCCTCGGCAGCCGGTTCGTCCGCGGCTGCCTCGTCGGGAACCTGGGCGCGGAGATGGCGGACCACAGCGAGGAGATCCGCTCCGCCGTCCGGCTCGGTTTCGACCATTGGGCCTCGCACATCCGGCGGGTGCTCGTCGAGGCCCAGGAGGCAGGCGACCTCGATGGCGCTCTCGACACGGCGGCTGCCGCGCAGTTCATCCTGAGCGCCTGGGAGGGGACGCTGATCGCGACCCGTGCCGAGAAGTCCGGGGCGCCGGTGGAGGCGTTCTTCCGCATCGTCTTCGACGTCGTCCTGCGCTAGGCCGCCCGCCGCGTGTGTCGGAACCGCCCGACGGGGGTGACGGGGAGTCATTTGCTGATCCAGAATCACCGGATGATCGCGCTCGAGACCTCCCGTCTGGTCCTGCGCCGCTGGCGCGAGGAGGACGTCGCGCCCATGGCCGCCGTCCATGCCGACCCCGAGGTCATGCGGTGGATCCGTGACGGCGGCGTCCGTGACGAACGGCAGACGCGCGACGGGATCCGGGCGTGGGAGAGCGAGTGGGAGTCGCAGGGCTTCGGCCTCTTCGCCGTGGAGATCCGGTCCACCGGCGAGCTGGCCGGGTTCACCGGCCTCTCGGTGCCCCGCTTCCTGCCGGAGGTGCTGCCGGCGGTCGAGGTCGGCTGGCGGCTGGGACGTTCCCACTGGGGGCGTGGCCTGGCCACCGAGGCCGCTGCGGCCGCTGTGCGGTTCGGGTTCGAGGAGCGAGGGCTGGAGCGGATCGTCAGCATCGCCCAAGTGGGCAACCACGCCTCCGAGCGGGTCATGGCCAAGCTGGGGATGCGTCCGGTCCGTGAGACCGTCAATCCCACCTGCGGTCGGCGCGTGCGGGTGTTCGAGCTGTCGTCGGACCGGTACGCCGCCACCGCTCGCTGACGGCGGCGCCGAGGACGGTGGCCCCGGGGCGGGCCGCGAGCGCGTCGTGTACCCGGTGGCCGCGGCTTGACGTCCCCCGAGGCGGGTCGATGCCGCACTGGACCGCGCGCCGGTCCTTGCCTCCCTCCGGGCCGGGCTGCGGCCGCCGCCGACCCCTGAGGTGTCCGCCGATGAACCGGCCGCCCGTTCGCGGGCGGCGAGGGTCGGAAAGGGGCGCTTGACGGAAGTAGACCGGTCGTCTAGTTTGGGTGGCCGGTCGACCGGCGCGCCCGGACGGCCGATCGGATCCTTCGACGATCACACCTCATGAAGCGGAGCCTCGTGATGACCACCCCCGTCAAGCTCGCCATCGTCTACTACTCGTCCACCGGCACCATCGCGGAGATCGCCAAGGAGCTCCACGACGCCGGCGTCAAGGCCGGTGCCGAGGTCCGTCTGCTCAAGGTCGCCGAGCTCGCCCCCCAGGCCGCCGTCGACTCCAACCCCGCCTGGGCCGCCAACCAGGCGGCCACCGCCGGCATCCCCGAGGCCGCGCCGCAGGACATCGAGTGGGCCGACGCCGTCATCTTCGGCACCCCCACCCGCTTCGGCAACGTCTCCTCGCAGCTCAAGCAGTTCATCGACACGCTCGGCGGACTCTGGGCCGAGGGCAAGCTCACCGACAAGGCCTACAGCGGCTTCGTCTCCACCGCCACCGCTCACGCCGGCCACGAGTCCACCCTCCTGGCCCTGTACAACTCCGTCCACCACTTCGGCGGCATCATCGTCTCGCCGGGCTTCACCGCCCCCGCGAAGTTCGTCGACGGCAACCCCTACGGCACCTCCCACGCCGACGGCCAGGGCACCAACCCCGTCGACGAGGTCACCCGCACCGCCGCCCGCATCCAGGCCGAGCGCGTCGTCAGGATCGCCACCACGCTCAAGGCGGCCGCCTGACCGCACCACCCGCCGGACCCGCGGCCGCCCGCCCCTGGCCGTGACGGGCGGCCGTACCCGGCGTGGCACTTCCGCAGGAGCTGCCGTGCTTCTCCCCGGAGGGCGGCCGGCCGGCGGTACTCCCGCCGCGCACCGGCGGGCGTCCCCGGCCGCGCGAGGGGGCGCTTCCCCCGCCCCCGCGGCCAGGGACGGCGCTGCCACGCAGCACGCGGACAGAACCGAGAGAGGACCAAGACGATGAAGGAATTCCTGGTCGTGCTCACCACGACCGTCCCCGAGGGAACCGACCCGGAGGAGGTCGCGCGGCGCCGCGCCGCCGAAGCCGTCCGCGCCGGGGAACTGGCCGCCGCCGGCCTCCTGGGCCGGCTGTGGCGGCCGGTCGGCGAGCTGCGCAGCATCGGCCTGTGGCGCGCCGGCGACGAGGCCGACCTGCGCGAGAACGTCCTCGGCACCCTGCCCCTGTGGCCGTGGATGACCGCCGAGATCACCGCGCTGCAGCCGCACCCCAACGACCCGGGCACCACCGGCTGACCCACCCCTTTCATGCCGTACGCAGCCAGGAGGCAACCGATGAACGGCACAGCAGCACAGGAAGCCGTCGTGCGAGGCGTCATGGACCGGTGGAAGGCCGCGGTCGACGCGCACCAGCCGGAGCAGGTCGCCTCGATCTTCACCGAGGACGCCGTCTTCCAGGGACTCCACCCCTACAGCGTCGGCCGCCAGGGGGTCGCCGACTACTACGACTCCCAGCCGATCGGGCTGACGGCCGACTACCGGGTGCTGGAGACGCGCGGGCTCGCGCAGGACGTCCTGCTCGGCTACCTGGGTGTCGACTTCTCCTTCACCGACAGGCCGGCCGTCCAGGCCACCCTCAGCGTCGTGCTGAGGCGTCTCGGCGACCAGTGGCACATCGCCCACTACCAGGTGTCCAAGCTGGGCTGACGGGTTCCGCGAACGGGCCGCGGCCGAAGGCGGTCCTGCCCGGCGGCGGTGGCACGGAAGCGCGGCGCGCGGCCCGGGCGCGCGGCACCGGTGCGCTCGGGGGAGGCCGGGATCCGGAAGGGCCCGACATGCGGTCCGCCCCGCATGCCCGACGGCCGTTCCACGGCGCGGACGGTGCTTCCCCGCACGGGCCGGGCATGGCCGGCGTCTCCCCGCACGGGGGCGAAGGCGCCGTCGAGGGGGCGCGGGCCTCGGGCACCACGTCGGCCGCGGCCGTCCGCACAGTCCGGACGGCCGCGGCCGACGTCTGCGTGGGCCGTCCGTGTCCAGCGGGCTCCCCGCCCGTGGGCGGGCGCCGGATGGACCTCGTCCCCGCCTCAACCACCTTGAAGACGAGACATGTTGACGCCGCGTCGGCGGAGCGCGGGGACGATGGGACGCGCCCCTGCGGCACCTGCGGCGCCCCCGTGTCCACGCCGCCTCCGGCCGCCGGGGCGCCGCCTGCGGCCGGCGCCGCGCCGCCCGCCTGATGCGGGCCGCCCCGCCCGGCGGGCCGGCATCACGGGCGCAGGCACCGCACCACCGTCCCGGACCCGCGCGCCACCTCCCGTGCGGACCCGCACGCGCGGGCCTGCCGCCGAGGGCTCGCGCCTCGGCGGCAGACCCGGTGTGCGGCTACGGCAGGTTGCCGAAGTCGGGGCCGACCGTGCGGGTGCGCTTCAGCTCGTAGAAGCCGGGGGTCGAGGCGATGGCGACAACGCTGTCCCACAGCCGCACCGCGTCCTCGCCCTTGGGCGTGGGGGTGACGACGGGGCCGAAGAAGGCGATCTGCCCGCCGTCCGGGCCCGGGAGGGCGATGACCGGGGTGCCGACGTCCTGGCCGACCTTGTCGATGCCCTCCTGGTGGGAGGCGCGCAGCTGGGCCTCGAACGCGAACTGCTCCTGGTCGGCGTACTCGATCAGCTCCGCGGGCAGGCCCGCCTCCTCCAGCGCGGCGGCGATGACCTCGCGGGTCGGGCCCTCGTCCCGGTTGTGGATGCGGGTGCCGAGTGCGGTGTAGAGGCCGCCGAGGACGTCGGCGCCGTGCTTCTGCCAGGCGGCGGTCGCCACCTGGACCGGGGCCCAGGCCCTGCCCATGAGCTCCTGGTACCTCTCGGGCAGCTGGTCCAGGCGTGACTCGTTGAGCACCGCCAGGCTCATGATGTGCCAGCGGACCTCGACGTCCCGCACTTTCTGTACTTCCAGCACCCATCGGGATGCCATCCAGGCCCATGGGCACACCGGGTCGAACCAGAAGTCGACGGGTGTGGTGGCGGCCGGATCCGTGGTCTGCGACATGGGCTTCCTCGTCAATCGGGCTGCGGTGCCGTCCTCTACCGATCATCCCCCGCGGCCGGCTGTTCCTCGCGGCCGGGCGCATGACCGGTGCAGGCGGTGCGGCACCTGGCGGGTGGACGCCCGGACGCTCGGCAACTAGTGTTGTCGACCGGTCGTCTATTGAGCGGTCGACTCACTCTGCCCGGTCCCGCCCGTCCGTGCGGATGGCGGGCCGGACGTCCCGTCGCCGTGCTGCGGGTCTCGCCCCGCACGGCTCTCACGCAGGGAGATACCGATATGCAGGTCGAGATCTGGACCGACATCGCCTGTCCGTGGTGCTACGTCGGACGAGCGCGCTTCGGCCGAGGGCTCGCCGCCTTCGCGCACCGCGACCGGGTGGAGGTGGTCCACCGGTCCTACGAACTCAACCCGCAGGCCGAGAACGGCAATGTGCCGATCATCGACGCGGTCGCGGCCCAGTACGGGCGCACCCGCGAGCAGCAGGTCGCCAGGGAGGAGCAGGCCGCCTCCATGGCGGCGTCGGTGGGGCTGGACTTCCGCGTCGGAGGGCGCGTTCTCGGCAACACCTTCGACGTCCACCGCCTGAGCCACTTCGCCGGGACCCGCGGCGTCCAGGACCGGCTGCTGAATCTCGCCTTCCGCGCGAACTTCGCGGAGGAGCGCTCGATCTACGACCGGCAGACCCTGCTGGACGTGGCCGTCGAGGCCGGGCTGGACGCCGACGAGGCGCGGCAGGTGATCGACGATCCGGAAGCCTGGGCCGCACAGGTGCGGGCCGACGAGCGCCGCGCCGCGGAACTGGGGGCGGGCGGCGTCCCCTTCTTCGTGCTGAACCGGCGCTACGGGGTCAGCGGCGTCCAACCGGTGGAGGCGTTCACCCGGGCACTCGAGCAGGCCTGGAGCGAGTGGGCGGCGGCCTGACGCCGCCGGCCGGCATGCCCGGGCGGCGCGGTGCACGGGCGTGCCGTCGCTGCAGCTCGACGCGGACGGGTTCCGCATGCTCGACCGCCGCAGTTCCATCGCGCCGCCCCACCCGGCCCTGCCCCGCCCCGCCCCGGCCGGGCCCGCGCCCGCCGGCCGGGGTGCCGGCCGGCCTGCGCCCTGCCGGGATCCGACGATGTGCGCGACGGTCACGGCCGTCGACCGGCGCTTCCCCCCGGTGCGGCCCCGCGCCCTCCGGAGTCGTGCGCACGGCGGCATCGAAGCGGTGGTCGGCGCGCGGCGCGGCCGCGTGCGGACCGTCGAACCGCGTACGCGCCTCGTGGGGGACGTCCGCGGCATCGACGTGCCCACGGCCGTGCGGCAGCGAGCCGTCCGCCGGAGCCGTCCGGCGGTGAGCCAATGTCATCACCGCCTTGACAGGTGACGAATGGGGCTGCCAGCATTTCGTCACCACTTCAGCAGGTGACGCACTGGTGGTGCGGAGCCTCCGTCCGTGAAAGCGAGAGCGCAGATGGACCTGAAACTCGAAGTCGTGGTGCTGCCCGTCTCCGACGTCGACCGCGCGAAGGCCTTCTACGAGGCCCTGGGATTCCGCCTGGACGTGGACCACGTCGCCGACGACACCTACCGGGTCGTGCACCTGACGCCCCCCGGATCCTCGTGCTCCGTCCTCTTCGGCACCGGAGTCACCACGGCCGCACCGGGCTCCGTGCAGGGCCTGCACCTCGTCGTCACCGACATCAAGGCCGCCCGCGCCGACCTCGTCGCCCGAGGCGTCGGCGTGGGCGAGATCTTTCACGACGCCGGCGGCGTCTTCCACCGCGGCACCCGGGAAGGCCGGGTGGGCGGCCCCCATCCCGAGCGCGCCAGCTACGGCTCCTTCGCCGCCTTCAGCGACCCCGACGGCAACGGATGGGTCCTCCAGGAGGTCACCACGCGCCTCCCCGGCCGCTGATGACGAGCGGTCCGAAGGGGCGGCCGAGGGGGCGCGGGCCCGGCGGGGCCGCCCCCGGGGAGGGATTCGCCGGCGGCGCCCGGTGGGGCGCGGGCCGCGACCCCGGCCGCACGGCCGTGCCGCAGGCCGCTCCCGCCCCCGAAGCCGCCTCCGTCCACCCGGCCGTGCGCGAGGCGCGACGGGGTCCGGGCGGGGTCCTCGCGGGAGGCGGGACGCTTCGGCCCCACCCGCCGCCCGCCGCTCCAAGGGTTCCGTGAGGCGAAGGCATCCGCTCCGGTCGGCAGCGGACGAGCGCACGTGCGCTCCGAGGTGCCGGTCCGCCGAACGCGGGCGATAATAGTCACCTGCTTGACTGGTGACGCATGATGGGGGACGGTCGCCCGCACCCGCACCCGCACCCGCGCCGCGACGGCCGCGGCAGTCGCGTGGCGCGCTCTCCTACGACATCCACCCCGGCCTTCACCACGGAGGTTTCTCATGATCAACAGGCGTACGTTCAACAAGGCCGCCGGCCTGGGCGCGGCCGCGCTCGCGTTCACCGGCATCGAGGGCATCCCGGGCGCCTCCGCCGCCCCGCGCCCGGCCGGCCGCACCCCCGCGCCGACCGTTCCCGCGGTGGCCCCCGGCACGCACACGTCCTTCGCCAGGCTGAAGCACGTCAAGGCGGGCCTGCTGGACGTCGGGTACGCGGAGGCGGGGCCCGCCCACGGCCCCGTCGTCCTCTGCCTGCACGGCTGGCCCTACGACATCCACAGCTACGTCGACGTCGCCCCCCTCCTCGCCGCCCAGGGCTACCGCGTCATCGTTCCCTACCTGCGCGGTCACGGAACGACGCGCTTCCTCTCCCCCCGGACGTTCCGCAACGCCCAGCAGTCGGCGGTGGCCCTCGACATCATCGCCCTGATGGACGCCCTCAGGATCGACAAGGCCCTTCTCGCCGGTTTCGACTGGGGTTCGCGCACCGCCGACATCATCGCGGCCCTGTGGCCCGAGCGCGTCAAGGCGCTGGTGTCGGTGGGCGGTTACATCATCACCAACGTCGAGGCGCAGAGGAAGCCGCAGCCTCCCGGGGCGGAGCACACCTGGTGGTACCAGTGGTACTTCGCCACCGAGCGGGGCCGCCTCGCCATGCAGGACAGGAAGGACCGGCACGACCTGTGCCGCTTCGTCTGGAGCACCGTGTCGCCGACGTGGCACTTCGACGACGCCACGTTCGAGCGCACGGCCGCCGCCTTCGACAACCCCGACTACGCGGCCATCGTGATCCACAACTACCGCTGGCGGATCGGCGCCGCCGACGGCGAGCGCCGCTACGACCGCTACGAGAGCCGCCTCGCCACCCGCCCCGTCATCGAGGTGCCCACCATCACCCTCGACGCCGAGCGCGACCCGTTCACCCCTCCCGGCAACGGGGCCGCCTACCGCGACCGCTTCACCGGCAGGTACGAGCACCGGACGCTGTCCGGCATCGGCCACAACCTGCCGCAGGAGGCGCCCACCGCCTTCGCCCAGGCCGTCGTCGACGTCGACCGCTTCTGAGGCGCCCCGGACGGACCGCGGGGCGTCCGCCGCCGAAGCCGTGAACCCGGGGACGGGGCACGGCGGGCCTGAGGGGGATGCGCCGGGTCCTCGGACGGGCGAGGGCCCGCCCGCCGGCAGGGTGGGAGTGTGCAGCGCCGGCCGCCCTCGCGGGCGGCGGCGGGCACCGTGGCCCGCTCGACGAGTGCGTGCGGCAGGTCGCGTGCGACAGGGCGGACGGCGGGCGAGGCCCCCGGGCCGGCGGCGTGGGACGTGGGACGTCTCGGCCGCCGGCCCGGGGGCCTCGCCGGTCGAGGCCTGCAGGGGCCGCCCGACCGGTGGCCGTCCTGACGGGGCCTGCGGGTGTCGGCCCGGAGCGGGGCGAGGAAGCCCTCCGGCGCGCACGCGTCAGGGGCCGGCGGCGCGGCGGACGGCGCTCCGCGCCGAGGCGCCGCCACCCGTGCCGTCGGTCCGGGGGTGCGGCATGCGGGTGATCGGGTGCCCGCCCGGTCCGCCGCCGGGGGAGGGTGCGCCGGTTCCCGGAGGAGAGCGGACGCCGGGCCGCGGGATAAAGTAGTAGACCGGTTGACTAGTAGCCGATCGGCTAGTAGCTTCTTTTCCCAGAGCCTGTCCCCTCGCTACGGAGATCACCATGAACTCTCAGAAGGTCGCAGTCGTCACCGGCGCCTCGCAGGGCCTGGGTGCCGCCATCGTCGACGCCTACCGCAAGGCCGGCCGCGCGGTCGTCGCCACCTCGCGCAGCATCGCCCCCTCCGGCGACGCCGGCATCCTCACCGTCCAGGGCGACATCGCCGACCCCGCCACCGCCGAGCGTGTCATCGCCGCCGCCCTGGAGCGGTTCGGCCGCGTCGACACCCTGGTCAACAACGCCGGGATCTTCGTCGCCAAGCCCTTCGTCGAGTACACCCTCGACGACTACGCGGCCGTCGTCGGCGTGAACCTCAACGGATTCTTCCGCATCACCCAGCTGGCCATCGAGCAGATGCTCACCCAGGGCGGCGGGCACGTCGTCAACATCACCACCAGCCTCGTCGACAACGCCGACGCCCGGGTCCCGTCCGTGATGGCCTCGTTGACCAAGGGCGGCCTGCAGTCCGCCACCAAGTCCCTCGCCATCGAGTACGCCACCCGCGGCATCCGCGTCAACGCCGTCTCGCCGGGCACCATCAAGACGCCCATGCACCCGGAGGACACCCACGAGACCCTCGCCGGCCTGCACCCGGTCGATCGGCTGGGCGAGGCGAGCGACGTCGCGGACGCGGTGATCTACCTCGAGAACGCCCCGTTCGTCACCGGCGAGATCCTCCACGTCGACGGAGGCATGAGCGCGGGCCACTGAAAGGCGCGACCGCTGCCGTGGCCGCTGCCGCGGCCACGGGCGGCCGGTCCTCGTTGCGCCGTGCGCCGGCGCACGGCGGACCGCCCCGCCGGCCGGCCCCCTCCCGCTCGTTGCCGGCCGGCTCCCGCCCCCCTCCTGCCGCACTTGCAACCGGAACCGGTTCCGGTTGAAGCGCGTCGTGCCTGCGGCTGCTCCGCGTGCGGCTGCGCGCCCCCCGTCCGCCAGTGGCCCTCCGGCGGCGCCGAAGCCCTGGCCGAAGCCCTGGACGAAAGCTCCCCGGCGCGCTCCCCATGGCCGCACGTCTGAAGAACACCGTGGCGCTGGTGACCGGCGCGAGCAGCGGCATCGGGGAGGCGACCGCGCGCGGCCTCGCCGCCCAGGGCGCCGCCGTCGCCGTTCTCGGCCGGCGGCACGGGCGGCTGGAAGCGCTCGCGGACCGGGTCCGGGCCGACGGCGGCACGGCCTTCGTGGTGGCGGCCGACATCACCGACCGGCAGCAGGCCGCGGCCGCGGTGGAGAGCGTGGCGGCCGAGTTCGGCCGCCTGGACACCGTCGTCAACAACGCCGGCGTCATGGGTGTCGGACAGGCCGTGGACTCACCGCGGGAGGAGTGGGACCGGATGCTCGAGGTCAACGTCCGGGGCCTGCTGCACGTCACCCACGCCGCACTGCCGCACCTCCTGCGCGCCGCGCAGGACTCGCCGCGGGGCGTGGCGGACCTGGTCAACATCAGCTCCACCGGGGGCCGGGTCGCCCGCCCCGGCACGGCCGTCTACAACCTGGCGAAGTTCGGCGTCAACGGCTTCACCGAGGCGCTGCGGCAGGAGGTCGGCCACCGGCGCGTGCGGGTGAGCGTGGTCGAGCCCGGCATCGTGGACACCGAGCTGAGCACGCACCTGCGCCACGGCGTGCGCCAGGCCGTCGAGCGGCAGATCGGGAACGTGGAACTGCTGAGGCCCGAGGACGTCGCCGACGCCGTCTCCTGCATCGTGACCCGGGGCCGCCGGGTCGCCGTCAACGAAATCCTCGTGCGCGCCGGCGAGCAGACCTGGTAGCGGGACCTGGCGGCCCCCCGCGCCCGCAGCCCCGGCCGGGGAACCTGCGCGAGGACCCGGCCGCCGGGCCCCACGACCGCCTCGGTGCGTTCGGCGCTCCGCGCTCCGCGGGCCCCGGACGGCTGTGACGCCGATTGCCGCACTGTTCGTCACCTGCCAAAATGGTGACATGATGCACTCCTTCAAGTGCGGTGCCCCGGTGCTGGACTTCCTGGGCACCCTGCGCGCGCGGCGCAACCCGGTGCCGACCGAGATGCTCGTCTCCCCGGAGAGCCTCGAGGCCTGGTTCCGTGAGTCGGGCCTCGTGGACGGGGACACGCCGTGCGGACCGTCCGACCTGGAGCAGGCGACTGCTCTTCGTGAGGCGGTCTACCTGCTCGTCGCGGCCACGCTGGCGGGTGACGGCTACGACGCCGACGCCCTGGCGCTGGTCAACGACACGGCGCGGACGCCGTCCGCCGTTCCGCAGCTCGCCCGGCGGGGGCGCCGCCGGACCGAGGCGACGCCGCAGCAGGCGTTGTCGTCGATCGCCCGGCAGGCCGTGCAGCTGCTCGGCGGGCCGGAGGCGGCGCTGCTGAAGGAGTGCAGCAGGGACGAGTGCACGCAGGTCTATCTCGACCGGTCGCACGGGGGCCGCCGGGAGTGGTGCGCCATGGACCCGTGCGGCAACAGGATCAAGGCGGCCGCCTACCGTGCGCGCAAGCGGACCGAAGCGCGGGCGGCGTCCCCGGTGCGGTCGAGCCGGTAGGGCGGCCGCACGGACCCTCGGGGCACGGGCGACGCGTCGCCGGTCCGGCCGTGGAGCGTGTCGCCGGGGCCGCCGCCCCCGCGCGGGCGTGCCTGCAGCGCCGCCCCGCCCGTGTGGCGGCCGTCCCGGCTCGCGGGGCGGCGCGCCCGGACGGCGGCGGGCCGCATCGGCGGCGGCCCTCAGACCTGGGCCGGCATCCGCGCGCCCAGCAGGGCCAGGCAGTTGTCCCACAGGCTGCCGAGCGGTGAGGTGCTGTTGTAGAGCTTGGCGAACAGCACCTGGCCCTCGAGCTGGGCGACGACCGACTGGGCGGCTGCGTGCCTGTCCGCCACGGTCGCCTCGCCGCGCGCCTGGGCCTCGGCGATGACCCTGCCGACCATTTCCGCCTGGGCTTCGAAGATCTTCTGGAGCCGTTCGCGCACGGCCTCGGTCTGGTTGCTCATCTCCAGGGAGAGATTGCCGAACAGGCAGCCCGAGATCACCCCGCAGCTCTCCTGGCCGGCCTGCTGACTGGCCTGCATGGCCTCGAACAGCTGTCGCAGCCGCTCGAGCGGCGCGGCGTCGCCGCCCAGGATGCCGCTCCACTCGCGCTGCTCCGCGGCCCAGTGCTCCTCGATCACCGCGAGGGCGAGGGCTTCCTTCGACTCGAAGAAGTAGTAGAAACTGCCCTTCGGCACGCCCGCCGCCTTGCAGATCTCGGCCACGCCCAGGCCCGAGTAGCCGCGCTGCTCGATCAGTGCGTGCGCAGCGGTGAGGATCTTTTCCTTCGCGTCACTTGTCCTGCCCATGCCTGCAGTATACGACCGATCGACTATACCGTACAGGGGGCGGCCCTCCGTTCGTCCTCTCGGCGACCCTGTCCGGTAGGAGGCCGGTCCTCCCAGCAGGAAGAAAGCCGGTCGTGGAAGGTCCGGGGGCGCGGGCGCACGCTGTGGACATGGTGATCAGGCGCACCGCCGTCCCCGAGCCCGCCGTCCCCGAGCCCGCCGTCCCCGAGCCCGCCGTCCCCGAGCCCGCCGTCCCCGAGCCCGCCGTCCCCGGGACCGCCGACGGGGGTGCGGCCCTCCGGTACCGGGCCGCCGTGACCACCGGTGCAGGAGCGCCGCGCCGCCCCGCGGCCCTGTCGCACCGGACGGTCCCCGCGACGCCTCGGAGCCGCGCCGGTCCACCGGCCGCACCCCCATGCCCCGTCACCGACGTCCCGAGCACCGCTGAGGAAGACCGCATGACCGCACCACCGTCGCAGGGCCACCCGCACGCCGCGGGCGGGCTGCCGCGCTCGCCGTGGGTCCACGTCGCCCGGGCGGCCGCTCCGCGCACCCGCCGCTGGTTCGGCGCCCTGTTCGCCTCCTACACGCTGGAGGGTGTCGGCTACATCGTCGCCGGCACCTTCCTGGTCGCGGCCGTCGAACAGACCTCACCCGGCTGGATCGGCAGCGGCGCGTGGGTGCTGGTGGGCCTGGCGGCCGTCCCCTCCTCCGCGCTCTGGGCGGCGCTGGGGCGCCGCTGGTCCCGTCCGGACCTGCTGCCGGCCGTGCAGGCCGTGGGCATCGCCCTGCCCGCGCTGGTCGGCGGGGTCGCCGCCGCACTGATCTCCGCGGCCCTCTTCGGCGCGACCTTCATCGGCGTCAGCACGCTGGCCCTCGGAACGGGTGCGCACCTGCGGTTCCCCCGCGCCGTGGCGCTCCTGACCGCCGCATACTCGGGCGGCCAGATCCTGGGCCCCCTCGTCGTCGCCCCCCTGCTGTACCACAGCTACCACCAGGCCCTCGTCCTGGCCGCCGCCGCCGTCCTGGCCGCAGCCCTCGCCGCCTTCGTCCTCCGCATCGGGTTCCCGCACCACCTGCCCGTCCCGGGGCACCGGGGGACGCACCGGGAACCCGTTCCCGGACACCGTCCCGGCCCGCTGGGCACCGGCGAGGCCCGGGCGGCCGAGTGACCTGTGGTCCCCCCGGTGTCCCGCCCGGTGCGCACCCGGGGAGGGGCGGGGCACCGCGCCGTGCCGGCCGCGAGCGCTGCGGGCGACCCACGCCGACGCCTCGCCGGGAGAAGCCGTCGGGCGACCCCGGCCCGGGACGGGCCACCTCGGCCGCGCCGCATCCGTCCTCCCGGTGCCGCCATGCCGCCATGCCGCCATGCCGCCATGCCGCCATGCCGCCATGCCGCCATGCCGCCATGCCGCCATGCCGCCATGCCGCCATGCCGGCCCGTCCGGCGGCTGTCCGGTGCCGCCGCCGACCGCGGCGACGGCGGCACCGGCAGGCGGGGGGCGTACGCGCTGTCCGGTGCGCCCTCCCGCCCGGGTCAGGCCGGGGCGATGGGCATGGTCAGCGACACCGTCTTGCCCAGGCCGTTGGGGGAGCTGTTCCACATCCCGGCCAGAGCCTCGACGATGAGCAGGCCACGGCCGTGCTCCGCCTCCGCGTTCTCCTCCTCCGCCAGTGACAGGGGTGAGGGAACCGGCGGGTTGGTGTCCGAGTCGCGCACCTCGAGCCGGATGTGGTCCGCGAACGCCCGGAGGCGCACGTCCACGTCGCTGCCGGCGTGGACGAGCGCATTGGTCACGGTCTCCGAGACGACCAGCTCCAGCGCGTCCGACATGTCCTCCAGCCCCCATGAGCTCAGTCGGTCGTGCACGAAGGTGCGTGCCGTCCTGACCCCGCGCAGGTCGTGGCGACAGAGGTGCAGGCTTCCCGCCCGGGGCTCGTCCCTGTCCCCCGCCCCTTCGTACAGGGCCAGGAGCAGGACGGCGTCGTCGCGCCGCTGCCACGGGGCGGACACCTCCGAGACGACCAGGTCCGCCAGCCGCTCGAGGTCGGGGGCGGATCCCTGGTCCCCCGGGCCGAGCAGTGCCCGGCCGCAGGCGTCGGCGTCGGCCGTGTCCCAGTCGACGAGGCCGTTGGTGTACAGCATCAGGAGGGCACCGGACTCCAGGAGGTGCTCGCGTCCCCGGTAGACGCCCGCCGGGCACACGCCCAGGGGAAGGTTGGCGGGGGCGTCCAGGACGCCGACCCTCCCGTCGGGCCCGCGCACCAGGGGCGGAGGGTGGCCGGCCAGGGCGACCTCCGCAGTGCCGTCCACGGTGTCCAGCGAGACGACGCAGCAGGTCACCGTCAGATCCGTGCGCAGTCTCGCGAGGAGCCTGCCGGTCCGCTCGATCACCGCGGCGGGACGGTGCCCCTCGGTGGCGTAGGAAGCCGTCGCCGTGCGGACCTGCCCCATCACGGCGGCGCTCTCCATGGAGTGGCCTTCGACGTCACCGACGACCAGCACCGCGTGGTCGTCCGCCAGCCTGATCACGTCGTACCAGTCGCCCCCGACCCCGGAGGTGACCGTGGCCGGCCGGTAGCGGGCCGTGGTGGCCAGGCGCGGCAGGTCGGGGAGCGCGGGCGGCAGCAGGCTCCTCTGGAGGTACTCGGCGGCGGCACGCTGCCGCGCGCCCAGCTCGACGCGGTCCACCGCTGCCCCCAGCAGTCCCGCCATCATGCCGAGCAGGACCCTCTCCTCGGGCGGGAAGTCGCGAGGGCCGTCGAAGGCCAGGCAGCAGACGCCGACGACGTGCTGCCGGCCGACGACGGGCAGCTCGATCAGCTGTCCGTCGCCCGTCAGCGGGAGGTACACCTCGGTGTGCGGCTGCCCGCCGGAGCGGCCGTCGTCGAGCGGCGAGGGGTCCCGGGGCACGAACAGCGGGCGCCCCCGGAACGCCTCGGTCGCCGGTGTGCGGTCGCTCATCCGGACGCCGTGGAGGCCGCGGACGATGTCCGAGGAGGCCCCGCAGTGGCCCAGCACCCACAGACGCCCCTCGGTCGCGGAGGCGAGAACCAGGGCCCGGGCGCCCAGCGGGGCCATGACGCAGTACCGCCCCGCCGCGACGACGTCCTCCATGGCCCTCGCCCGGTTGAGCAGGTCGGCCAGGCGCCGCAGGGGGTACATCATGCTCGTCCCCGCGGAGCCCGGCACGCCCGGGACCCCCCAGCCGGGCGTGTACACGCTCGTGTCGATGTCGGCTTCCGGGGGGATCAGCATCGGCATCGGGCCCGCTGCCACCGTGACGCCGTCCTCGACGAGCCCGG
Source organism: Streptomyces sp. NPDC001380 (assembly GCF_042895785.1). Classification (NCBI taxonomy): domain Bacteria; kingdom Bacillati; phylum Actinomycetota; class Actinomycetes; order Kitasatosporales; family Streptomycetaceae; genus Streptomyces; species Streptomyces sp. NPDC001380. The sequence continues at coordinate 10,008 of NZ_JBIAWP010000030.1, read as the reverse complement.
CGAGCACCCGGGCCAGCTCGTCGCCGACCTCCCCGAGTCCGTCCCGCTCCGCGGCCGAGAAGGAGCCGCGGTCCTCCACGCGCAGCACGGTCAGGGCGCCGAACCGCCGGTTCCCGCTGGTCACCGGCGCCGACAGCGCCGTGTACGGGTAGGGCCGGACGTGCTCCTGGGCCGGGTCGGCGGGGTCCGGGTCGACGAGGACGGCCGTGGTGCCCGATGCGACGGCGCGTGCCGTGGCGCGGGGCGCGTCCAGCCCCATGCGTCCGGCGAAGGTGAACAGCGACGGCGGACTTCCGCTGGCCATGGCCAGCCGGAGTTCGCCGTGGCGCTCGTCGAGCAGGTAGACCGCCGCCGTGACGGCCCTCAGCCGGTGCATGGCCTCCCGGACGGCGCTGTGGAGCACCCCCGCGAGATCCGCACCGCTGATCACAGGGCCACCGCTGTGATGCCGGCCTGTCACGGGTCCGGTGCTGGTCACGAGACGACTCCCTCCTGCGCGGAGAGGTGGGTGTCGGGAGAGGGGGGTTTTTCCGTGCATGCCGTGTTCGGGCGACAAGCAATTATTCTTCGGCCGTCCGGCCCCGCGCCATCCCTGCACGTCGCGGTCGGCGTCACGCGCACCCGCGGCCCGGCACGCACGACCGCCGTGCGGCGCTGCCGACCGTGCCGCATCCGGGGTCAGGGCCCGACCACCTGGTGGTTGGTGGAGTACCGGTAGTTTTTGGACTGCTCGGCCACGTTGTGGTCGCGGGTGGGCACCAGGGTGCCATCCACGATCAGCACCGCGTCCTTCGCGAACCGCTTGCGCGGCAGGAGGGCGAGCTTCGGGCCGAGGTCGTCGACAACGCGGTCGGCCGCCGACTTCGACACCCCGAACAGCGGGGCGAGTCGGCGCAGCGTGAGGTTCGTTCGCCAGTACGCAGCAACCAGCAACGCCCGGTCTTCGAGGGCGGGCTTCCACGGTCGCCCTTTGCCCGGGGCGTCGACACCCTCACGCCGCAGCCGCGTCACCGGCTTCGTGAAGGCGCGCGCGCCCGGCCCGGTGGACGGCGCTGTCCAAGACGGTTCCGGCGCCGTGATCACACCAGCCACACCAAGATCATCTCATCCGTGAACAGCGGCTGCCGCACGGAATTGGTCGATGTCCGGGCACGCGGTCGGCGGCATTTCGTAGTCTCAACGTCATGAAGCTGGTGCGTAACGTGATCGTGTTCGACGCAGCCGACCTGACTGCCGAAAGCTCGTTCTGGGCCGGGATCTTCGGCGGCTACGTCCTTGAGGATGAGGCATGGCACAGCGTTGTCGATGCCGATGGGGGGTGGCGGATGGGCGTACAGCTGGCACCGGACCACGTTCCTCCCGAGTGGCCGCACGGCGTCCCTCAACAAGTGCATCTCGACCTCCACGTCGATGACCCCCGAGCCGCGCACGAAGAGGCAATCTCCCTCGGCGCCCGCCTGCTCCAGCCGGCTCCTGACCTGGACGGCGACGAAGGCCATCAGGTGTACGCCGACCCGGCCGGACACCCGTTCTGCATCGGCTGGGGGCACCCGTCCCAAGAGACGCTCGCCGCGTTCGTCGCCGACCGGCTCGGACGAAGGAGCCACGCCGGGCAAGACGGGTGGCACCGGGCCCGGCACGACGCCCCCCGGAGGGCTTCTTCTACGACGCTGCGGCCCCGCGACCGGCAGTTACGGGACAAGCCTTAGGCTGGCACGACCGATCGCTCAAAGATTCGAACGGGGCGAGGAGGCGGAGCGCGGTGGCGAAGGTGCTCTTCGTCGTCAGCGGGGCGACCTACGGGGTGCTCAAGGACGGCACGAGGTACGCGACCGGGTACTGGGCCGAGGAATTCGCTGTGCCGTCCAGGAAGGTCACGGAGGCCGGTCACGAGGTCGTGGTGGGGACACCCGGCGGTGTGACGCCGAACGTCGACATGATGAGCCTGCGCCCGTCGATGGCCGGCGGCGAGGAGGGGGCCCTGGAACTGGAGGCCGTCATCCGTTCCGCGGAGACCATGCGGCGGCCCCTGAAGCTGTCGGACATCCGCCTCGAGGACCACGACGCGGTGTACCTGCCCCGCGGCCACGGCCCGATGTCGGACCTGGCGTTCGACGCGGACGCCTGACGGCTGCTGACGGCGCAGCTCGCCTCGGGCAGGCCGCCGGCGATCGTGTGCCATGCCCCCGCCGCGGTCCTGGCCACCAGGATCCACGGCGAGTCGCCGTTCAAGGGGTGCAGGGTCACGTGTTTCACCAATGAGGAGGAAGAGGCCGTCGGACTGGCTTCCAGGGCGCCGTGACTGCTGGAGACCGAGCCGAAGGAGAAGGCCGGCATCGACTTCAGCCGGGGGCCGATGTGGGAGCCGTGCACGGTGGAGGACTGCAACCTCGTCACCGGCCAGAACCCCCGTTCGGCAGGTGTGCCGGCAGACCGGCTTCTCGAGCTCCTCACGTGAGCACGGGCGGAGCCGTGGCGCCTGCTCGGTCCCCCGGTTTGACGGCCCACAGCTCCCAGGCGATGCCGTCCGGATCCGCCACGGAGACGAATTCCGCGTAGCCCGCGTCCCGCACGGGCGAACGGGGCACACCGAGACCGTCCAGGTGCCGGGCCCAGCCCTCCAGGGCGTCCCGGTCGGCCACGGCGAGCGAGAAGAGGTCGAGCCCGGTACGGGAGGCGTCGAACATGTCGCCGCTGCGCCGCAGGGGCTCGTGGACGGCCAGGACGAGCCTGCTGTCGGCGTGGCGCATGATCTGCCGGGGATGCCCCGCGCCGACCGGTCCGGGCGTGGCCCCGCCGACGGGCTCGAATCCGAGTACGCGCCGGTACCAGTCGGTGCTGGCGGCCATGTCGCGAACCACGACGGCGATGTGGGCGATCCCACGGAAGGTCCTCATGTGCGCAGTCGTCCTCTCCTGTCCTGCCGTCGGCCGCCGGTCACCGGGCGGCCCGAACGGGTCCGGGGTGCGTTCGGCGGGTCTGACCGTCTGGACCACGAGGGTCCCGGCCCTCCGGAACGCCGCGACGACGGACGGCCGGGGGAGGCCGAAGGTGAGGCTGACGACGGGCACGGGGGAGGAGAGCAGAAGACCGAGCTTGTCCGCCCAGTGGTCGTCGTCCTCCACGACCCGGGTTTCCGCGGTGTCGAGGCCGTAGGCCCGGAACTCCGGCGCGATCGCGCGGGCGAAGGCACGGAAGGCGCCGGGATCCACCGGCACGCGGTTCGGCACGAACAGGTTCACCCCGAAGCCTGCGCCCGCCGAGCGGACGCGGGCGGTCTGCTCGCCCAGGACCTCCGCCGTCCTGTACCCGCCGGCGAGGAAGCCGAGGCCGCCGGCGCCGGCCGCCGCGACGACCAGTCCGGGCGTGGTCGGACCGCCCGCCATCGGTGCCGCCAGAACCGGCGCCTCCCCCCCGAGGCCGGTGAGCGGTGAAGCCGTCAGGGATCTCCTTCCCGGGAGCACCGGCGCGGCCGCCGTGCCCCGTACGCTCGCTGCCGGCGGGCTCCGCGGCCCCGGGGAGGCGGGCGGTACCGTACCGGTGACCTCACCCTGCGCCGCTCACGGGGGCCTTGCCACGACGTGCTTCCTCCCATCCGGGAGGGAGGGGCTCCCACCGCAGGTGGGGGCGTGGACGGTCTCGTGCCCGCGCCCGCGGGGACCGTCGGCCGGCGGTCCGGGGGCGGCACGGAGCGGCTCGGGCCCGCCGTCGAGGAGCGTGGCGCGGAGTCAGGCGCGTGGCGCGGACGCGCCCACCCGGGGGAGGCCGGGATCTCCCCGCAGGACCAGGGCCCGCCCCGGCGGGCCGGTGCGCCCCCTCCCGGGACGGTCGGGCCCCGCCCGGTGCGGCCGGCCCGCCGGCGCCGCCTGCGCAGAGCCCGGGCACGTCACCCGGGCGGCGGGCTCCCCGGCCGCCGGTCCTGCCGCCCCCCCCGGAGTCCCCCTCCGTGCGGGTGGCCTCCCTGCCCGGCGCCGGCCCCCGGCGATCCGAGCGGTGCGTGGAGGGCTGTACGCGGAGGGCGGTGCGCGGAGGGCGGTGCTCGGAAGGGGGATCGACTTCACCTGTCCGTCGGAAGTCCGGGCCGGTGCCCGCGCCCGTCCGCCTGCCGGGCCCCGGCCCCGTGCCCGGGACCGGGAGCCGGAAGGGCCCGGCCTCCTGCCGGTCCGGCAGGGACGTCGAACGCGTCCGCGTCGAGGCCCTGCCTGTCGAGCAGGACCATGGCGCCGTGGTCGGGGCCCCCGGCGTCGGTGCAGTAGACGACGAGACGCTGTCCGGGGGTGCCCTCGAGCTGCATGGACTGGTAGCCGAGGGTGAGGTCCCCGACCCCGGGGTGGCGGAAGCGCTTGGTGCCGGGACGGTGCCCGCGGACGTCGTAGCGCTCCCACAGGCGGGCGAACTCGGGGCTCTTCAGCAGAAGCTCGCCGACGAGCCGGGCGAGGTCGGGGGCGTCCGGATCGGTGCCGGCCAGGGCCCTCAGGCGCGCGACACAGCCGCGGACGTGCGTCTCCCACTCGGGGAACAGGTCGCGGGCGCCCGGGTGCAGGAAGGAGTAGCGGGCCAGGTTGCGCTGCCTGGCCGGCCAGCCCTCGATGCCGGCGTACAGGTGCAGCCCGCCGGGATTGGCGGTGAGCACGTCCAGGGTGCGGCTGAGGACGTGGGCGGGGCCGGGCCTCAGGTGCTCCAGCAGGATCCTGATGCCGGGCCGCACCGTGCGGCTGGGTGCGGCAGGCGGCTCGGGGGCGGTGCGGGCGGCCCGCGCGGCCAGCCGGCGCAGATGCTCGTGCTCCTCCTCGTGCAGGAGCAGCGCGCGGGCGAGGGAGTCGACGACGGCGGGGCTGGGCCGCGTCTCCCTGCCGCGTTCCAGACGGGTGTAGTAGTCGATGCTGACCCCGGCGAGGGTGGCCAGCTCCTCGCGGCGCAGTCCGGGCGTGCGGCGGCGTCTGCCCCGCTTCCAGCAGGAGGACCTCCGCGCCAACCTGGACATCGCGGTCAAGGTCCGCGCGGTCGCCGACCGCATCGGCGCCACTCCGGCGCAGGTCGCCCTGGCCTGGCTCGTCGCCCAGGGCGAGCGCGTCGTGCCCATCCCCGGCACGAAGACCCCGAAGTACCTCGCCGACAACGCGGGAGGCGCGGGCGTCCGGCTGTCCGAGGCCGACCTCGCCGAGCTCGACGCCATCCCCGCCCCCGTCGGCGCCCGGTACTGACCGCCCGGCCCCGGCCACCCGGGCTGCACCCGGCGGTGCGGCCCGGGTGGCCGGGGCCGTCGGCGGCCGAGGTGGGGGCGGCCGCCGACGGCGGTGCCGAAGGCCCGCCGTGCGGGCTTCCGGCGCACCGTCCGGGGTCTGCGTCCCGACCACTGCTCGGGCCGGGGACCCGGTGACGCGCGCACGCGCCTCCGAGTCGCCCGTCGGCCGGGTCGCCGGCTCGCCGTACGTCGCGCCGGGCTGCCGGGTGCCTCGCGCGGGGCCGGTCCGCCGTGCGGGCAGGGGGCCCGTCGGCCCGGGGGCCGCCGGCGCCCCGGCCCCTGCGCGCCCTCGGCAGGAGCGTGTGCTCCTGGGTGCGGCGGGCCCGCCCGGAGGACCGGGGACCCCTCACCCTTGCCATCCCGGGATTGGGAGCATATGCTCCTAATTGAAGCGGTGGCACGGCCGTCCCCGACCGGCCTCCCCGAGCCCCACTCCCACCCCGTCAGGAAGTCCCGTCATGGAAACCCCCGTCGGAACCGCACCCCAGCGGGAGCAGGCGCCCCTCGCGGCGCCCCGGCAGTCCGAGCCCGCGCGAGGCGCCGTCCGGCCGCCGGTGAGGGCCTGGCTCCAGCCGGCGCTGATCGCCCTGGTCGTCGTGGCGGCCTTCATCAGCTGCTACGTCGGCCTGCAGCGCGACCCCCGGCCCCACCGGATCCCCCTCGCCGTCGCCGGACCGTACCTGCCGGGCGAGATCCGCCAGGCCCTCGGCGGAGCCGTCTCCGTCCACCCGGCCGCCGACGCCGAAGCCGCCCGCAGCGCCCTCGAGCACCACGACGTCGCGGCCGCGCTCAGCACCGACGGCCGGGGCGGGCTGCACCTGCAGGCCGCGGGCGCGGTCGGCGCGTCCACCACCACGGCGGTCAAGACCCTCGTCGGGGCCTACGCCCACGGGGCGGGCCGGGGGGTCACCACCGAGGACGTCGTCCCCCTCGCCCGCTACGACGCGCGGGGACTGGCCGGCTTCTACATGGCCTTCGGCGTGACACTGGCCGGCTTCGTCCTGGGCTCCAACGCCCTGGGCCTGGCCAACCTCCTGCACCTGCGCCACCGGTTCCGGCTCCTGGCCGGCACCTCCGTGGCCGTCGGCGCCGTGGCGGCGGTCATCGCCGGCCCCGTCCTGAAGGCGGTGCCCGCCCCGGTCGTCCCGCTGATCCTCACCCTCACCCTCCTGGCGGCCGCGGCCGCCTTCGCCACCAAGCTCCTCGGGACCTACCTCGGCCCGCTCGGGATACCCGTCGCCACCCTCGTCCTCCTCACCGTCGGCAACGCCACCAGCGGCGCCACCATCGGCGCCGACCTGCTGCCCGCCGCCGCCCGGGCCGTCTCCGCGGTCCTCCCGCCCGGCGCCGCCGTCCGCGCCATCACCGACCTGAGCTACTTCAACGGCGCCCACGCGGCAGGCCCCGTGATCACACTCGCCGCCTGGGCAACCCTCGCGGCGGCCCTCCTCGCCCTGCGCTCCCGCCCGAGGCGGCGGCCCACCCCGACCACCACCTGACCCCCGCACCCGGCCCCGGCGTCCTCCGCCGCAGCAACGCCCGAAGGACGGCAGGCGCCCGGGACCGGCCCCGCCGGGACCGGCCCGCCGGCAGCCCGAACCCTCCCCCCCCACCGCCCCCAGGAGGCATCCGATGCGATCCGCACAGAAGAGCCCCGACCCCGCCGAAGCGGCCCGGCGGGCCCGCTTCGGCAGGCTGCCGGAGCGCATCCGCATCGAGGACACGGTCGAGGAGCGGGCGGCCGCGCCGCCCGACCCGGCCCGGGACACCTACAACGCCGACGAGTGGCTCGTCCGCTCCTGCCTGTGAGCCGCACCCCCCACCCCCGGAGGAACACCATGCAGATCCCCAAGCCCCTCATGGCCCTGACCCTGGCCGTGCTCTCCGCCGCCATCGCCGTGGGCTGCTTCGCCCAGGTCTTCTGACCGCCCGCACCGCCCTAGCCGCCCGAAGGGCACGGCGGGACGGACGGAGCGGACGGGGCGGAGGCGGCCGGGCGGCCGCCTCCGCCCGCGCCGCCGCTGCGAGCAGAGGCCCGGACACGTCCGCGAGCTCCCCGGCCCGCCCCCGACCTCATCGACACCCCTGCGCCACCAGGCGCAACACCGTCCCAGAAGGAGTGGTGACCATGGCAGACCAGCCGAAGGGAAGGCCCGACGGCGCGCCGGTCGCGCGGCGGACGATGCTGGGCATGCTCGCCGCGGGGGCCGCCGGGCTCGCCGCCGCGCCCTACCTGCAGCACGGATGGGAGAAGGTCCTGGCCTCCGCGTCCCAGGCCGACTCGACCGGACTCACCGGCCTGCTGCCCAATCCGAGCGGTTTTCGTTACTACAGCATCGTCGGTTCGGTACCCCGCAAGGACGCGACGAACTACGAGCTGCGGATCGACGGCCTGGTCGACCGGCCCAGGGCCTACACCCTCGCCGACCTGCGCGCGCTGCCGCAGACGCGGGTCGTCCGCGACGTCCTGTGCACCGACGGCTGGCGCGTGCCGGACACGCCCTTCGAAGGGGTGAGGCTGGCGCACCTCCTCGACGCCGCCGGAGTGCGGTCGGAGGGCAGAGCGGTCCGCTTCACCTGCTTCGACGGCGCCTACACCGAGAGCCTCACGATGGAACAGGCACGCCGCTCCGACGTCCTGGTGGCTCTGAACATGCAGGACAGGCCGATCACCCACGAGCACGGCGGGCCGGTCCGCCTCTACGTGGCCCCGATGTACTTCTACAAGTCGGCCAAGTGGCTGTCCGGCATCTCGGTCACCGACAGGGTCGTACCCGGATACTGGGAGGAGCGCGGATATGACGTCGACGGCTGGCTCGAGGGAGCCGACAGGCGCGGCGACGCGGGGGCCTGAGCGGCCCGGCAGGATCCTCCGGTTCGGCCGTGCCGAGCGGCTGGTGCACCGTGCCACCGGGTGGCTGATGCTGCTGTGCCTGCTGACCGCCGCCTGCCTGTACCTCGGGCCGCTCGCCCAGCTCGTGGGCCGGCGCCATCTGGTGGCCACCGTCCACGAGTGGTCGGGCGTGCTTCTGCCGCTCCCCTCCCTCCTCGGCCTGCTCTCACCCGCCTTCCGTGCGGACCTCCGCCGGCTGAACCGCTTCGCGGGCTACGACAGGCAGTGGCTGCGCGCGGCCCGCAGGCGTGTGGCGACGCCGGACGCGCGTCCCGCCGGCAAGTTCAACGCCGGCCAGAAGATCTATGCGGGCTGGATCGCCGGCGCCGTGCTGGTGATGATGTTCACCGGACTGCTGATGTGGTTCACGGGACTGCTGCCGCTCATCTCCCGGACCAGCGCGATCTTCATCCACGACTGCCTCGCCTGGGCGGTCGCCCTCGTCCTGATCGGGCACATGCGGAAGGCCTACGAGGATCCCGAGGCGAGGCTGGGGATGCGCACCGGACGCGTCGACTCCGCGTGGGCCGTGCGCCACCACTCCGAGTGGCTGGAGGAGGACGGCGGACCCCGTCGCCGCGGAACCGGAGGGTGACGGACGCATGACGTGCGCCGGGGCGCGCCGGTCGGGCCTCACCGGCCCCGGACGGCCGGGTGCCGCGGATCGACGCCGACGGCCGCCCGTGTCCGGGCACCGGCGGCGGGCGGCCCGGGGGTGATCCGGGGAGAGGCCGGCCGTGTCGTGGACGCCGTCGGCGAAGGGCGAGCCGCAGGGGCCTCGACGGGCTCGCCGCGCCGGGACCGCAGGTCGCAGCGCGGCGGCGCCGGAAGGCGGACGGCTGCGACAGGCCCGTCCCCGCGGCCCCGTACCAGGTGTGCCACCGCGTCACGGGGGCCACCGCATCGCGCTTCTCGGCCTCCACCTCGGGAGCGGCGCGGTTGCCCGGGTGGCCTGCCCGCCGGCCCCCGCAGCCGGCCGGGGCACAGGTCCCGGGATCCCGCCTTCCGCGGACCGGGCAGGCCCGCCGCCTGTCCGCCGCATGCCGTACCGGGAGACCTTCACGACGTTCCGCCGCCCCGCCACGCCTTCGTCGCGTCGCCCGCTGCCCCGGCCCGAGGCCCGTGGCGCCGGCCGCCCTCGACGGGGCGGTCCTGAGGGAGGTGCCCCGGGACCGCCCCGCCGCACGGTTCGCGTGCGGTTCGTGCGGTGTCAGCCGGTACGCAGGGGGGTGAGGGCGTTCGCCCAGGTGACGGCTTGGTCCAGGGTGGTGGTGAGGGCGCCGCGGTGCGCGTCGGCGGGCTGGAAGGTGCTGAAGTCCTCGAATGAGCTTGCTGCCGCCTGCACTCCCTCCCTCAGCGGCATGACCCGCGTCGTCATCCGGCTCGAGAAGCAGGGGTCGGTCCAGCGCGCCGAGTGCGCCCGGGACGGGCGCGGATGGAACGCCGTGCTGACCGGCGCCGGCCTCGCCCGCCTGGAGCAGGCGTGGCCGGTGCACCTTTCCAACGTGCGGCGGCACCTCGTCGACCACTTCCGGGGCCAGGACCTCACCCGGCTCACGGCCGCGCTCCGGCATGTCGCGACCTCCGGCCCTGCGGACCACGGGTGAGTGCCCGCCGCCGTCCCGGCCGGCGGCGCTGAGGACGTCCTCACCGGTCGGGAGTGCGTGCTCCCGCCCGTGGGGCGGGGCGGGTCCCGCGGGCGGAAGCCGCAGGTCCGCTGCCTGCTGCCCGTGGACAGAGGCGCTCCACATATGAGAGTATGTGCTCCTATTCTGGACGGGTGAGCACTGGAGGAGACCATGGCCCCTGAGTCGGCGGGCCCCGTCGGCCCGTGCAACAACATGGCCCTCCGCAAGGCATCCCGGTACCT
>NZ_JBIAWP010000029.1:0-54985 GCF_042895785.1 Streptomyces sp. NPDC001380 | reverse complement strand
CAACCGGATGGTGGGCTCCGCCGGGGCGGCCGGCCCCCGCCCGCCCTTCGGGCGCGCCGGCGGGGGGTACGACACGCTGGTGTGGGGGTGGGGGGGGGGGGGGGGGGGTGGGCCCCCCCCCCGCCCCTCCCCGATGCTCCGGCGCCGCCGAGCACCCGGGGCACGAACTCGGCGTGCGGGCCGGAGTCGTCCGGGGCCGCCTCGGCGGCCGCCGCCGTCTCCTCGCGTTCGTCGGCGGCGACGGCCGCGGCGAAGCCGGCCGGGTTGCCGGCGTCCCGGGGGTCGCCGAGAAGTGGGCTTGCTGCGGTTCGACGGACATCCGGGATCAGGGGTTGAGTCCCCGGACGGATGTCCGCCGTGGAGAGCACGGAGAAGAGGAAGCCTCGCCCCTGGCGCTCGTTCACGCCGGAGTCCAAGGCCGGGATCGTCGAGCTGTGCGGCGCGGTGACCGCTCGGCCGGGCAGGTCGCCCGGGACTTCGACCTGGCCGGGACCGCGGTCCGCGACCGGGTCCGCCAGGCCCGGGTCGACGCCGGCGAGCGCGAGGGCCTGACCAGCGCCGAACGTGAGGAACCGGCCGCGCTGCGGCGCGAGAACCGGCCGGGCGCTGTACCGGAGGGCCGTGGGACGACGCTGACGTCCGCGGGCAGCAGGCGGCGGGCGGCGGGCGGCGGGCGGCGGGCAGGTTGAAGGATCCGCCGCTCGTGGGCTGCCAGCACCAGGTCGCGCAGCGTCCGACCACCCGCGCACCGGTCCCTCTGCCCTACCGGAGCCCGCGGATCCGGCCGGGCGCCCCCTGACCACCGGCACCTCGCAGGACAGCCTGCGCCGAGGCCAGGCGTTCCGTCTCGTCACGGTCGCCGTCGGCGCCGCCCGCGACGTCGTCCGCCCAGCCGAGCAGTCGGCGCAGGTGGGGGTCGGCCGCGTCCGTCGTGACGCGGGGCTCGCCCACGACGACCTCACCGCTCGTCCCGTCGAGGGCGATGAGCGTGCCTTCGGGCAGGACGCGCCCGCCCGCCCGAGCACAGCCCGCGGCGGCGTCGACGGTGAGGCCCGCGGCGCCCACGACGGCGGGCTTGCCCATCGCCCGCGCCACCACGGCCGCGTGACTGGTCGGCCCGCCGCGTGCGGTGACGACCCCGGCCGCGGCGGCCAGGCCGTGCAGGTCGAGCGGCGAGGTGTCGGGACGCAGCAGGACGACCGGTCCGCCCGCCGCCAGCCGTGCCGCGCTGTCGGCGGTGGTGGCCACCCGGCCGACGGCGACGCCGGGGGAAGCCCCGAGCCCCCGGACGAAGACGTCCCGCGGATCGACCACCGTGATCCGCGGGGTCCGGACCTGGGACAGCTGCTGGGGCGAGACGCGCAGCAGGGCCTCGTCGCGCCCGATCGTCCCGGCCTCGGCGAGGTCCACCGCGACCCGGACCGCGGCGCGCCCGACGAACCGCCCGGGGCGGGCCTGGAGGATCCACAACTCGCCTGCCTCGAAGGTGAACTCGACGTAGCACGCGTCGCGGTCATGCTCTTCCAGCCGGTCCAGCGCCGCCGACAACCCTGCCCAGACGGCGGGTTCCCGGTCGGCCAGCTCGCTCAGGGGGCGGGTGATCGAGGTGCCGGAGACGACGTCGTCGCCCTGCCGGCCGAACAGGACCTCTCCGAACGGAACCCGTTCGCCGGTGTTGGGATCGCGGCTGAAGGCGACACCCGTACCGCTGCGCCCGTCGCGGTTGCCGAACACCATCGCCTGGACGGTGACCGCCGTGCCGAGGTCGCCGGGGATGTCGTGCAGCGCGCGGAAGGTCCTGGCGCGCGGGGTGTCCCATGACGAGAACACCGCCTCGACGGCCAGCTCCAACTGCCGGGCCGCGTCCTCGGGTACGGACTCGCCGCTCCGGTCGCGGATCAGCTGCTCGACCTCGCGGATCGCCGTCTCCAAGCCGCTCAGGTCGTCGTCCTGGCCGCCGATAGCCCACTCCGCACCTGCCAGGACCTGCTCCGCGTGCGCCAGGCTCCGCCGGCCCACACCCACGACCTCCGAGGCGAAGCTGGTCAGGAAGCGAAGCCGCGAGTCCAGCGCGAAGCGCGGGTCGCCCGTCTCCTCGGCCAGCGCGACGGTCGCCTCGGAGGTGAGTCCGAGGTTGAGGACGGTGCTCATCATGCCGGGCATCGACACGGGGCCGCCGGAGCGGACCGACACGGCCAGCGGCCGTTCGGGTCCACCGAGTGTGCGGTGCGCTGCAGCCTCCAAGGCCCTTACAGAGTGAGCCAGTTCGGTGCCGAGGCCGTCGGGCAGCCTCCCGGTGAGGAGGTAGGCGCGGCATGCCTCCGTACCGATGACGAACCCCGGTGGCACGGGCAGCCCCAGACGCCGGAGCACGATGAGCCCGTGCGCCTTGCCGCCGAGGACGTCCACGGTCTCCTCGACCTCTGCCGAGAGCGGGTGGATCCAGGTCATCGCGTCGTCATCTCTGCGTCGCCTCTGCTGATTCGGCCGTGGGGAGAGGGATGCCACGGGCAGGGGTGTGCCCCGGGGGGAGGTGTGCCACGGGGCGGCGGACCGCGGGTCAGTGGCGCGGGATGCCGAGGGTGGTCAGCAGGTCCTCGTGGAGCTGGAACCACACGGTGTGGTACGAGGCGGTGCTGTCCGTCACGTACTCCAGCGCGCCGGACCGGGCGCGGGCGAGCGCGTCGGCGAGGCGTACGGGGTAGCGCTGGAACCGGGGCAGTGCCGCGGACAGCTCCGCGCACAGCGGCTCCGCACGCCGGTGGAAGTCCGCGAACCGGTCGAGGACCCGGGCGTCGTACGAGGAGTCGCTGTGGTCGTTCATCGTCATGCTGCCGTCGACGGTGCGGGTCTGCCAGGCCGTGCACAGGTCGAGCAGTTCGGGGTTGAGGACGAGGAACCGGTCGAAGGCCGCGGACAGCGCGGGCCGCACACCGGCCGCCGCCACCTCGCCGGCGATCCGCTCGGCGTCGGCGGCGCGGCCGGCGTCCGTGAGACCCCAGCCGCCGAAGTCGCCCGCGGTGCGCGTGACGAGGCCGTCGACGGCGAGGTCGATCAGTTCCGACTCGACGTCGGACTCGGGCAGTCCTGTCGCCCCGGCCACGGCGGACAGGCCCGAGAAGCCGATGCAGCGAAGAGTGTGGAGCACCAGCAGATCGGTGCTGGTGGCGTCGGACGAAACGGGCTGGGTCATGGCGCGGCCCCATCGGGTTCGGTGTCGGAGACGTCTGCGGTGGTGCGGTCGAGAGCAGCCGTGGCCGCGGCGTACGCGGCGCCCGGTCCCTGGGCCCGGGTGACGATCATGCCGTGCCGGATGCGGACCGCGTACTCGGCGGTGTCGGCGGCGTCAGGAACGCCGACGGCCGACGCCAGCAGGCCGCGGTCGTCGAGGACGAGCCGCAGGCCGGGCCGGCCGTCGGGGCCGAACACGCGCCCCAGGCTGTGGGCGAAGTCGCCGATTCTCAGTCGGACGAGGCGTCCGATCTCGGCGGGGGCGGCGGTGGCGACGGCCACGGTGACCTGGTCACCGGCCCGTGCGGCGCGGACGGCCTCTTCCGCGGCCTCGAGGCGGCGGGTGCCGAGGACCGTGATCACACCGTCCTCGGCGAATCCGACCGGACGCCGGTCGAGCAGGTCCCGCAACTCCCGCGGCGGGTCCCACGGGTCGTGGCAGGCCTGCGCGGGCGGGACGTAGGGCCAATGCGGCGGGTTCCAGGTGTCGGCGAGGGGAAGCCCGGCCAGGTGCGCGCAGGCCTGCGCGATGTCGAAGGGGTCACCGATTCCGAGTGCCGGATCCGCCGAGGCGCCCGGGCCGTCCAGCAACCGCAGGACGAGCTGAGCCCGCCGTACCTGCCGCGCGGGCGGTGCGACGGCGGACCCGCGCGAATCCAGCGACTCCAGCGCGAGTGCGAGCAGCAGCGCCTCCAGGCGCGCGACCTGGCCGAACGCGGCGCGCATCGGTTCGTCGTCGAGCACCTCGGCCAGGGCACGCAGCCGCACGCGGCCGACGGAGGGGGTGCGGTCGGCCGGCGGCAGTCGCTCGAGTCGGCTCCGGGCGAAGGCGTCGAGGGCCTCGGCGATGGAGGCACGGGCGGGGGACGTCGGCGGGCGGGAGGTCTCGGCGCGGGTGTCGTCCTTGGCGGTGGCGCCGCGCTCGACCATGTCGATCAGCACCGCCAGATAGAGGGCGCGTTTGCTCGGAAAGTTCGAGTAGACGGCGCCACGCGTCAGTTCGGCCCGCTCGGCGATCCGGTCCACCTTCGCCAGGGCGTATCCGTGCGCGGTGAACTCGGCCTTCGCCGCTGTCAGCACGGCGGCGCGGGTGCGCTCCTGCTGCTGGGCCCGGGTCAACCGGCCCATCTGCGACCCCTTCCGTCCGTTGCTGCACAGCCGTTCGGTGCGCAGCCGTCTCTGCGCCGGAGCACAAGCCTGGGCGCTCACAGCAGAAGATACAGTGAACATCCCGATGGTGAGAACATCCGAAATCCCGGACTTCGCGGTGACGCCGTCCGGACGGCCGTGGCGGAGTCGTGGACGGTGTGGACTCGGTTCCACGACCTCTGCCGGGCGGTGAGGTCCTGGCCGGTGCGGCGACGGGTGGGCGGGGTTCGGTGTGCGGCACTGTCCCGGGCGGGGGTTTCCCAGGCCGGGGTCTCCCGGGCCGGGGAGCGGCCGGGCGGGTTCGAGGGCTCAGGCGCGCACGGCGACCGGAATGCGGCGCGTGCTCTCGAAAGGGCGGCGGCCGTGGGCCGTCGGAAGGCGTTGTCACGTTGTTGAGGAGGTGATTGTCCGACGGTGCGTCGGGGCGTGACGGGCCCTGGGTCCGGGCGGGTCCTCAGGCCGTGCTGAGCAGGTCGGCAGCGCGGGGACGGTGGGGACCGATGAGTCCGGGCAGCCGCGGCGGTCACCCCTCGGTGACGACCGCACGAGAGGTGAAGGGTGAGGCGATGGGCTGCGCAGAGGTCAACGGGGTGCCGCTGTACGTCGAGGAGCACGGCTCGGGGGAGCCGCTGGTGCTGCTGCACGGCGGCATCGGGTCCGGGGAGATGTTCGCCCCGCTGCTCCCGGCGCTGTCCGCACGGCGCCGGGTGGTCCTGGTCGACCTCCAGGCCCACGGCCGCACCGCCGACGTCGACCGCCCGCTGCGGCCGGAGCTGATGGCCGACGACGTCGCGGCCCTCGTCGCGCACCTCGGCCTGCCGCGGGCCGACGTCCTGGGCTACTCCCTGGGCGCGGCCGTCGCGCTGCGCACCGCGGTCCAGCACCCCGGGGCGGTGCGCCGCCTGGTCCTGGTCTCGGCCGCCCTCAGGCGGGGCGGCTGGCACGCGGAGGCCCTGGCGGGCATGGACGCGATGAGCGCGGAGGCCGCCGAGGCGCTGCGGCAGTCCCCCGCCTATGCCTCCTACGCCCGGCACGCGCCGCGGCCGGAGGACTGGCCGGTGCTCGTCGGCAAGATCGCCGAGCAACTCCACCGCGACTTCGACTGGACCGCCGAGGCCGCCCGCATCACCGCCCCGACCCTGCTGGTCTTCGGCGACGCCGACGCGGTGCGCCCGGACCACATGGTCGAGGCCTACGCCCTGCTGGGCGGCGGCCTGCGCGACCCGGGCTGGGACGGGTCGGACCGCTCCACGGCCCGGCTCGCCGTCCTTCCCGGGGCGACCCACTACGACATCCTCACCCACCCCCTCCTGGCCGGCACCGTGCTGCCCTTCCTGGAGGCCCCGGACGCACGGACCGCCTGACCCTCGTCCCGGCGCGGGCGTACCCCGGGGGGCGGCCCTGCCGGGGCGGCCGCTCCGGGGGCGGTGCGGCGCGGGCCGGGCTTCCCCGGACGGACGCGGCGGCCCTGTCGTGCGGCCCGTGACCGAGAGGAGAGCGGCCCTGCCGCCGACGGCGTACCCGTCCTCCCTGCGCCGCGTCCTCCTCCTGTTCCTGGGCTCACTGGCCTTCTGCGCCCTGGGCGCGGTGCTGCTGGTGCGCCACGACTCGGTCAAGGCGGTGCTCGGCGGGGCGGCCGCCGTGGGGTTCTTCGGGCTCTGCGCGGCGGTGTCGGGGTCCCGCCTGGTGCGGCGCAGGCCCGAACTGGTCCTGGACGAGGCCGGGCTGGACCACGTGCAGCTCGGGAGGATCGCCTGGGAGGAGGTGGACGGGGTCAGGATCCGCGAGGTGGAGGTCCGGTCCGCGAGCCGGCGGATGATCGGGCTGGTGCTGCACGACCCCGCCGGGTACCTGGCCCGCGCCCCGCGGATCGTGCGGGCGACCGCCTCCGCCAACCTGCGCCTCGGGTTCGGGCCCGCGAACATCTCCACGGTCTCGCTGCCGGCCGGCCCGGAGGAGGTCGTGCAGGCGATGGTGCGCCACCGTCCCCGGCTGACCGTCCACCGGTGACGGGAGGCCGAGGACGCGGCGCCGAGGACGCGTTGCCGGTGACGCCGCACCGGCGGCACGCGGTCGTCCCGCGCGCGGTGCGCGGACGGGGCGTCGTGGGACGGACCGCGGCGGGCGGCCCGACGGCGGGGAGCCGCACGGTGGACGGCGCGGTGTCCTCGCTGCGGAGCCGCAGGGCGCGGCCGCCCGGGAGGGGGCGAGATCGGGCAAAGGTGAGGTATCGGCGCGGCTGCGGAGGGCATACGCCCTGGTGCACCCAGACGTGGACGAGCAATGACCAGGACGGACGGCCGATGGACCTCCTTTCCGAGCACTCCCCCGCCGGACAGCACGTGTGTGCGGACCTCGACGGCCGCCCCGGCAGCGTCACCCTGGCCCGCCGTACCGCCGAGGCCTTCCTCGCCGCGCTCACCCGCGCCGTCCCGCCCGGGGGCGAGGACACGCGCGACAGTGTGCTGCTGGTCGTCTCCGAACTGGTCACCAACGCGACGCGGCACGCCCCGGGCCCCCTCACCCTGTGCCTGACCCACCTGCGCGACGGCGTCCACGCCGTCGTGTACGACACCAGCCCGCTCCTGCCCCGTCCGCGGACGCCCGACCTGGCGCGCGGCACCGGCGGCTTCGGCTGGCCCCTCGTCCAGCGTCTGGCCCGCGACCTGCGGACCGCCGTCCGCCCGGACGGCAAGGAGGTCCACGCCGTCCTCGCCTGGTAGGAGGCCGGTCCCCGGCCGCCTGCGGCGCGGGACTCCGTCCGGCGGGCCGGGTGCCGGGAGCGCCGGCCTGGCGGTGCCCGCGGCGCGGGCGCGGGTCAGAGCCGTCCCTGTGCGACATCGGCGGGCACCTCCGCGCGGCGGCCCGCCGTCCTGGGCTCCGCCGCGCGGTGGACAGCGACCATGGCCAGGTCGTCGCCGAGGTGCCCGCCGACGTGGCGCAGCAGGTCGCGGTGGACGACCGCCAGCAGCTCGCGGGGCGGCAGCGCGAGCGGGGCGAGGTCGCGGAGCCGGTCGATGAGGGGGTAGAAGGCGCCGGTGGCGTCGCGGGCCTCGATGAGCCCGTCGGTGTACAGCAGCAGGGTGGCACCGGGCGGGAAGGCCGCGGTGTCCACGTGCGGAGGGGTGCTGTCGAGGTCGCCCAGGCCGAGCGGGGGCGCGGGCACGGTGGGCTCCAGCGGGGAGACCCTGCCCTCGTGGACGAGCAGCGGCGGGGGGTGCCCGAGGTTGACGATGCGGACCAGTCCCGCGTCGTCCCGCGGGACGTCCAGCACCACGGCGGTGACGAAGCCCTCCTCCCCCAGGCCCGCGGGCCGCGATCCCGGCTCGCCGGCCTCCGCTGCGGCCGCTTCCTCCCGCAGGTCCTCGCGGTAGTCCTCCTCCAGCTCGGCCGCCAGCTCGCCGAGGGGGACGCGGTGGCGGGCGGCTCGCCGGAAGGCGCCCAGCACGCAGCCCGCCGTCTCGAGGGCGGCGAGGCCCTTGCCCTGCGCGTCGCCCAGCAGGATGCGCGTGGTGCCCTGGAGGTCCGCGGCCGCGTAGAGGTCGCCGCCGACGGCGGCCTCCTCGTCGGCCGCCCGGTAGAGGGAGGCCAGTGTCAGGGTGCCGATCCGTCGGGGCAGCGGCCGCAGCAGGACCCGCTGCGCGATCGCGGCGACGGAGCGTGAGCGCGCCAGTTCCCGCTCCCGCCGCAGGCGTACGGCGCTGGCGGCCACGGAGGCCAGGCTGATCAGCGCGATCGTGCCGAGCTGGACGGGGAAGTTGGCCGCGTCGAGCAGCTGGTTGGCCCCGGCGGACAGCACGACGCACGGGATCGTCACCAGGATGACGAGCAGCACGCCGGCCGGGGTGCAGAACACCGCCGCCAGGGCGGGCGCGGCCACCATCAGAGCCCCGAACCGGATGTCGGGCGGTGTGAGCTCGTCCACGGCCAGAAGGGCGACCGGCAGCGCCATGACGGCCGCCAGGACCGTACGCGGGTGGCGCCACAGGCCGGCGCGAGGGAGTTCACCGACACGGACAGGCACCGCAGTCACCTCCGGGAGGCCGTCGTCCCCCGACTTCCAACCTCGCCCCGAAGCCGGATCGCGGCGCAGGGCCCCTTCGGCCCCCGGGGCGGGGCCGAAGGGGCCCCGCGGAAGCCGCCGGTCACCCGATTGTCGCGCGTAGCGGCCGGAGGGCGCCCGCCGGGGAGCCGCGGCCGGGCCCGACGGCGGGGCGGGGCGGGGCCGGGGGGGCGTCACGCGGGGCGGGGCAACGGCGGGGCGCCGGGCGCGGGGAGAGCCGCGGGGCGGGCCGTGCGGCGCCGGGGGCAACGGACCGGCCGGGCGCAGACCGCGCCGCCGTGCGGGACGGCCGGGCGCGGAGGCCGTGCCGTCGTGCGGGACGTCGTGGAGGGCCGGGCGGCCCGGTGGGACCGGCCGCCCGGCGCCTACCGCTCCGCGGGGCCGCCCGGCACGGCGAAGTCCAGGTGCACCACGGACGGGCGCCGGCTCCGGACCACGGGCAGCCGCAGGGCGTACGGGAGGAGCGCGCCCAGGACGCCCCGTCCGGGCGGCGGCACCACGTCCCGGACCGCGGCGATGCCGGGGTGGGCGGTGCGCAGCCGCTGCTGCTCGGCGGCGTCCATCCCCCAGGGCATCGGCGGGGCCTGGTAGCCGCCGGAGCGCAGCCGCCCCTCGCGGGCCAGCCGGGCGAACCGGCGGGGCACGGCGTCGAACACCATCCCGCCGCCGGGGAAGGCCTCGGCGCAGGCCGCGAGGAGGTCGCGGACCTCCCCGGGAAGCAGGTACATGAGCAGTCCCTGGGCGGTGACGAGGACACCCTGGGAGGGGTCGACCTCCCGGACCCAGCGGTGGTCGGTGGCGGAGCAGGCGAGCAGCCGCTGGCGCGGGCCGGGGGGCAGCAGGCGCTCCCGCAGCTCCACCGACTCCGGCAGGTCGACGGTGAGCCAGCGGGCCCGGCCGTTGTCGACCCGCCAGAACTGGGTCTCCAGCCCCTCGCCGAGGCAGACGACGGTGCCGCGCGGGCGGCGGAGCAGGAAGTCGGCGACCTCGGCGTCGAAGCAGCGCACCCGCAGGGCCTGGAGTTGCCCCTGGAGGCGGACGCCGGCGGAGTCCGGGTCGCCGAAGCGCTCCTCGAAGGGGTAGTCGACCTCCTCGACGAGCCGCACCGCCTCGGGGTCGGGCAGCAGGGTGTCGGGGCGGCGGGCCTCGACCGCGCGGTGGTACAGGGTCCACAGCGCGGTCTCGGGGACCGCCCCGAGCCGGGCCCGGGGGGCGGCGGGCACTCCGTCGGCGGTCATCCGGGTCCTTCCTGACTGCTGCGGGGGCCGCCGCTCCGGTGCGGGGGCCTGCCCGCATTCTGGCACCGCCGGGCCGGGGGGCGCCCCCCGGCGTACGGCTGTCCGGCCGGGCCGTCGCCGGGGCCGTCGCCGGGGCCGGGAGGCGGGGAGGCCGCCCCGGGCGGCCGGGACCGTCAGGAGAGGGTGAAGGCGCCCTCCGGGGGTTCCGGGGAGGGGCGGGCGGCGGCGTCGGTGACCGGCGCGGCGGCGCCGGCGAACCGCTCCAGCGCGTCGCCGTCGACCACGCGGGCCGGGAAGGGGTCGGCGGCCAGGCGCCGCGCGAGGTCGGCGGCGGCGAGGGGGCGGGTCGAGCCGACCAGCACGACGTTGCCGAAGCGGCGGCCGCGCAGCACCGACGGCTCCGCCATCAGGCACACCTCGGGCAGCACCGCGCGGACGGTCGCGGCCTGGGCGCGGGCGAAGTCCAGCGGCGGGCCGTCGGCGAGGTTGGCCGCGTACAGGCCGCCCGGGCGCAGCACCCGGGCGGCCTCCCGGACGAACTCGACCGTGGTGAGGTGCGCGGGGACGCGGGAGCCGCCGAAGACGTCGGCGAGCACCAGGTCGGCGGAGCCGTCGGGAGCGGCGGCCAGCGCCTCGCGGGCGTCCCCGACGACGGCGTCGACATGCACCCCCGGGCCCTGCCAGGGCAGTTCCTCGGCGATCAGCTCCAGCAGCGGGCCGTCGATCTCGACCACCCGCTGGCGCGATCCCGGCCGGGTGGCGGCGACGTACCGGGGCAGGGCAAGGGCGCCGCCGCCCAGGTGCAGGACGTCCAGCGGCAGGCCGGGGGCGGCGGCGGTGTCGACGACGTGGCCGAGGCGCCGGGCGTACTCGAACTCCAGATGGGCGGGGTCGTCGGGGTCGACGTAGGACTGCGGGGTGCCGTCGAGGGTGAGCAGGCGGGCGCGCGGCCGGTCGACGTCCGGGAGGAGGCGGGCGGTGCCGAGGGCGACGGCGCGCTGCACGGGGACGGGCTCGTCGGCGGGGACGGGCTCGTCGGCGGGGGCTGCGGCGGGCTCGGGCGCGTACGGCTCGGGGGCGTCGGCCGGTTCGGGGCGGGCCGGTTCGGGGCGG
The DNA here is from genome assembly GCF_042895785.1 of Streptomyces sp. NPDC001380. Taxonomy (NCBI): domain Bacteria; kingdom Bacillati; phylum Actinomycetota; class Actinomycetes; order Kitasatosporales; family Streptomycetaceae; genus Streptomyces; species Streptomyces sp. NPDC001380. The sequence continues at coordinate 44,191 of NZ_JBIAWP010000029.1, read as the reverse complement.
GGCACCGCACCATTCTCGGGCACGGGCCGCTCCCGGGCGCGGGGCGGCCCCACCGCCCCGGGCCCGGCCGCCCGGCGGCGGGCACCGGCCCGGCGGCGGGGAGGGGTGCTCAGCCGCGGACGGGGTCCGGCAGGTAGGCGGCCATCCAGCGGTCCAGCTCGCGGAAGACCCGGGCGCGGGGCTCGTCGGCGGAGAGCACCAGGTCGTGCACGCCGTCCTCGACGCGGACGGTGGTGACGTGGCGGCCGAGACGGGGGCCGAGGGCGGCGATGTCGTCGGCGCGCAGGACGGCGTCGGTCCGGTGCAGGGCGGCGTCCCAGCGGGTGGCGGTGCTGGAGGCGGTGGCCGCCATCAGCAGGACGGGGACGTCGATGTCCAGGCCGCGGCGCACCCGGCGGTGGCCCTGCTGGATCGCGGCGAGCCAGGCCGCGTACACGCCGAAGCCCTCGGCGGGCTTCAGGGCGAGGTCGAACTCCCAGGCGCCGCGGAAGTCGCGGTGCAGGCTGTGCACGTAGTGCGGGGCGGGCGGCATGGGCAGGCGGCGGGTGCCGGCGAGGCGGCCGAGGGCGTCGACGGCGGGGGCGCCCAGGGTGCGGACCAGGGAGCCCGCCGGCATGGAGAGGAACGGGCTGTTGAGGAAGAGCCCGTCGACGACGCCCTGTCCGGCACGGCGGTGCGCCCACAGGGCGGTGACGAGGCCGCCGGTGGAGTGGCCGTTGACGAGGAGCAGGTCGTGGCCGTCGACCTCGCGCACGATGCGGACCGCCTCGTCCAGCTCCTCGTCGTAGGCGTCGAGGGTGCGGACGAAGTTGGGCGAGTGGTGGGGGCGCAGCGAGCGGCCGTACTTGCGCAGGTCGAGGGCGTAGAAGTCGTAGCCGCGCTCGGTGTAGAAGTCGGCGAGGTGGGTCTGGAAGAAGTAGTCGACGAAGCCGTGGACGTAGAGCACGGCGCGCCGGGAGGGCCCGGCGCCGTCACCGGGGGCGGCGGCGCGGCGGCGGACGAGCGTGGCGAGGACCTCGCCCTCCTCGTCGGCGGCCAGGGGCAGGTCGACGGCCTCGTAGGGCTCGCCCAGGATGTCGGTACGGAACTCCACGCCGCAGACTGTAGTGACCGGGTCGCGGCCCGCGTCCCCCCTCGGGGCGTGGGCTTGGTCACGCCCGCGCCGGCCCGGCCCTGTCCCCGGCCCCGTGCCGGGCCCGGTGCCCGGCCCGGCGGGCGCCCCCGCCGGGCCGGGGTGACGGTCAGGGCCGGCGGGCGCCCCCCTTGCGCAGGGCCCGCAGGTACTCGCGGTTCATGGCGGCGATGGACGGCAGCGGGATGCCCTTGGGGCAGGCGGTGGCGCACTCCCCCGTGTTGGTGCAGCCGCCGAAGCCCTCCTCGTCCATGGCGGCCACCATGCCGAGCACCCGCGACTCGCGCTCGGGGGCGCCCTGCGGCAGCACGTTCAGGTGGACGACCTTGGCGGAGGTGAAGAGCATCGCCGAGCCGTTGGGGCAGGCCGCGACGCAGGCGCCGCAGCCGATGCACTCGGCGTGCTCGAAGGCGGTGTCGGCGGCCTCCTTGGGGACGGCCGTGGCGTGGGCCTCGGGGGCGGAGCCGGTGGGGGCGGTGACGTACCCGCCGGCGCCGATGATCCGGTCGAGGGCGGAGCGGTCGACGACGAGGTCCTTGACGACGGGGAAGGCGGCGGCGCGCCACGGCTCGACGTCGATGGTGTCGCCGTCGCGGAAGTGCCGCATGTGGAGCTGGCAGGCGGTGGTCCGCTCGGGGCCGTGGGCCTGCCCGTCGATGACCATGCCGCAGGAGCCGCAGATGCCCTCGCGGCAGTCGTGGTCGAAGGCGACGGGGTCCTCGCCGCGCAGGACGAGCTCCTCGTTGAGGACGTCCAGCACCTCCAGGAAGGACATGTCGGGGCTGACCCCCTCCACCCGGTAGGTGGTCATGGCCCCCTGCTCCTCGGGGGAGCGCTGGCGCCAGATGCGCAGGGTGAGGTTCACGCGTAGCTCCGCTGGGTGGGGTGGACGTACTCGAAGACCAGCTCCTCCTTGTGGAGGACCGGGGGGCCGCCGCCGGTGTGCTCCCAGGCGGCGACGTAGGAGAAGTGCTCGTCGTCGCGGAGGGCCTCGCCGTCGGGGGTCTGCGACTCCTCGCGGAAGTGGCCGCCGCAGGACTCGGTGCGGTGCAGGGCGTCGAGGCACATGAGCTCGGCGAGCTCCAGGTGGTCGGCGACGCGGTTGGCCTTCTCCAGCTGCTGGTTGAGCTCGGCGCCGCCGCCGGGCACCCGCACGCGGCGCCAGAACTCCTCGCGCAGCTCGGGGATGCGCTTCAGGGCCTCGCGCAGCCCGGCCTCGGTGCGGGCCATGCCGCAGTGCTCCCACATGATCTGCCCGAGCTCGCGGTGGAAGGACTCGGCGGTGCGGTCGCCCCCGACGGCCAGCAGCCGGGCGAGGCGCTCGCGGGTCTCGGCCACGGCCGCCGCGGCGGCCGGGTGGGAGGGGTCGGGCTCGTCGTGGGGGTGGCGGGCCAGGTAGTCGGCGAGGGTCGTCGGCAGGACGAAGTAGCCGTCGGCGAGGCCCTGCATGAGGGCGCTGGCGCCGAGGCGGTTGGCGCCGTGGTCGGAGAAGTTGGCCTCCCCGACGGCGAAGAGCCCGGGGACGGTGGTCATCAGGTCGTAGTCGACCCACAGGCCGCCCATCGTGTAGTGGACGGCGGGGTAGATGCGCATGGGCCGGGTGTAGGGGTCCTCGGCGGTGATGCGCTCGTACATCTCGAAGAGGTTGCCGTACTTCTCGGCGACCTTCTCCCGGCCCATGCGGGCGATGGCGTCGGCGAAGTCGAGGTAGACGCCCTGGCCGCCGGGGCCGACGCCGCGGCCCTCGTCGCAGACGTTCTTCGCGGCGCGGGAGGCGATGTCGCGGGGCACCAGGTTGCCGAAGGAGGGGTAGATCCGCTCCAGGTAGTAGTCGCGCTCCTCCTCGGGGATCTCCGCGGGCGGGCGGGTGTCGCCCTTGGCCTTGGGCACCCAGATGCGGCCGTCGTTGCGCAGCGACTCGCTCATCAGCGTGAGCTTGGACTGGTGGTCGCCGGAGCGCGGGATGCAGGTGGGGTGGATCTGGGTGAAGCAGGGGTTGCCGAACCAGGCGCCGCGGCGGTGGGCGCGCCAGACGGCCGTGGCGTTGGAGTTCTTGGCGTTGGTGGAGAGGTGGAAGACGTTGCCGTAGCCGCCGGTGGCGAGCACGACGGCGTCGGCGAGGTGGACCGAGATCCGGCCCGTCACCAGGTCGCGGGCGACGATGCCGCGGGCGCGGCCGTCGATGACGACGAGGTCGAGCATCTCGGTGCGCGGGTGCATCTCGACCGCGCCCGCGTCGATCTGGCGGGACAGCGCCTGGTAGGCGCCGAGCAGCAGCTGCTGGCCGGTCTGGCCGCGGGCGTAGAAGGTGCGGGAGACCTGGACGCCGCCGAAGGAGCGGGTGTCCAGCAGGCCGCCGTACTCGCGGGCGAAGGGGACGCCCTGGGCGACGCACTGGTCGATGATCTGCAGCGAGACCTGGGCGAGGCGGGCGACGTTGGACTCGCGGGCGCGGAAGTCGCCGCCCTTGACGGTGTCGTAGAAGAGGCGGTGCACGGAGTCGCCGTCGTTGCGGTAGTTCTTGGCGGCGTTGATGCCGCCCTGCGCGGCGATGGAGTGGGCGCGGCGGGGAGAGTCCTGGTAGCAGAACTGGACGACGCGGTAGCCCTGTTCGGCGAGGGTGGCGCCGGCGGATCCGCCGGCCAGGCCGGTGCCGACGACGATGACGGTGTGGCGGCGGCGGTTGGCGGGGTTGACGAGCTTCGCGGTGAAGCGGCGGGTGTCCCAGCGCTCGTGGACGGGCCCGGCGGGGGCCCTGGTGTCGGCGAGGGGGTCGCCGACGGTGTAGGCGCCGACGGCGGGGGCCTGGGCCGGGGTCGCGGGGGCGGGGGTCGCGGTCGTGTCGGTCATGTCAGTCCACCAGTCCGGTCATCACGGCGACGGGCACGGAGACGAAGCCCGCGGTCAGCAGCACCGCCAGGACGTTCGCGGTCGCCTTCAGGGCGCGGTCGCGGCGTCGGTTGTTGGCGCCGAGCGTCTGGGCCGCGCTCCAGAAGCCGTGGCGCACGTGCAGGCCGAGGGCGAGCATCGCGGCGATGTAGAAGACGTCCGCGTACCAGGTGCGGAAGTCGGCGACGACGTTCTGGTACGGGTGGCCGTCCTCGCCGAGGGGGTTGACGACGCCGGCGGTGAGGTCGAGCAGGTGCCAGACGACGAAGAGCCCGAGGATGACGCCGCCCCAGCGCATGGTGCGGGTGGCATAGCTCGCGCGCGGCCTGCGGTGGGCGTACCGCTGCGGGCGGGCCGCGAGGTCGCGCCGGCTGAGCTGGTAGGCGGCGACGCCGTGCAGGACGACGCAGAGGGCGAGGACGGCGCGCTGGATCCACAGGAACCACGCCTCGTGCAGGGCGGGCTCGCCGAGGGTGCGCAGCCAGGCGGCGTACCCGTTGAACTCGGCCGGCCCGAAGAAGATCTTGAGGTTGCCGAGCATGTGGGCGGTGAGCCAGAGGAGCATGATCACGCCTGTGGCCGCCATGACCGCCTTCTTGCCGACGGTCGAGCCCCACAGCGTGCCGAGTGCGGACGTGCGCGCCGTCCGGGTCGCCAGTGCCATGGACGGGACGCTACGGCCGCCGAGGCTGACAGGTCCAAGACATGAACGGGCTCGTTCCGATAGGCGGGGACTATCGTGGGAGCGTGCAGCTCCAGCAGCTCGTGTACTTCGTGGCCGTCGCCGAGACCCGCCACTTCACCCATGCGGCGGAGCGGACGCACGTCGCGCAGCCCTCGCTCTCCCAGCAGATCCGGGCGCTGGAGCGGGAGCTGGGCGCCGAGCTGTTCAGCCGCGCCCGCGGCAACATCGCGCTGACCGACGCGGGCGAGGCGCTGCTGCCGCTGGCCCGCCGCATCCTGGCCGACGCCGAGAGCGCCCGCCAGGAGGTGCAGGAACTCGCCCAGCTGCGCCGGGGCCGGGTGCGCCTGGGCGCCACGCCGAGCCTGTGCACCGGCCTGCTGCCGGAGGTGCTGCGCGCCTACCACCGCCGCTACCCCGGCATCCGGCTGGTGGTGCAGGAGGGCGGCTCCCGGGACCTGGTGCGCGGGCTGGCCGACGGCAGCCTGGACCTGGCGCTGATCATCCTGCCGCTGCACGGCAACGACCCCGCCCTCGCCACGACGGAGCTGCTGCGGGAGGACCTGGTGGTGGCCTCCGCGGCGGGCTCGCCGCCGCCGGGCGGCGGGCGGCCGGTGCGGGTGGCGGACCTGGAGGGCCGGCCGATGGTGATGTTCCGGCACGGCTACGACCTGCGGGACACCACGGTGGCGGCCTGCCGGGCGGCCGGGTTCGACCCGGTGCTGGCGGTGGAGGGCGGCGAGATGGACGCGGTCCTGGGGTTCGTGGAGGCGGGCCTCGGGCTCGCGGTGGTGCCGAGCATGGTGGCGGAGCGGCGGCCGTCGGTGCAGGTGACGCCGTTCGCCGGGGCGGTCCTGCAGCGGACGGTGGGGCTCGCGCACCGCAGGGACGTGGAGCCGCCGCGGGCCGCCCGCGAGCTGCGGCAGGTCCTGCTGGAGCACCTGGACCGGGCTGCCGCCGCCGGGACCCTCCCGCAGGGGACGCGGCGGGCGGGGCCGGCGTCGAACGAGGCCGCGGACCGCGCCTGAGCGGGGACGGGCGCCGGGGGGCCTCTGCTCCGGCTCCACGGCCTACGCGTACTTCTCAGTGCACCAGGAGAAGGCCCTGAGCCTTTTCCAACCTCAGCCTGACGTCGCGAGCTGAAGCGCGAGGACGGCCCTGACCAGGTCGGTGATGCGGGTGGTGCTGCAGCGGAGCTTGCGCAGCAGTCGCCAGCTCTTCAGGGTGGCCAACGCCTGTTCTCCGACCGCCCGGATCCTGGCGTGGGAGACTCCCCCAGCCTTCGGCCGGGGGTGCCCCCATCGGCCCTCTGGCCTGCGGAGAGCTTGTCCCAGCGGCCGCGGTAGGGCACCCGGACAGTGCCGCCGGCGCCCCGGTACCCCTTGTCCCCCAGCACCGCACGCCGGCCTCGGCCAGAACGTCGAAGACGCCGTGGGTGCGGGCGGCCTTGATGCCGTGGACCGCGCCGGGCAGGGCGGGCGAGGCCCAGATCAGCCGGCCAAGGGGGGCATCCCCGGCCGTCAGGCTGGGGGAGGGTCGGCGATGACCTGCACGTTCATGCCGTGCTTCTTGTGCTTCCCGGAGTAGTGGGGGCGGGCGGCGGCGATCGCCCCCAGCCTCCGGCCGGGAGGTGCCACAGTCGATGGGCAGCAGGGTGCCGTCCAGGATGACGAAGGCCTTGCGTACGGCGGGCCGGGCGGCCTCGGCGAGGTCGGGGGCAATGGCGGCCAGGACCTCCACCGCCTCGGTGACGGAGCGGTGGGCGGTGGCGATCCCGACGCCGAACCCGGCCGCGAGCCGGGCGTCGGGGGTCCCTCCCGGCCGGAGGCTGGGGGCGTGTGCCCGCACCGCAGGTGGGCCAGGACCAGCAGGGCCTGCCGGTCCGCGCTCAGCCGGCGACACCGCCTGCCGAGCTCCAGGCGCCGGGCGGTCCGCGAGCGGGAGAGGTACCGCAGGGCGGTGCTGGACAGATCGATCCCCGATGGGCAGACAAGCATGCGAAGCTCCGGGCGGACAGGTCGCTCTTGGTCGACAACCCGTCCACCAGGAGCTTCACCCCTTCCCGGACCCCACCCCGCACCAACCGGCCATCCGCTCAGCCAAGTGGGAAACGGCTCAATGTCGAGATCGTCTGTACCCCGACCCGCAACTCCTGGCTCAACCGCATAGAAGCCCAGTTCACGGCCCTGCGCTACGTCACCCTCGATGGCACCGGCCACGCCGGCCACAAGGAGCAGGGCAGCATGATCCGCAGCTACATCATCCGGCGAGACCGCCACGCCGACGACCAGCGCCTGCGCGCCGTCGTCGACAGGGCCGACGTCGCCTGAAACCGCATGAAGGCAGAGAAGATGACCACACAGAACGACCGCGTCGACCATGAGCTGATCCGGGCCGCGGCACACGTCGCGGCCACACGCTGTCGGGGCGACAACCACACGATGGCGGCTGCGGCCCGTGCCCGAGACGGCCGGATCATCACCGCGGTGAACGCCTACCACTTCACCGGAGGCCCCTGCGCGGAGCTGGTCCTCATCGGCGCTGCTGCCGCCCAGGGCGCCCACGACCTGGACACCATCGTCGCCGTGGGCGACCGTGGCCGAGGCGTCGTGCCCCCATGCGGCCGCTGCCGCCAGGTCCTCCTCGACTACTTCCCAGCCCTGAAGGTCATCGTCGGGACAAGCGACGGCCTCCGGATGGTGCCCGTCGCCGACCTGCTTCCCGAAAGCTACATCCGGGCGGACCACCAGCTCGACGCTGAGGCGAGCGCACCACTCAGCACGAGCTGACGGCCTCAGACGCTTACAGGGCAAACGTTGCCTGCTACGGCACCGGCCGGCCGCTCAGCCAAGGTGGAAACGGTTCCCTGTGGCCGATCCAGAACGACGGAGAGCCCGGCCATGTTCTGCTGGGCCTTCCTCGCCGTCGCCGTCGTCGGCCCCGTCGCGGCCTCGCTGGACCGGCACCTGCCGCGGAACCGCAGCGGCGCCTCCGGCTCCCCCGCCGACCGCACCCGGGCGGCCGTCCTGCACGGGTGACGGGCGCGCGGCGGCACGTCAGCGCGGCCGCCGGGGGCGCCTGCCCCGGCGGCCCGCCCGGACGGGCCCCCGTCGGCCGTGACGCCGCGCGGGCCCGGCCCCCCTCGGCCGGTCCGGCGCCCCGCAGGGTGAGCCCGGCCCGGGCGGGTCCGGGCGGGTCCGGGTCCCGGGCCGGGCCGCCGGTGACACGGCGTCACCGCGTCCCGTCCGGCGCACAACGGCGGCGGGACGCGGAACAAGCGGCGGCGCGCCGGTGCTGAACCAGAGGAGACCGGGTGCGAGACCGGGTGCGCCGAGAGAACGTGAGGACGCCATGACCACCGCCGGGCCGCAGCGCCAGCCCCTCCCCCGCGACACCGCCCCCGTGGAGGCCTCGCCGCGCCCCGACCGGGCGCCCGCGTCGCTGGTGACGGCCTGCGGGCGGCGCATCTCCGTCGCCGCCCTGTGCCTCGGCGGCGCCGGCGGCCCCTTCCCGCGGATCGCCCTGGACATCGGCCCCGAGCGCGACGGCGCCTCCCGCGCCTGGGCGGGCCTCAGCCCGCAGGAGGCGCGCAGCCTGGCGTTCCTGCTGCTGGAGCAGGCCGCCGGCGCCGAGCACCGCGCGGCCGGGCGGGGCTGACCCGCCGTCCTGCCCTGCCGGGGCGCCTTCCGCGCCCGGCGGGACCGGCACCTCGGCACGGATCCTGCGACACGGACGGCACCTGTCCGCGAGGGCTGGCAGAGTCGGACCCGTGCTCCAGACCTCCGCACGCCTGCTGCGCCTGCTGTCCCTGCTCCAGTCCCGCCCGGACTGGACCGGCCCCGCCCTCGCCGAGCGCCTCGGCATCACCGCGCGCACGGTGCGGCGGGACGTGGACCGGCTCCGCGAGCTCGGCTACCCCGTGCACGCGACGCCGGGCGCGGCGGGCGGCTACCGGCTGGGCGCCGGCACGGCCCTGCCGCCGCTCCTGCTGGACGACGACGAGGCGGTGGCCGTCGCCGTGGGACTGCGGACGGCCGCGCACGGCACGGTCGCCGGGATGGCGGAGTCCTCGGTGCGCGCGCTGGCGAAACTGGAGCAGGTCCTGCCGTCCCGGCTGCGCCGCCGGGTGGCCGCCCTGCACGGCGCGACGGTCCCGCTGCACGGCGAGGGCCCCGCGGTGGACCCGGAGGTCCTCACGGTGCTCGCGGGCGCCTGCCGGGACCGGATGCGCACGCGGTTCGGCTACCGGGACCACGGGGGCGCGGGGAGCGCCCGGGTGGCGGAGCCGCACCGGCTGGTCTGCACCGGGCGCCGCTGGTACCTGGTCGCCTGGGACACGGACCGGGCGGACTGGCGCACCTTCCGGGTGGACCGGATCACCGGGCCGCTGCCGACCGGCCCGCGCTTCGAGGCCCGTGAACCGCCGGAGGGCGCGGCGGAGCGGGTGTCGCGCGGGGTCTCCACGGACGTGTACCGCTACCGGGCCCGGGTCACCCTGCAGGCCCCGGCGGAGGTCGTGGCCGCCCGGACCAGCCCGACGTCCGCCCGGGTGGAGCCGGTGGACGGGAACAGCTGCGTGCTGCGCGCCGGGTCGGACTCGCTGGACGGGCTGGCGGTGCACCTGACGATGTTCGGCGTGGACTTCGAGGTGCACGAGCCCCCGGAGCTGGCGGCGCACCTGCGGACGCTGGCCGCCCGGCTGGAACGGGCGGCGGACGCGGGCGCGGACCGGGGGCCGGGCGGGGCGCAGGACGGGGGGCCGGGCAGCGACGTCGGCCCGGCTGCGCGTCAGGCCGGAGGTCCGGCGGGCGGTGCGGCCGGGGGCGGCTGAGGGCTCACCCGGGCGGTCCGGCCGCCGCGGCGGCGTCGATCAGCGCCCGCAGCACGCCGATGCGGTTGCTGGTGAGGGAGACCACCCCGGTGCGCAGCACCCGGGCCATGGTGCGGCGCACGTCCACCGTCCAGGCGCTGACCTGGAGGCCCGCCCCGCGGGCGCGGTCCACCAGGACCGGCGTGACCAGGCCGAACGGCAGGTTGAGCAGGTGCGGCCGCAGGTCCGCGAGCAGCGACGGCGGGGGCGCGAGCGGCGTCCGCCAGGTCAGCGAGACCTCGGCGGCGGGCGCGTGGCGGCGCACGGCGAGCATGGCCGAGGGCGGCCCGCAGTACACGACGCGGTCGGCCGCGCCGCACCGCGCGGCCTCGGCACAGGCGGCCGCGGCCGGTCCGGCGTCGTCGAGGTCGACCATGAGCAGGGGCGGCCGGCCGGCGGGGGTCGGCGGCGCCGCGGCGACCAGCGCGAGGGCCTCGGCGAGGGTCGGCACGCGCAGCGGCGCGGCCGGGCCCTCGATGCGGCGCAGGTCGGCCAGGGTGAGGGCGGCGAGCGGCCGTTCGAGGCCCCACAGGCGCCTCAGGGTGGGGTCGTGGAGGAGGACCGGCACGCCGTCGCGGGTGAGGCGGACGTCGACCTCGACCGCGTCGGCACCGGCGGCCAGGGCGGAGCGCAGCGACGGGAGGGTGTTCTCCCGGTGGCGGTAGGGGTCGCCGCGGTGGGCGACGGCCCGGGGCACGGCGGGGAGGGCCGTGGCGGGGAGCGGCACGGCGGGGAGGGCCGCGGCGGCGCGGGGGCGGCGGCGCGGGGCCGGGCGTGACGGGGCCGGGGGCCCGAGGGCGCGGGGTGCTGCACGGGTGCGCCTCAGCCCCGCTCGACGACGACGTTGGTGGACTTCACCACGGCGACCGCCGGGGAGCCGGGCTCCAGGCCCAGCTCCTCGGCGGACTCCCGGCTGATGAGGGAGACCACCCGGAACGGACCGGCCTGGATCTCCACCTGGGCGGCCACGTCGCCGAGGACGACCTCGGTGACGATGCCGCGGAAGCGGTTGCGGGCCGAGGAGGGCAGGCCGGCCGCCGCGGCGTTCTCCGGGCGGGCCAGCTCGCGGGCGAAGGCCGCCAGGCGGGCGCCGGGGACGATGCGGTGGCCGTGCTCGTCGCGTTCGGCGGCGAGCCGGCCGGCGTCGATCCAGCGGCGCACGGTGTCGGGGCTGACGCCGAGCAGGGCGGCGGCCTCCCCGATCCGGTAGCTGTTCGCGGGCCGGCCGGGCTGCGGCATCGGGGCCCCTCCTCGGTGGTGCGGGCGCCGGGGCGGCGCGGGCTGCGGGCGGATCGGCGGCCGGGCGCGGGGCCGCGGTGACCGGGGCCATCCTGCCGTACGACCGGAGCGGCGTGCGGCGCGCCCCGGTGCCGGGCGTGTGGCGCATCGGGGGGACACGGGACGGGCCGGGAGCGCGATCCGGGTTGAAGTCCCGCGATCCGGGCAAGCGGCGGATCAGCGCTCGTCCGGAAGGTCCGGGAGGCGTCCGGTCCGCGGCGGTGTGCACCGCTGCGCACCGGAACCCGGGGAAGGGCCCGGAAAGCGCGGGATGTACGGTACGGCTGTTGTGCACAGGGAGCAGGGCATGGAGCAGGGCAGGGGTCCGGCGGAGGAGTTCCTCGGCGACGCGGCGGTGCGGCCGCAGCAGGGGCCGACGGTGCGGCAGGTCGTCGGGCGGGCCGCCTTCGGCGTGGCCGCGGCGGCCGGGCTGGTCGCGGCGGTGGTCCTGGGCACGCCCGCGCTGCAGACGCCGGAGGCCGCCCACCACGGCGGCGGCAGCGGCGTGCACCGGGCGGCGGACGCCCCCCGCTGAGGGCGGTCCCGCGGACAGCCCTGCGGACAGCCCCGCAGGTGGCCCCGTCCACGGGTGGCGCGGGCCTGCGGGTTCACAGGGCCGGCGGCCGTCCGGATGTGCGGGCCTGCGGGTTCACAGGGCCGGCGGCCGTCCGGAGGGGTCGCGGGCGCGGCTCAGGGGGCGCCGAAGAGGTCCTGGTGAACGGCGTCCAGGGCGGTGAGCACGGCCCCGCCGAGGACGGCGCTGCCGGTGACGGTGCCGGACCGGACCTCGGTCCGCAGCGGGAGGAGGTCCGCCAGGCGGGCCGCGACCCGGTCGGCGAGGGCGGTTCCGCCCGCCCGGCCGACCTCCCCCCCGAGGACGACGCAGCCGGGGTCGAGGACCGCGCAGACCGCCGCGGCGCCGACCGCCACCCGTGCGGCGAGGGCGTCGAGGAACGGCCCGCCGGACTCCCCGGCGGCGAGGGCCGCGCGCACGGCCGCCTCGGCGGCGGGCGCGTCGTCGGCCGGACCGGCGGCCAGGCCGTGGTCGCGCGCCAGGGCGCAGACGGCCGCGGCGCCGGCGGTGCTGTGGAATCCCCCCTCGCAGTCGGTCGCGCTGGGGAGCCGTGAGGTGCCGGGCACGGGCAGGAAGCCGATCTCCCCGGTGCCCCCGGACGCACCCCGGCGGAGCCTGCCGTCCAGGACGGCGGCGGCGCCCACGCCGTGGCCGAGCCAGAGCAGGACGAAGGTGTCGCGGTCGCGGACCGCGCCGAGGCGCCGTTCGGCGATGCCGGCGAGGTTCACCTCGTTCTCCAGCAGGACCAGGGAGCCCGCGAACGGTCCGGGGGCGGCGGTGCGGGCGCGGAGCACCTGCACCAGGTCGGCGTGCCAGTGGGGCAGTTCGGCGGTGGCCCGGAGTTCGCCCGTGGCGGGGTCGACCAGCCCGGGTGCGCCGACGGCGACGGTGTGGAGGGCGCCGGCCCCGGCGCGGCGGGCGGTGTCGGCGAGGGCCTCCAGGGCGGCGTCGACGAGGGCGGCGGGCGGGGTGCCGGGCGTGACGGGCAGGTCGGCGGTGGCCAGGGTGCGCCCGGCGAGGTCGGCGACGGCGATGCCCACGCCGACGGTGCGGACGTCGACGCCGGCGACGTGGGCGCGGTCGGCGACCAGCCCGTAGAGACGGGCGTTGGGGCCGCGGCGGGCCTCGCCCGCCTCCCCCACCACCGCGACCAGTCCGCTCCGCCCGAGCCGCTCCAGGAGGTCGGAGACGGTGGGGCGGGAGAGGCCGGTGAGGTCCCTGAGCCGGGCGGCGGTGAGCGGGCCCTGTTCGAGCAGCAGGCCGAGGGCCAGCCGGTCGTTGATCGCGCGGGCCGTGCTCGGGGTGGCCGTGCGGGCGGTGGTCATGGGGCCGCATCCTCCCAGAAGGTGCGCGCCTTTTCTATCAGGGACCCTTCCTGATAGTTTTCCGTGCGCACCGCCACCACCGCTCGCCACCACCGCCCGCCCGCACCGGCCCGACCGTGCGGGCCCCGACCGCACCGGCCCGACCGTGCGGGCCCCGACCGCACCGGCCCGACCGTGCGGGCCCCGACCGTGCGCCCGCACGGCGGACGCGGCCGGGACACCCGGCACCGCGCCCCGCCAGGACCGCGGGACGCCGACCGCACCGGACCGGCAGCACCGCACCAGCAGCACCACACCGGGCCGGAACCGCACCGGACCGACGACGACCACCGCGGGGCCGCCCGGCCGCGCACCGGGGAGGACACGCACGCATGGACCAGCACGCCGTCCGCAGGGCCAGGGTCGCCGTGGCCCTCGTCTTCGCCCTCCACGGGGCCGTCACGGGGAGCTTCGCCACCCGCATCCCCTGGGTGCAGGAGCGGCTGGGTCTCGGGGCCGGCGCCCTCGGCCTGGCCCTGGTCATGCCCGCCCTCGGCGCGTCGCTGGCGATGCCGCTGGCCGGCCGGATCGTGCACCGCTTCGGCGGCCGGGCGGCGGTGCGCGGGCTGCTCGCCCTGTGGTGCGCCTCGCTGGCGCTCCCCGCCGCCGCGCCCGGCCTGCCGGCGCTCTGCGTGGCGCTGCTGGTCTACGGCGGCACCGCCGGAATGGCGGACGTCGCCATGAACGCCCAGGGCGTCGAGGTCGAGCAGCGGCTCGGGCGGTCGGTCATGTCGGGGCTGCACGGCATGTGGAGCGTCGGCGGCCTGGCGGCCTCGGGCTTCGGTGTGCTGGCCGCGCACGCGGGGGTCGACGCCCGCCTGCACCTGGGGGTGATGGCCGCACTGCTCGTGGCGGGCGGACTGGTGGTCTGCCGCGGCCTGCTGGACGTGCGCCCCGCGCCCGGGGAGGAGGCCCCGCCGCGGTTCGCGCTGCCGCCGCGGGCCGCGCTGGCGATCGGCCTGGTGGGCTTCTGCGCGGTCTTCGCCGAGGGCGCCAGCGCCGACTGGTGCGCCGTCTACCTGAAGGACGTCACGGGCGCCTCGGCGGGCGTGGCGGCCGCCTGCTACTCCGGCTTCGCCTTCACCATGGCCGGGGCGCGCCTGGCGGGGGACGCCGTGGTGCGGCGGACCGGCCCGGTGCGGGCCGTGCGGCTGGGCGGGGCGACCGCGGCGGCGGGCGGCCTCCTGGTGGTGGCGGCGGACACGCCCGCGCTGGCCGTCCCCGGGTTCGCGCTGCTGGGCGTCGGCGTGGCGGTGGTCGTCCCGCTGGCGTTCGCGGCAGCCGGGCGCAGCGGCCCCAACCCCAGCCAGGCCATCGCGGGCGTGGCCACGATCACCTACACCTCCGGCCTGGTCGCCCCGGCCGCCGTGGGCGCGCTGGCCCAGGCGACGTCGCTGACCGTCTCCTTCGGCCTGGTCACCGTCCTGGTGGCGGCCCTGGTGGTGTCCGCGGGCGCCCTGCGGGGCGCCGCGCTTCCCGCGCCGGCGGACGCCGCCCCGGCCGTCCCCGACCCCGTCCGCTGACGCCGGTGCCGCCGGGCGCCGGCCTCCGGGGGCCGGGGCGCCCGGCGGTTCAGCCGAGGAGCCCCTTGGCCAGGACGGCCAGGGCGCCGGCGAGGGCCAGGCCGAGGACGAGCTGCCGGGCGCGGCGCTCGGGGATCCGGTCGCCCAGCAGGCGTCCGGCCAGCGCGCCGCCGCCCACCCCCGCCGCCAGCAGGAGCCACACCGGGGCGGGGAGGCGGGGCAGGCCCTTGACGGCGACCGAGGAGAGGTTGACCAGCACGCCGTAGAACTGCGCGTTGGGCACGAACTCCCGCATCGGCCAGCGGGCGTTGACCGCGTAGAGCGAGAGGGCGGGGCCGCCCACCCCGGCCGAGGCGTTGAGGAAGCCGCCGGCCGCCCCGGCCGCGACCGCGCCGCCCCGGCCGCGCAGCGCCGCGACGCGCACCCCGCAGGCCACGAGCAGCACCGCGGCGGCGACCGCCGTGCCGACGGCGGTGAGCAGGACGTTCCTCGGCAGACGGTCCGCGACCCAGGCACCGGCCGGTACGGTGCAGGCCGCCGCGAGGACCAGCGGCACCATCGACGCCGTCCGGACCCGGCGCCAGCCCTCGCACAGGCCGAGCGCGCTGACGGCGCCCGAGGCGCAGTTGGCGACCAGCACTCCCTGGGCGGGACCGACCAGGAGCGCGAGGACGGGTGCGGCGACCAGGGCGAAGCCGATGCCGGTGAGGCGCTGGACGGACGCGCCGAGCAGGACGGCGGCCCCCAGCAGCAGGTCGTCGGCGGTCATGCGGCAGGGTCCCCTCGTCCGGGCGGGTCAAAGGCGCCGCCCGTCGGCGGGGCGGCCGCCCCGGACGCTCCCGCCGCACGCGGACGGGCGCGGGCCCTCCGGCGGACGGACGACGGTACTGCACGGGCGGTCCCCGGCGCCCGCGGAGGGACCGGAGGAGGCCGGTCGCAGCCCCCTGGGGTGCGGCTGCGGTCACCGGTCCGCCCGGCCCCGGCCGTGTGCGCGGCGGCGCCCCCGGGGGCCGGCGGGCCGGCAGCAGGACGGCGGGGACGCCGGCCGGGCGACGGGCCGGTCCCGCCCGCAGCGCCGCCACGCACGCCGCCGCCGTCAGGCGAGCAGCCGCAGCCGGGTGGCGGAGACGCCGACGCGGACGGTCTGCCCCCAGGTGAGCTCCAGGGCGTCGGACTCCACGCCGTCGCCGAAGACGACCAGCCGGTCGGACTCCGCGGTGAGGGCGAGCCGGTCCCCCGGGCCCAGCAGTCCCTGCACCTGCGCGGTGCCGGTCGCGGGCGACGGCCACGCCTCGCGGACGAACCAGGCGAGTGCGGCGGCGGACGGCGCGGGCAGCGGCAGCTCGCTGCGCCGCTCCAGCCAGGCGGAGCGGCACCAGCCGGTGGCGCCGGTGCCGGTGCCGACCAGCACGCCGGAGGAGGCCTGCGCCTCCTCGCGGGCGCCGCCCGCGGCGAGGCGGTAGCGGGCGGTCTGGTGGCCGGGCTGGCCGAGGTAGACCTCGTTGAGGGCCAGCAGGCGCTGGGGGTCGTCGGCGACCGCCTCGACCATGGTGCGCTCCTCCAGGCGGCGGCCGGCCGCGGGGCCGACGGCCGCCCGCAGCAGCGCGGGCGCGTCCTCGGGCCGGTGGCGCACCAGGACGCCGGGGTTGCGGCCCGGGTCGGTGTCGACGCCGACGACGGGCTGCCCGTCGAGGTACTTGGCGGTGTTGGCGACCAGGCCGTCCTGGCCGACGACGGCGACGACGTCGTCCGGGGCGAAGAGGAACCGGGCGAGGTCGCCGCGCTCGACGCGGGTGCGGCGCCAGTCGGAGGGCACGGCGGCGGCGACCTCGGCGAGGGCGGCCAGGGTGCGGTGGTGGCGCCGTTCGGCCTCGTCGAGGGAGCGGCCCCGGGAGGCGAGAAAGAACGCGGCCTGGCCGGGGGTGCCGTGCCGGGCGACCAGCTCCTCGTACTCGGTGCGGCGGTGGACGACGACCACCCGCGGGGCGAGCGCCATCAGCCGCGCCCCTCCCCCGGCGCGGCCTTCCCCGGGATGGACGTCCCCGGTCCGGCCTCCTCCGGGGCGGCCCTGCCCGGTGCGGCCTCCGCCGGGGCGGCGCCGAGGCGGGAGAGGAGGCCGGTGACGAGGTCGGGGGTGAGGGTGACGCTGTCGATGCGCGGCAGGTGCTCGGCGAGCCGCAGGAGGGCGAGGGCCCGGAGCGTGGCGGGGTCGGCCTGCTGGTGGGCGGTGAGCCAGGCGGCCTCGGCGGCGGCCCTCGCGTCGCCGAGGACGCGGGCGGCGTCCGCCTCGGCCTCGGCGAGGCGGGTGCGGCGGGACGCCTCGGCCTCGGCGCTGATCCGGTCGGCGGCGGCGCCCTCCTCGGCCTGGAGGCGGGCGTTGGCGCCCTGCTGGGCGAGGAGCTGCTCCTCGCGGCGGGCGAGTTCGATCCTGCTGCCGAGTTCGTTCTCGGCGATGGCGCGTTCGCGTTCGACGGCGACGGCGCGGCGCTCGTAGGTGGCGCGGTCGGCCTCCTGCTGGACGCGTTCGCGGGCGGGGGTGCGCAGGGCGCGCTCCACCTCGGGCTCGGGGCGCAGGGCGACGACACGGACGGCGATGACGGCGAGGCCGGTATCGGCGAGGCGCGGGTCGGCGGCGAGGCCGGCGGTGACGCGTTCGCGGACGGCGGTGACGCCGTCGGTGAGGGCGGCGGCCAGCGGCGTGCGGGCGAGCAGGTCGAGGGCGTGCTGCTGGGCGGTCTCGGTGAGGAGGGTGCCGAGCCGGTCGAGCGGGGCGGCCCGCCAGGCGCCGGTGTCGGGGTCGACGGAGAAGTCGACGCGGGCGGCGGTGACGGCCGGGTCGGTGATGCGGTAGGTGAGGGTGGCCTGGACGGTGACGTCCTGGAAGTCGGCGGTGCGGGCGTGGAAGAGCACGGCCAGTTCGCGGTCGTCGACGGGGACCTCGGAGAGGGCCGCGTCCAGCGGCCGGAACCAGAAGGCGAGGCCGACGCCGTCGTGGGCGAGGGTGCCGCCGCGCAGGTGGCGGATGTGGGCGGTGGGTGCGGCGCGCAGGTGTCGGAACCCGAGGCGCCTGGTGATGTCGGCCATGTCGCTCCCCCTTTTCGTCATGGTGACGATAGAGAGCCGACCCATTTATCGTCAAGTGGACGACAACGGGTGCGGCGGCCCGGCCCGCTGTAGGCTCCACGGATGCTCCAGGAACGGACACCCCGCGAACGGACGCCCGGCGGGCCCGTACCCGGCGGACAGGCGCCCGGCAGCCTCGTGCCCGACGTACCGCCGCCCGGCGGACCGGCGGCCGACGGGCGGCCCCCCGGCGGGGCCGCGCACCCCGCACCCCGCGGCGCCCCGGCGTCGCCGCGCGCACGCCTGGCCCTGCTGGTCCTCGTGCTCGCCGCCGCGGCCTGCTCGCTGCTGCTGTGGAGCCCGCAGCAGGTCTTCTCCCAGGGCTTCGCCACGCTCGTGCCGGCCCCCTGGACGGGCCCCGCCTTCGCGGCGCTCTTCGCTCTCGGCACGCTCGCCTTCGTGCCGAAGCCCGCGCTCAACGCGGCCGCCGGCGCGCTCTTCGGCGTCCACGAGGGGCTGGCGCTGGCCGTGACGGGCACCACCCTCGGCGCCTGGCTGGCCTTCGGGCTGGGGCGCACCCTGGGGCGCGACGCGGTGCGGCCGCTGCTGCGGGGCAGGGCGCTGACCGCCCTGGACCGGCGGCTGACCCGGCAGGGCTTCCGCAGCGTGCTGCTGCTGCGGATCGTGCCCGGGGTGCCGTTCGCGGCGGCCAACTTCGGCGCCGCCTTCTCCGGGGTGCGGGCGCTGCCGTTCACCGCGGCGACGGCGCTCGGGGTGATTCCGGGGACGGCCGCGTACGTCGTCGCGGGCGCCTCGGCGTCCTCGCCCGGCTCCCCCGCCTTCCTGCTCTCCGCCGGCCTGATCGCCGTCACGGGGCTGCTGAGCGCCGCCTCGCTGTGGCGGGCGCGGCGCCGGGCGGCCGTCTGACGGACCTGCGCCGGGACCGCACGGGGGAAGCGGACCGCCGGGGCGCACCGGGCCGGACCGGCAGGTCAGGGCGCGGACCCGCAGGTCAGGGCGCGGACCCGCAGGTCAGGGCGCGGCGCTGCAGAGCGGCCGGCGGCCCGCTGTCAGAGGCCGGGCAGCGGCTCCGCGTCGGGGGCGGGGGCGGTCCCGTCGGCGGCGGCGCGCAGACGGGCGAACTCCTCGGCGAGGGTCTGCGCCGTCCAGTGGGCGTTGAGTCCGCTGGGGTTGGGCAGCACCCAGACCCGGGACCCCCCGATCCGCCCGGGCTGCGGCCCGACCGCCGCCTTCGGCGCGGCGAAGGCGGCCCGGTACGCGGTGACGCCGACGACGGCGAGCCAGCGCGGCCGGTACCGCTCCACCCGGGCGGTGAGGAGGCGGCCGCCCTCGGTGTACTCCTGCGGGGCGAGCTCGTCGGCGCGGGCGGTGGCACGGGCCACGACGTTGGTGATGCCGAGCCCGAGGCCGAGCAGCTCGCGCTCCTCCTCGGGCCGCAGCAGGCGCGGGGTGAAGCCGGAGCGGTGCAGGGCGGGCCAGAAGCGGTTGCCGGGGCGGGCGAAGTGGTGGCCGGTGGCGGCCGACCACAGGCCGGGGTTGATGCCGCAGAAGAGCACCCGCAGGCCGTCGGCGACGACGTCGGGGACGGTCCGGTCGCGGGCGGCCTCCAGCTCGGCGCGGGTGGGGCGCGCGGGGCGCGCGGGGCGGGTGGGGCGCGCGGGGCGGGCGGGGGGCGCGGGGCGGGCGGCGTCCATCAGTGCGCCCCTCCCTCGGCCGCCTCGCGCCGGCGGTCCAGCCGGAGCCGCTCCAGCTCCTCGGTCATCCGCTCCAGGAAGCGCGCCACCACCCGCAGCTCCGCCGCGTCGAACTCCGCCCGGACGGTGTCGGTGCACTCGGCCACCGGGGTGAACCACTCCATCGCCACCCGGCTGGCCCCGGGGGTGTAGTGCACCCGGACCTGCCGGCGGTCGGCGCTGTCGCGGGTGCGGTGGACGTGCCCGGCGCGCTCCAGGCGGTCGAGGACGGCCGTGACCGCGCCCGAGGTCAGGCCCAGCTCCTCGCGGAGCCGCCCGGGCGTGGCCGCCCCGCCGGCCTCGGCGGACGGTCCGGCCGAACTGCCCATGACGGCGAGCAGCGCCTGGACGTCGGTGGCGTGCAGCCCCTGGGACGCGGCGAAGTCGTGGCCCAGCAGGTTCATCTCCGACGCCAGGGCCTGCAGCAGCCGGCCGAAGGTGCGGCGGTCCGGGGCGGGCGGCGGGGCGTGGTCGTCAGCGGGCAAGGGGCCCCTTCCGGTGGTGGCGGACTGCGGTGGCGGACTGCGGTGGACTGGCGGACGGGACCAGCTTAGGCTCGGCGGCACCGGGTAGGTAGCTCAGGCGTTAAGCTTCTCAACGATTGAGAGATACCTCCCTCCGGATCGAGGACTCCCCCTGCCATGCCCAAGAACATCCGCAGAACGCGGCTGCTCCTCCCCCTCCTGCTGCTCGTGGCCTGGCTCGCCCTGGGCGGCGGGCTCGGCTCCTTCGCGGGGAGGCTCGGCGAGGTCGCCACCAACGACAGCACCCGCTTCCTGCCGCAGAGCGCCGAGTCCACCGAGGTCGCCGCCGCCCGGCGGGCCTTCGAGAAGGACGCCGGCCTGCCGATCGTCGTCGTCTGGGAGGCGAAGGACGGGCGCGTCACCGACGCCCAGCGCGCCGCCGCCCAGCAGGCCCTGCAGAAGGCCGCACAGGTCCCCGGCGCCACCGGCAAGGCCACCCCCGCGCTGCCGTCGAAGGACGGGAAGGCGCTGGAGGGCGTGGTGGAGCTCCGCTCCGACCTCGGCGAGAAGGTGCCCGACAGCGTCGACGCCGTCCGCGCCGCCGTGGCGCAGGTGCCCGGCGTCACGGCCGGGCTCGCCGGGCCCGCCGCCGTCCAGGCCGACCTCGCGGGCGCCTTCGCCGGCATCGACGGGCTGCTGCTCGGCGTCGCCCTCGGCGTGGTGCTGGTGATCCTCCTCGCGGTCTACCGCAGCGTCCTGCTCCCGCTGCTGGTGATCATGGGGGCGGTCTTCGCCCTCGGGGTGGCCTGCGCGATCGTGTACGCGCTGGCGAAGCAGGGCCTGGTCAAGGTCGACGGGCAGATCCAGGGCCTGCTGTCCATCCTGGTGATCGGCGCCGCCACCGACTACGCCCTGCTGCTCTCCGCCCG
Source organism: Streptomyces sp. NPDC001380 (assembly GCF_042895785.1). Classification (NCBI taxonomy): domain Bacteria; kingdom Bacillati; phylum Actinomycetota; class Actinomycetes; order Kitasatosporales; family Streptomycetaceae; genus Streptomyces; species Streptomyces sp. NPDC001380. The sequence goes on along the minus strand of NZ_JBIAWP010000029.1, from coordinate 23,669 downwards.
CTTCCGCGAGGAGCTGGAGCAGCAGGCCGACCGCTTCGCCGCCATGCGCACGGCCTGGCGGCAGTCGGTGGAGCCCATCACGGCCTCCGGCCTGACCGTGGCCCTCGGCCTGCTGGTGCTGCTGCTCTCCGACCTCAGCAACAACCGGGCGCTCGGCCCGGTCGGCGCCATCGGCATCGCCTGCGCGGTGCTGTCCGCCCTGACCTTCCTGCCGGCGGCGCTCGTGCTGCTGGGCCGCACGGCGTACTGGCCCGCGAAGCCCGCCCACGGCGACGGCACGCCGGTCCACGGCGTGTGGCGCCGCGTCGCCGCCCTGGTGGGGCGCCGGCCGCGCGCCGTGTGGGCGCTGAGCCTCGCGGTGCTCGCCGTGTTCGCGGCGTTCTCGCCGCTGCTGAAGTCCGGCGGCGTCCCGCAGAGCGAGCTGTTCACCACCGCCCAGCCGTCGGTGGCGGCGCAGGAGATGCTCACCCGGCACTTCCCCGGCGGCTCCGGCAACCCCGCCGTCGTGATCGCCGAGGCGGGCGCGGCCGACCGGGTCGCCGCGGCGGCGAAGGGCGTCGACGGCGTCAGCGGCGTCGCCCCGTGGACCGGCGGGAAGCCCGGCGGCGCCCCGGTGCAGGTCGAGGGCCGGGTGCGGCTGGACGTCACCCTCGCCGACGCCGCCGACAGCAACGCCGCGGTGGACACCGTCAAGCGGCTGCGGAGCGCGGTGCACGCCGTGCCGGGCGCGCAGGCGCAGGTCGGCGGGTTCACCGCCCAGCAGTACGACACCCGGGTCACCGGGGAGCGCGACCGGGCGGTGATCACGCCCGTGGTGCTGCTCTGCATCCTGGCGATCCTGGTGGTGCTGCTGCGCTCCCTGCTGACGCCGGTGCTGCTGGCGGCGACGGTCGCCCTCTCCTACCTGGCGACGCTCGGCGTGTCGGCGCTCGTCTTCCGCCACCTGTTCGACTTCACGGCCACCGACCCGGCGGTGCCGCTGTACGGGTACGTCTTCCTGGTGGCGCTCGGCGTGGACTACAACATCTTCCTGATGACCCGGGTCCGCGAGGAGTCCAAGCGGCGCGGCACCCGGGAGGGCGTGCTGCGCGGCCTGACCGCGACCGGCGGGGTGATCACCTCGGCGGGCGTGGTGCTGGCGGCGACGTTCGCGGCGCTCGGCGTGATCCCGCTGGCGTTCCTCACCCAGATCGCCTTCATCGTCGCCTTCGGCGTCCTGCTCGACACGCTGCTGGTGCGGTCGCTGCTGGTGCCGGCCCTGGTGTACGACCTGGACGAGCGGGCCTGGTGGCCGGCCCGGCTGAGGCGCGACGCGTAGCGGGCACCGCAAGGACCGGTACCGGGCCGCCTCCCCGCCGCGGGGAGGCGGCCCGGCCGTGTGTCCGGTCGTGTGTCCGGGCCGTCGCGGCCGCCCGGGCGGGGCCGTCCCGGGCGCGCGGCCGCAGGTCACCCCTCGGTGCCCCGGGCCACCAGGAACTCGCCCCACACGCACTTGCCGGCGCCCCGCGGGTCCACCCCCCAGACGTCGGCCACCCGGTCGACCAGCAGCATGCCGCGGCCCGAGGTGGACTCCCAGCCCGGCTCGATGCGCCGGGGCAGCGCGCTGGAGCGGTCCTGGACCTCGATGCGCAGCCGGGGGCGGCCCCCGGCCAGCAGCCGCAGGCTCAGCAGGGCGCCGCCGTCGGTGTGCCGCAGCGCGTTGGTGACCAGCTCGTCGGCGACCAGCTCCACCTCGTCCGAGCGCTCCGGCACGCCCCAGCTGTGCACCGCCTCCCGGATGAGGTGGCGGGCGGCGACGAGCGCCTGGGGGTCGGCCGGGGCGACGTACTGGTGCAGGAGGCGGGCGGGCCCGGCCGCGCCCTCCAGCCGGGTGAGGAGCAGCAGCGCCATGTCGTCCTCGCCGCCGGTCTGCTCGGCCATCACCTCGCACAGCCGGTCGGCCAGCGCCTCCGGGTCGCGCGGGCCCTCGTGCACCGAGCGGCCGAGCAGGGCCATGCCCTCGTCCAGGTCGGCGCCGGGGCGCTCCACCAGGCCGTCGCTGCACAGCAGCAGGGTCTCGCCGGCGGCGAGCTCGACGCAGGTGACCGGGTACTCCAGGTCGCCGAACTGGGCGGACAGGCCCAGCGGCAGCCCCACCGGGCCGGGCACCTGGCGGCACCAGCCGTCGGCGTGGCGCAGCATGGGCGCGAGGTGCCCGGCGCGGACCAGCCGCACCGTGCCGGTGGCGGCCTCGACGTCGGCGTAGACGCAGGTGGCGAAGCGGTCGGTGTCCAGCTCGCAGAGGAAGACCGAGGCGCGCGCCATCACGGTGGCCGGCGAGTGCCCCTCGGCGGCGTAGGCGCGCAGGGCGATGCGCAGCTGGCCCATGACGGCGGCGGCGTGGGTGTCGTGGCCCTGGACGTCGCCGACCATCACGCCGACGCGGCCGCCGGGCAGCGGGACGGCGTCGTACCAGTCGCCGCCGATGTCGCGGCCGGTGCGGGCGGAGCGGTAGCGGGCGGCGACCGTGAAGCCCGCGACCTCGGGGAGGCTGCGCGGCAGCATCGCGGTCTGCAGGCTCTTGGCCAGGTCGTGCTCCTGGTCGAAGAGCATGGCCCGCTGCAGGCTCTGGGCGATGCCGCTGCTCAGGGCGAGCAGCAGGTCCCGCTCCTCGGCGGGGAAGGAGTCCTTGCCGTGGTAGAGGAGGCCGAGGCCGCCGATCGGGCGGCCCTGGGCCACCAGCGGCAGGTAGGCGGCGGCGGTGGCGCCGAGCGGGCGGATGTACGGCCACAGCCTCGGGTAGCGGGCGGCGAACTCCTCGGCGGAGGTGAGGAAGAGCGGGCCCCTGGTCCGGATGACCTCGCTGAGCGGGAAGTCGTCCTCGACGCGGGTCCACTCCAGCTCGGGCACGTTGCTGCCCTCGCGCCCCTCGGCGAGGACCCGGACGCGGCCGTTCTCGACCACGCCCAGCACCAGGCTGGCGGCCCCGAGGCGGCCCAGGCCGTGCGGGTCGCTGAGGACGGCGGTGACGTCCTGGACGGTGACGGCGTGGGCGAGGGCGGCGGCGGTGCCCTGCACCACCTCGGCCCGGCGCGCGCGCTCGCGCTCCAGGGCGAGGCGGTCGGCGGCCTGCGCCAGCTCGTCGGTGGCGTCGCGGAGGATGCCGATGACCCGGCGGGGGCGGCCGAGGGCGTCGCGGTGGATGTGGCCCTGGGTGTGGACCCAGCGGTCGGCGCCGTCGCGGGGCAGGACGCGGAAGTAGTAGCCGTAGGTGGAGCTGCCGTCCTTCATCGCCCGGGAGACGTGGGCGTCGACGGCGGCGCGCTCCTCCGGGGGCATGCGTTCACCCAGCTGCAGCGGGTCCGAGCGGTACTCCTCGGGGGCGAGGTCGTAGATGCCGAGGGCGACCGGGTCGAGGTGGAGCAGGCCGGTGTCGAGGTCCCAGTCGAAGCTGCCCATCCGGTTGAGGGCCAGGCTGGCGTCGGGACCGGCGGGCCACGGGGCCGGCGGGTCGGGCCGGGACCCGGCTGGGTGCTCGTCCATCTCGCCTCCCGGTGCACAGGCCGCCGCCGGCGGCGCTGCCGCCCTGCGGACCCGGTCTCAGCCTAACGTCGCGGAGCCGGTCACGGGGTCCGCTCCCCCGTACAGCTCCGCCAGGGCGCGGGCGGCGGCGGCCATCTCGGCGCGCAGTTCCGGGGGGCCGAGGACCTCGGCGCCGGCGCCGAGGCGCAGCAGGTCGGAGGCGGCGTGGCGGAGCGACTCGACGGGGAGCGCCACCCGCAGGCGGCCGTCGGGGCCGGGTGCGCCGGGGCCGGGTGCGCCGGGGGCGTGGAGCCCCGGGGGGCAGGGGGCCTCCGCGGGACGCGGGGCGGGGACCGGTCCGGGGGCGGGGCCGCCGGGGCCCGCGGCGGCGCGCGCGGCGGCCTCGGCCGCGTCGACGGCGCGGGCCTGGACCGGCGCGAAGAGCGCCCGGACGCGTGCGGCGGCCTCCGCGGTGAGCAGCACGTCGACGGTGCGGCCGTGGGCGGTCTCCTGGAAGCGCCGGGACCAGCCGTCCCAGAAGGCGGCCAGGTCGAACCCGGCGGGCCGCTCGAAGGGGCCGCCGCCGGGGACGCACTCCAGGATGCGGGAGACCTTGTAGGTGCGGGGCGGCCCGTCGGCGCCGGCCTGCGCCACCAGGTACCACTCCCCCGCCTTGAGGACCACGCCGAGCGGGCGCACCTCGCGGTCGACCTCGGCCGGGCCCCACTTGCGGTAGCGGATCCGCAGCCCCTGCTGCCGCCAGACGGCGTCGGCGACCGCGCCCAGGTGCGGCACGGGCGTCGCGTCGGCGAACCAGCGTCCCGGGTCGAGGTGGAACCGCTCGCGGACCCGCTCGGCGCGGGCCGCGTTCTCGGCGGGCAGGGCGGCGAGCAGTTTCAGCCGCGCTCCGGCCAGTTCGGCGCCGAGGCCGAGCTCGGCGGCCGGTCCGGGCAGTCCGGCGAGGAAGAGCGATCCGGCCTCGTCGGCGTTGAGGCCGGTGAGGCGGGTGCGGTAGCCGTCGAGCAGCCGGTAGCCGCCGTCGGGGCCGCGGTCGGCGTAGACGGGCACCCCGGCGGCGGCCAGCGCCTCCACGTCCCGGTAGACGGTACGGACGGAGACCTCCAGCTCGGCGGCGAGCTCCCCGGCGGTCATCCGGCCGCGGCCCTGGAGCAGCAGGAGGAGGGAGAGGAGGCGGTCGGCGCGCATGACGCGATTGTGCCGCCCGCCGGGCCGTGCGGGGGACGACCCCGTTCCGTATCGGGCTACCCGCCGGTAGGGTCCCGCCATGGCCGACATCCACGGCGTCTGCGCCGACCGGTTCCAGGGCGTGCGCGACGCGCTCGCCGCCTCCCTCGACCGCGGGTCCGACCTGGGCGCCTCGGTGGCCGTGCAGCTCGACGGCGAGACGGTCGTCGACCTGTGGGGCGGCTGGGCGGACGAGGGGCGCACCCGGCCCTGGGAGCGGGACACCCTGGTCAACACCTGGTCCACCACCAAGACCATGACGGCGCTGTGCGCCCTGGTCCTCGCCGACCGGGGCGAGCTGGACCTGCACGCGCCCGTCGCCCGGTACTGGCCGGAGTTCGCCGCCGCCGGCAAGGAGGAGGTGGAGGTGCGGCACCTGCTGGGCCACACCGCGGGCCTGCCGGTGTGGACCGAGCGGCTGGAGGTCGCCGACCTGTACGACTGGGAGAGGGCCACCGGGCTGCTGGCCCGCCAGGCGCCCGCCTGGAAGCCCGGCTCGGAGTCCGGCTACCACGCCCTGACCCAGGGCTACCTGGTCGGCGAGGTCGTCCGCCGGATCACCGGCCGCACCCCGGGCGCCTTCCTCGCCGAGGAGGTCACCGGGCCGCTCGGCGCGGACTTCCACCTGGGGCTCGCACCGGAGGACGACGCGCGGGTGGCCCCGGTCTCCTGGGCGCCGCCGGAGCCCGGCGCACCCGCGGACCCGCTCGCCCGGGTCGGCAACCCGCGCGTCGGGCCCGCGGACGCCTGCACGGCCGCGTGGCGCCGCGCCGAGGTCCCGGCCGCCAACGGCCACGGCAACGCCCGCTCGGTGGCCGCCGTCCAGTCGGTGCTGGCCTGCGGCGGCGAGGCGGGCGGGGTGCGGCTGCTGTCGGAGGCGGGCTGCGCCCGGGTCTTCGAGGAGCAGGCGTACGGGCCGGACCGCGTGCTCGGCGCGGTGCTGCGCCTCGGCATGGGGTACGGGCTCAACTGCCCCGAGCTGCCGGTCTCCCCCAACCCGCGGGCCTGCTTCTGGGGCGGCTGGGGCGGGTCGCTGGTGGTGGTCGACCTCGACGCGCGGCTGACGGTGGCGTACATGATGAACCGGATGCACCCGGGCGCGCTGGGCGACGCGCGGGGCGCGTCCGTCGTGCTCGCCGCCTACGGGGCGCTGGCGGGCTGACCGCCCTCCCGGCGGTCGGCCCGCCCGCCGGGGCCGGGTCCGCCGCCGGGGCGGGGAGCGCCGCCGGGACGGGGCGGGTGCCAGGAGCCCACGGCGGCCAGCATCGCGGTGTTGGCGACCACGAGCACGGCGAAGCCGGCGGCGGCGGCCGGGTGCCCGGTGGCGGTCAGGGCCGCGGCGGCGGCGCCCATGACGGCGAGCTGGGTGGCGAGCCAGGCGGGGGCCGAGCGGACGACCGCGCGGGGCGAGGCGTAGCGGCCCCAGAGCCAGGCCGCGGCCGCGGGGAGCAGCACCGCCAGGGCGATCCGGAGCGGCAGGGGCGCAGGGGCGTGGTAGCCGCCGTAGGCGAGTGCGGCGAACGCCACCAGCTCCAGCAGGAAGCGCAGGGCCAGGTTGGCCCCCTTCACCGCACCGCGCATCGCCGTCCCCCTCGTCGTCCCCCGCCGCCGGGGTCCGGCCCCCACGCGGTCCGGCCTCCGGTCGTCGGGGGCGCCCCACCGTAGCGCGGCCCGGGGTCCGGGCGCCCGGAAATGTGCTCGCGCCCCCGGGAGCGGGCCGCCAGGATGTCCGGCATGACCGAGACACGCACAGACCCGTCCTTCGTCTCCGACGAGCGCACCATGCTGGACTCCTGGCTGGACTACCACCGCGCCACGCTCGCCCTCAAGTGCGAGGGGCTGGACGCCGACCAGCTGCGCCGCCGCTCGGCGGAGCCGTCGAACCTGTCCCTGCTCGGCCTGGTGCGGCACATGGCCGAGGTGGAGCGCCACTGGTTCCAGGGGATCCTGGGCGGCGAGGAGTTCACCCGGGGCCGCTACTGGAGCGAGGAGCGGCCGGACGGCGACTTCGACGACGTGGACACCGCCGACCCGGCCGAGGCCTTCGCCACCTGGCGGGCGGAGTGCGAGGGGGCGCGGAAGGCCGCGGCCGGCCTGCCGCTGGACACGGTCGGCAGGAGGCAGCGGCGCGGCGAGGACGTCTCGCTGCGCTGGATCCTCGTCCACATGATCGAGGAGTACGCGCGCCACAACGGCCACGCCGACCTGCTGCGCGAGCGGATCGACGGTGCCACCGGGGAGTGACGACCGGAAGGGTGACGCCGGGTCACGCCGGATTGACGTTCCCGTCCGCGGAACCGGGCGCCGGGCTGCGGCGTCGCAGGAGACGACCGGTGTCGCACGCGCCACGACCCGTACGGCGGTCCCGTGCGGGCGCGGATGGACTGATCAGTGCGATACTCGGACAGTTCCGGCGAGTGGATGACACGTCAGAAGACGGGTAGGCCGCCGGAACAGGATGTGACGGGATGAGGAGGCGCGGCATGGGAGCACTTCGTGACGAGCACCACGGGTGGCTGATGCCCTCCGGCGGCTACGCGGTCCCCGTCCACGAGGATCCGTGGGCCACGGAGGCGGTGGCGGCGCCCGCCCCGGCCGAGGCGGCGCGGATCGTCTCGGTGCGCCCGAGCGGGTTCGAGACCGCCCGGGTGGTCGGCGAGCACGTGCGGTCCGGCACGCCGGTGGTCATGGACGTCTCGGAGATGCCGGACGCCGACGCCAAGCGGCTGGTCGACTTCGCCTCCGGCCTGGTCTTCGGCACCCGCGGCTCCATCGAGCGGATCGCCCGGCGGGTGTTCCTGCTGACACCGCCGGAGGTGGAGGTCATGGTGATCGACCGGCCGCTGGACGACACCGGGTTCTACAACCAGAGCTGACGCTCCGGGGCGGCCGCAGCTGCGCCCCGTCCCGCTCCCGTCCCCTCCTGTTCCCTCCCCTCCCGAGCCTCCGGCCACGAAGCCGGCGGGCGGCCCCGTGCCGCACGCCGGCTTCTGCGCGTTCCCGGCCGCCCCCGCGCGGGCGTGTCGGCGGACCGGCCGGACCGGCCGGGCCGCGGCCGGGCGCAGGGGCCGCACGGTCACCGGACCTGCGCGGGTCGGACGCGGTCCGGTCGATTCCGGCGCACCTCCTCCCCTGCACGCCTCCCCCGCGCAAGCGCTCCGGGAAGGTCTCATCGGATACGCCACGATTACCAGTGAGACAGTTGTGTCTCACATGGGCTATGGTTGACTCATGGCCATCGACCGCGACTCCGTGCTCAACGCCGCCGTCGGCGTCCTCTCCCGGCAGCCGAACGCCGCCATGGACGAGATCGCCCGCGCCGCGGGCGTCAGCCGCGCCACCCTGCACCGGCTCTTCCCCGGGCGCGACGCCCTGGTGCGGGAGGTCGGCGCACTGGCCCTGCGGCGGTTCGCCCAGGCCCTGGACGACGCCCGGATCGACGAGGGCGACGCGGTGGCGGCCGTCCGCCGGCTGGTCGACGCCGTCATCCCGCTCTCGCAGCTCTGCGCCTTCCTGACCGGCGAGAGCAAGCTCTACGAGGACACCGGGATCAGCGAGGCCTGGGACCGCCTCGACGCCCGCGTCCGCGCCCTGTTCCTGCGCGGCCAGCAGGAGGGCGCCTTCCGCATCGAACTTCCCGCCGCGTGGCTGAGCGAGGCCTTCCTCGACCTCGTCGCGGGCGTGGGCTGGGCCGTCCAGGACGGCCGGCTGGCCCCCCGCGACAGTGCCCACGCCCTCGCCGAGCTCTTCCTCGGCGGAGCCACCAGGAGATCCGCACCATGACCACCCCCCGCACGCAGCACACCCCCGCGACCCCCGCCACCGCCGGCACGCGTCCCATCGCCGCTCACCCGACCGCCGCGGCCCCCGCCACCACCGCACCGGCCCTGTCGGACCGCGGCCGGTGGACCCCCCTCGGCGTGCTCGTCCTCGGCGTGCTGCTGGTCGCCGTCGACGCCACCGTGCTCTCCCTGGCCGTCCCCTTCATCAGCGAGGACCTGCGGCCCGGCGGCACCCAGCTCCTGTGGATCGGCGACGTCTACTCCTTCGTCCTGGCCGGCCTGCTGGTCTCCATGGGCTCGCTCAGCGACCGCCTCGGACGCCGGCGGGTGCTGCTCTGGGGCGCGGCCGGCTTCGGCGCGGCCTCGCTGGCCGCCGCGTACGCGCCGGGCCCCGGCGCCCTGATCGCCGCCCGCGCCGTGCTCGGCGTCGCCGGCGCCGCCATCATGCCGTCCACCCTGTCGCTCATCCGAACCCTCTTCCCCGACGACCGCGAGCGGGCCACCGCCATCGGCGTCTGGGGCGCCGCCGCGACCGCGGGCGCCGCGGCCGGTCCGCTGCTCGGCGGCCTGCTGCTGGAGCACTTCTGGTGGGGCTCGGTCTTCCTGGTCAACCTGCCGGTGATGGCGCTGCTGCTCGTCCTCGGGGCCCGGCTGCTCCCCGAGTCGCGGGACCCGCGGCCCGGCGCGTGGGACCTGCCGAGCGTGGCGCTGTCCCTGGCGGGCGTCGTCGGCACCGTGTACGCGGTGAAGGAGGCCGCCGTGCACGGCCCCGGCCGCGCCGACGTCCTGGCCGCGGGCCTGGCCGGTGCCGCCGCCCTGGCCGTGTTCGTCCGGCGGCAGCTGCGGCTCGCGGTGCCGCTGCTGGACGTCCGCCTCTTCGCCGACCGCCGCTTCACCGCGGCGGTGACCGCCGCGCTGGTCGCGCTGGTCGGCCTGTCCGGCGTGGTCTTCTTCGTCTCGCAGTACTTCCAGCTCGTCCGGGGCTGGTCGCCGCTGCGGGCCGGTTTCGCCGAGCTGCCCGCCTTCGGCGGCGCGATCGCGGGCGGCCTGCTCGCCGGACGGCTGGCCCGGCGCTCCGGCCCCCGGGCGGCCCTGGCCGGCGGCCTGCTGCTGATGGGCGCCGGACTCGGCTCCCTCGGCTGGACCGGCACCGGCACCCCGTACCCGCTGCTCGGCGCGGCCTTCCTCGCCGTCGGCGCGGCGGAGGGCGTCGTCTACACCCTGGCCACCGACCTGGTGCTGGCCGCCGCCCCCGCCCGCAAGGCGGGCGCCGCCTCCGCGGTCTCCGAGACCGCGTACGAGCTGGGGGCCGCCCTGGGCATCGCGCTGATCGGATCGGTCCTGACCGGCCTGTACCGGGCCGGGGTCGCCGTGCCGGCGGGCGTCGGCGGCGGTGCCGCCGACCGGGTGCGCGACTCCCTGGGCGGTGCCGCCGAGGTCGCCGCCGGACTGCCCGGCCCGGCGGCCGAGGCGGTCATGGCGGCCGCCCGGCAGGCCTTCGTCGAGGGCATGGGCACGGCCTCGCTCCTCGCCGGGGCGCTGCCCGCGGCGGCGGCCGCCGGAGCCTGGCTGCTGCTGCGCCGCACCGGGCGGCCGTCCGCCGCGGAACGGGTCGGCGCACAGCGGGCCGGTGTGGAGCGGGCCGGTGTCGAGCGCCACGGCAGGGAGGCCGCCGGCGTGGACCGCGCCGCCACGGAGCGGCCCGGCGGGCTCCCCGCCGCCCCGGCGGGCGGCCGGGAGGCGGACCCGGCGGACCGGTGCACCGTCCACCGGACGGCCGCCTGACGGCCGGCGGGGCCGGGCCGTCCCGGGACGGCCCGGCCCCGCCCCACCGGGCGGGACACGCCGCCGGACCCGGCCGGACCTGGGCGGACCCCGGCCGGGTCCGGCGTCACACCGGCAGCGGCAGGAAGCCGGAGATGCGCGCGCGCAGGGAGCGGGGGTCCAGACCGTGGGCCGCGAGGTGGTCGGCCATGGTGCCGTAGCGGCGCAGTTCGGCACGGGCGACGCCGAGGCCGAGCAGCCGGTGCGGACGGTCCTCCAGCGCCTGTGCGGCGAACGGGACCGAAGTGCCCGCGAGGTACGGCTCCACCAGCACCACGTCGGCCGCGCCCCCCGTCGCGGCACGCAGCGCGGCGCCGTCGAAGGGCCGCACGGTGGCGGCGTAGAGCACGGAGACGTCCAGTCCCTCGACGGCGGCGAGCACCGCGTCGAGCATCGGTCCGACCGCGACCACCGTCCCGGCCGAGCCCTGCCGCACCGGGGTGAACCGCCCGGGCACCACGGGCCGCGCGGCAGCGTTCTGCTGGGCGGAGAGCCGCACGTAGACCCGGTCGTCGGAGGCGACGGCGTCCCGCAGCAGCACCTCGGCCTCGTCGGGGTGGCCGGGCACGTGGACGGTCCAGCCGGACAGGGTGTCCATCAGTGCCACGTCGCCGGGCGCCTGGTGGGTGCGGCCGCCCTCGGGCCAGTCGTACGAACCGAGGGCGCTGACCAGGACGGCGGCGGCGTCCTGGTGGTCGAGGTCGAGCTTGACCTGCTCGAAGGCGCGCTCGACGAGGAAGCTCGCGAAGGTGTGCACGACCGGCCGGAGGCCGGTGAGGGCGAGGCCGCCGGCGACGGAGACCATCAGCTGCTCGCGGATGCCGACGTTGAGGACCCGGTCGGGGTGGGCGGCGGCGGCCGCGGTGAAGCGGTCGGCGGAGATGTCGGCGAGGACAAGGGCGAGGCGCGGGTCCTCGTCGAGCAGGCGGGTGGTGACGGCGGCGAAGCGGTCGCGCATGGCGGGCACGGCGGGGTCTCCTGATCGGGCGGGCAGGCGGACGGAGGGACGGGCGGGCGAGCAGGCGGGCAGGGAGGACGGGCAGGGGCGGGGCGTCCGGGGCGGGCCGGCGGGCGGACCGGTCAGTGTTTCGGCTCGACGACGGCGACGACGGCGTGCGGCCGTCCCGGGTGCGGGGCGGTGAACGCCTCCTCCAGGGCCTCGTGGTCCCGGCCGTCCGCCGTGAGCACCGACCAGCCCTCCGCCGCGAACCGGGCGGCGATGCCGCCGCGGCGGCCGTGGGTGGCGGAGGAGTTGTCGACGACGACGGTGTGCAGGGCCTCCAGGCCGACCGCGCCCGCGTAGGCGGCGGCCTCCTGGTTGGATCCCTCGTCGAGCTCGGCGTCCCCGGTGAGGACCCAGACCCGGGAGTCGGTCAGACCCTGGGCGCGGAGGCCGAGCGCGGTGCCCACGCCCAGCGGCAGGCCGTGGCCGAGGGAGCCGCTGCCGATCTCCACGCCGGGCACCAGCACCCGGTCGGGGTGGTACCCGAGCGGCGAGTCGAAGCCGCCGAAGCCGGACAGCAGCGCCGGGTCGAGGAACCCCTTGGCGGCGAGCACCGCGTAGTAGGCCATCGGGCCGTGGCCCTTGGAGAGGAGGAAGCGGTCGCGGTCGGGGGCGTCGGCGGTCTCCGGCGTCACGCGCAGCACCCGGTCGTAGAGGACCCACAGGACGTCGAGGGTGGAGGTGGCGGCCGGGCCGTGCTTCTCGTCGCCGGTCATCAGGGCCATCAGGCGGGGCAGGTCGCGGTGGCCGAGGCGTGCGCTCTCACTGGTCAGCGTCATGGGACGATGCTGCAACCTCAAGCGCGCTTGAAGTCAAGGGGCCTAGGATCGGCGGTGTGACCGCACTCCGTGACCGCCTCACCATCGGGGAGCTCTCCGCCCGCAGCGGACTCGCCCCCTCCGCCCTGCGCTACTACGAGGAGCTGGGCCTGATCCACTCCGAGCGGACCGCCGGCGGGCAGCGCCGGTACGCGCGGGCGGCGCTGCGCCGGGTCGCGTTCGTCCGGGCGGCGCAGCAGGTCGGCCTGTCGCTGGAGGAGGCGCGGCGGGCGATGGGCGGACTGCCGCAGGACCGGTCGCCGAACGCCCGCGAGTGGGCGCGGGTGGCGTCGACCTGGCAGCACCGCATCGACGCCCGGATCGCGGAGCTGGAGCGGCTGCGCCGGAAGCTCGACGGCTGCATCGGCTGCGGCTGCCTGTCGCTGCGCACCTGCCGGCTGTACAACCCCGACGACGCGGCGGCGGACGGCGGGCCGGGAGCCCGCTACCTGCTCGGCGACGAGCCGCCGGAGCCGCCGGAACCGGCGGAGTCGGCGGAACCGGCGGGGGGCTGAGGGGGCCGCGGCGGCCGTCCCGGGTGCGGAGGAATCCCGGTGCGGGCGGCCCGTGCGCCCTGCTAGCGTCGGCCGCATGTCCAGGCCGCCCGCGCACCAGCCGATGATGCCCCGCTCCAGGGGCTGCTGAATCCGGACGACCACACCATCCGAGGCCCCGCACCGGGGCCTCGGCGCGCACCGCGCACCCGGAGCCCCGCCGCCCGACGACGAGGAGCTCCCCGACCGTGGACGACACCCAGGCGCACCAGCCGCAGGAAGCACACGAGCCGGACGAGGCGCACGAGCCGGACCGGCCGTGCCCGGCGCATGCCGGATCCACGGGCTCCGGTGCGCCCCGCCACTACCTGACGACCACCATCCCCTACGTCAACTCCCGCCCGCACCTGGGCTTCGCCCTGGAGCTGGTGCAGGCCGACGTGCTGGCCCGGCACCACCGCCGGCTCGGCCACCGGGTGCGCCTGCTCACCGGCACCGACGAGAACTCGCTGAAGAACGTGCTGGCCGCCGAGTCCCTGGGCGTCCCGGTGCGGGAGCTGGTGGACCGGAACGCGGACGCGTTCGCCGCGCTGCACGGCCCGCTCTCCCTCTCCCCGGACGACTTCCTCCGCACCAGCAGCGACCCGCGCCACCGGCCCGGGGTGGAGCGGCTGTGGCGGGCCTGTGCGGCCAACGGCGACCTGTACCGGAAGCACTACGCGGGCCTGTACTGCGTGGGCTGCGAGCAGTTCTGGTCCGAGGAGGAGCTCGACGGCGGCCGCTGTCCCGAGCACGGCACCGAACCGCACCTGGTGGTGGAGGAGAACTGGTTCTTCCGCCTCTCCCGGTACGCGGAGCGGCTGCACGCCCTCGTCACGAGCGGCAGGCTGCGCGTCGAACCGGAGGCGCGCCGCAACGAGGTGCTCGCCTTCATCGCCTCCGGGCTGCGGGACTTCCCGGTCTCCCGCTCCCGGGAGCGGGCCCGCGGCTGGGGCGTGCCGGTGCCGGACGACCCCGGCCAGGTCGTGTACGTGTGGTGGGACGCCCTGGGGAACTACATCACCGCGCTGGACTACGCCACCGACGGCGCGGCCTACCGCACGTGGTGGGAGGGCGGCGACCGGCGGGTGCACCACGTCGGCAAAGGCGTGGTGCGCTTCCACGCCGTGCACTGGCCCGCGATCCTCCTCTCCGCCGGGCTGCCGCTGCCGACCGACGTGCTGGTGCACGGCTACCTGACGGCGGACGGGCGGAAGATCAGCAAGTCGGCGGGCGGCGGCGCGGCCGACCCGGTGGAGCTGGTCGGACGGTACGGGACGGACGCGGTGCGCTGGTGGCTGCTGCGCGAGGTGCCTCGGACGGGAGACGTGGACTTCACGGAGGAGCGGCTGGCGGCCCGGTACGACACCGACCTCGCCAACGGGGTGGGGAACCTGGTCAGCCGGACCGTCGCCATGGTCCACCGCTACCGGGACGGGGCCGTGCCGCAGGCACCGCTGCCGGACTGCGCGGCGGTGGCGGCGTGCGGGGAGGTGGCCGTGCAGGTGTCGGAGGCGCTGGACGCGTTCGACCTGCGGCGGGCGACCGGGGCGGTCCTCCGCGTCGTCGAGGAGGCCAACCGGTACGTCGAGTCCGTGCGGCCCTGGGAGCTCGCCCGCGCGGAGGGGGGCGGCGACCGGAGGGCGGGCGGACGGCTGGACGAGTCCCTGGCCGTCCTGGTGCACTGCTGCCGGACCCTGGGGAGGGAACTGGCGCCCTTCCTCCCCGACGGTGCGGCGCGGATCGCGGCGCGGTGCGCGGGGAGCACACTGGCGCCTCCGGTGCCGCTCTTCCCCCGGCTCTCCGGCCCGGGCGGTGGTGGCTGACCGACGGGCGGCGGCGCCTGCCGGGGGCGGGCCGACGGGACGGCGGCCGGTCTCAGAACGGGTCGGCGAGCAGGCGGGGGCGGGGCCGGGCGCGGGGCGCCGCGGCGGGGCGGGCGGCCGGGCCGGGGTGGTGCAGGAACCATTCGGTGCCGAGGCAGAGCCGCCGCAGCCGGGGCTCCTGGAAGGCGGAGATGCGGGCCCCGCGGGCGAACTCCGAGGCGTGGGCCCGCACCGCCTCCCACTTGACGTCCAGCCAGGGCCGCACGTCGACAGCCGCCGAGATCCGGTCGTCGGGGGTGCAGGGCAGGGGTGCCTCCAGGCCCAGTGCAGTCAGCTCGCGGACCAGCGACTCGGGGACGGTGGCCAGCCAGACCGAGTGGACCTCCCACGGGGGGCCCGCCTCCGGCTGCACGCCGCCGTGGGCCGCCGCGTGCACCGCGGCCAGGACGGCCCGGTGCACGCGGACGTGGTCGGGGTGGCCGTAGACGCCGAACGCGTCGTAGGTGGCCACGGCGGCGGGGCGCAGCAGGCGGATGCGGGTGACGAGTGCGGCGACCAGCGCGTCGAAGGGGGCCGCGCAGAGCGAGCCGTGCCCGCGGCCGAGGGGTCCGGAGTCGCGGTAGGGGAGGATGTCCGGCCTGCCCGCCCGGAGGACCGTCAGCGCCCGCGCCAGCTCCTCGGCCCGGGTGCCCGGCGGGGCGAACGGGGCGCCCTCCGCGACCTCGCCGTCGGTGCAGGTGACCACGGCGGTGGGGATGCCCTCGGCGGCGTGCTGGGCCAGCACGCCGCCCGTGAAGAGCGACTCGTCGTCGGGATGCGCGTGCACCGCGAGCAGTCCCCGCCGCAGACCCATCCTGCCTCCCCCGCCGCCGCCCCTGGGTGGCCCCTCAGCGTAGCGAGCCGCCTGCGGCAGCGGCAGGCCGCCTGACGGCGGGATCCGGCGGGATCCGGCCCGGATCAGCCGCCTCCGGCGGGGCCGGCGGCCCGGTCGGCACCCTCGGAACCCTCGGCAGCCGGCAGGACCTGGCCGGCGGCGGTGCGCAGGGCCTCCAGGACGGGCCGGATCAGCGGGTGGTCCTCGGCGCCGCGGCGCACGGCGGCGAAGACCCGGCGGGTGGCGGCGACGCCGTCGACGGGCCGGACCACGACGCCGGTGAGGTCCATGCCGCGCAGCGCGGAGCGCGGCACCATCGCGACCCCGGCCCCGGCGCCCGCCAGGGCGACGACGGCACGGAAGTCGTCGGAGGAGTGCTCCATCCGGGGCTGGAAGCCGGCGTACTCGCAGGCGAGCACCACCACGTCGTGGCAGGGGTTGCCCGGGTAGGGGCCGATCCACGGCTCCTCGGCGAGCTCGGCGACCGGGACGCGGCCGGAGCCGGCGAGGCGGTGGGCGACCGGCAGCACCGCGTCGAAGGGCTCGGCGTACAGCGGCACCCGGGCGAGCCGCTGGTCGTCCTCGCGCGGAGCGCCCCGGTACTCGACGGCCACGGCCAGGTCGGCGCGGCCGTCCAGCACCATGGGCAGGCTCTCGTCGCCCTCGGCGTCGCGCACCCGCACCCGGATGCCGGGCGAGGTGCGGGCCAGCCCGGCGAGGGCGGGGGCGAGGACCAGGCCGATGCCGGTGGCGAAGGAGGCGACGGTCAGCTCGCCGGCCGCGCCGGAGGTGTACGCGGCGAGCTCGGCCTCGGCCCGCTCCAGCTGGGCGAGGACGGCGTTGGCGTGGCTGAGGAGTATCTCGCCGGCCGCGGTGAGGCGGATGCCGCGGCCGTGCCGCTCGAGGAGCCGGTGCCCGGTCTCCGCCTCCAGCGCGGCGAGCTGCTGGGAGACGGCGGAGGGGGTGACGTACAGCGCGGCGGCAGCGGCGGTCACCGTCCGGTGGTCCGCCACCGCCCGGAGGGTCCGCAGCCGCCGCGCATCGATCACACGGTCATCCTGCCAGGGCGGCGCGCGCGGCGACGAACGCGGCCACCGCCTTCTCCACGTCGTCGGCCGAGTGGGCGGCCGAGAGCTGGACCCGGATGCGGGCCTGGCCCTGCGGCACCACCGGGTACGAGAAGCCGACGGCGTACACGCCGTGCTCCAGCAGCAGCTCGGCCATCCGCCCGGCGACAGCGGCGTCGCCGATCATGACGGGGGCGATGGGGTGGTCGCCGGGGAGGATCTCGAAGCCCTCCTCCGTCATCCGGGAGCGGAAGAGCGCGGTGTTGTCGCGCAGCCGCTGCCGCAGGCCCTCGGACTCCTCCAGGAGGTCGAGGGCCTTCAGGGAGGCGGCGGCGATGACCGGCGCGAGGGAGTTGGAGAACAGGTACGGGCGGGACCGCTGGCGCAGCAGGGCGACGATCTCGGCGCGGGCGGCGACGTAGCCGCCGGAGGCGCCGCCGAGGGCCTTGCCGAGGGTGCCGGTGAGGATGTCGACGCGGTCCATGACGCCGTGCAGCTCGTGGGTGCCGCGGCCGCCGGGGCCGACGAAGCCGACGGCGTGCGAGTCGTCGACCATCACCATGGCGTCGTACCGGTCGGCGAGGTCGCAGATCTCGCGCAGCGGGGCGACGTAGCCGTCCATGGAGAAGACGCCGTCAGTGACGATGAGGCGGCGGCGGGCGCCCGCGGCCTCCTTGAGCTGCTTCTCCAGGTCGGCCATGTCGCGGTTGGCGTACCGGTGGCGGCGGGCCTTGCACAGGCGGATGCCGTCGATGATCGACGCGTGGTTGAGGGCGTCGGAGATGACGGCGTCGCGCTCGTCGAGGAGGGTCTCGAAGACGCCGCCGTTGGCGTCGAAGCAGGACGAGTAGAGGATGGTGTCCTCGGCGCCGAGGAAGCGGGAGAGGCGCTCCTCCAGCTCCTTGTGGACCTCCTGGGTGCCGCAGATGAAGCGGACCGAGGCCATGCCGTAGCCCCAGCGGTCGAGGGCGTCGTGGGCGGCGGAGACGACCTCGGGGTGGTCGGCGAGGCCGAGGTAGTTGTTGGCGCAGAAGTTGAGGACCTGGCCGGGGCGGCCGCCGGCGGTCACGTCGACGGCGGCGCTCTGCGGCGTGCCGATGACGCGCTCGGGCTTGTGCAGGCCGGCGGCGCGGATCTCGTCCAGGGTGGTGCGCAGGTCGTCGCGTACCGAGTCGAACATGGCGGGGGCTCCCGGGGTGCGCAGGGGCTTGGCGGCGGTGGGCGGCCGCGGGGCGGCCGTGGGGAGGGCTCAGGCGGTCCAGTCGAGGATGACCTTGCCGCAGCGTCCGCTCGCGGCGTCGTCGAAGGCGGCCTCGAAGTCGGCGGCGGCGTAGCGGCCGGTGATCACCGGGCTGAGGTCGAGGCCGCCCTCCAGCAGCACCGACATCGCGTACCAGGTCTCGAACATCTCGCGGCCGTAGATGCCCTTGATGGTGAGCATCGAGGTGACCACGCGGGCGAAGTCGACGGGGAACTCCTCCGACGGCAGGCCCAGCATGGCGATCCGGCCGCCGTGCGTCATGTTGGCGATCATGTCGCGCATGGCCTCGGGGCGGCCGGACATCTCCAGGCCGACGTCGAAGCCCTCGCGCAGGCCGAGGGTGCGCTGGCCCTGGGCGATGGAGGTCTCGGCGACGTTCAGGGCCAGGCTCACGCCGACCTTGCGGGCCAGCTCCAGGCGGTACTCGCTGACGTCGGTGATGACGACGTTGCGGGCACCGGCGTGGCGGGCGACGGCGGCGGCCATGATGCCGATCGGGCCGGCGCCGGTGATCAGCACGTCCTCGCCGACGAGGGGGAAGGACAGCGCGGTGTGCACGGCGTTGCCGAACGGGTCGAAGATCGCCGCGACGTCGAGGTCCACCGGGGCCCGGTGCACCCACACGTTGGACGCGGGCAGCGCCACGTACTCGGCGAACGCGCCGTCCCGGCCGACGCCGAGGCCGACGGTGGCGCGGCACAGGTGGCGGCGGCCGGCCAGGCAGTTGCGGCACTTGCCGCACACCAGGTGGCCCTCGCCGCTCACCAGGTCGCCGGGCGCGACGTCGACGACGTCCGCGCCGACCTCGGCGACCTCGCCCACGAACTCGTGGCCGAGCACCAGCGGGGTGCGCACGGCCTGCTGCGCCCAGCCGTCCCAGGCGCGGATGTGCAGGTCGGTGCCGCAGATGCCGGTGCGCAGCACCTTGATCAGCACGTCCCCGGGACCGACGGACGGCTCCGGCACGTCCATCATCCACAGCCCGGGCTCGGCCTTCTCCTTCACCAGTGCCTTCACGGCTGCGGCTCCTGTGCGTGCGGTCCTGCGCGCGGGGGCCCGCGCGTGCGGTTCTGGGGGTGCGGGTGGTCCCCGGCCCGGTGATCCACCGGGCAGAGAGCAATCTGCCCGGTGGCGGGGTTTAAGTCCATCGAGGTTTTCTTAAGCGGAACCGCAGCAGCGCTTCACGGTCGCGGGCTCAGCCCTGCGGCTCCCAGTCCTGGTACCGGATCCGGGCCAGTTCCCGGATGCCGCTCGTCAGCCCCCACTCGTTCCTCCCGAGGCGGGACAGCGGCTGCATCCGGGTGATCTCGGGGTGCCCGTCCACCACGACCTCCTCGCGCACGGCGGCGTGCACGACCTGCCCGAAGACCACGGTGGAGTTGCCGAGGCGCAGCGTGCTGTGGAGCCGGCACTCCAGCGCCACCGGCGACGCCGCCACCCGCGGGGGCTTCACCCGCACACTGGGCTCCCGCTCCACCCCCACCGCGTCGAACTCCCCCACGTCGCCGGGGAAGTCGGTGGCCGTCGCGTTGACCTGCTCGAAGAGCGGCTCGGGCGCGAAGTTCACCACGAACTCGCCCGTCGCCTCCACGTTCCGCAGCGAGTCCTTCCGCCCCACGGAGGTGAACTGCACGATCGGCGGCTCGGTGCAGGCGACCGTGAAGAACGAGTGCGGTGCGAGGTTCGCCGTCTGCCCGTCGCCGGCGAGCGTGGAGACCCACGCGATGGGCCGGGGGACGACGACGGCGGTCAGCAGCTTGTAGAAGGCCCCCGCGTCCATGGCCTCGGGGTCGTAGTCGATGCGCATGCCGCCAGTATCCACACCGGCGGGCGGCGGATCGTAGCAGCGCAGCCCGGTCCGACCAAGCCGGTGCGGTTCAGATAAAACCACCGCGGCGGCCCGGCACGGCTGGATCTGCTGCGCGGACGAGACAGGCCAGGGGCTGAGGCCGCCCAAGGGACGCACCTGGGCACCGCGCGGAGCGCGCCCGGTGGTGCACGTGCGCGGCAGCAACCGCGGCCGGTTGAACGTGGCCGGCGTGGTCTGCTACCGCCTCGGAGATCGCTCGCACCTGTTCTACAAGCTCCACGTCTACCGGGGCCGCAAGGGCGAGCGGAAGGCGTTCACGTGGCGGGACTACCGGGACTTGATCGTCATCACCCATCAGCAGCTCCGTGCTCCGCTGGTGTGGTGCTGGGACAACCTCAACGTGCACCTGGTCCAGGAGCTGTTCGACTTCGCCGAGGAGAACAAGGAGTGGCTGACGGTGTTCCAGCTGCCCTCGTATGCGCCTGAGCTCAACCCGCAGGGGGGCATCTGGTCGCAGCTCAAGAGCTCCCTGGCGAACCTCGCCGCCACCAACCTCGACCACCTCACCCGCGTGGTGAAGCGGAAGCTGAAGAAGATCCAGTACCGGCCCGACCGGATCGATGGCTGCCTCGCCGGGACCGGTCTGAAGATCGAGCCACCTTGATCACAAGACGGGACTTCACGAGTTCAACCGGAGTAAAGCGTTCATTCTTCCACCGTCGACGGACGCGCACCATCCCCGCGCAATCAACTACTGAGCCTTCTCCGTGACGGTGGATCGGCCGACAGGCCAGGTTGCGGATCCGGACCGGCAGTGGGCCGTCGACAGGATGCGGGCAGAGTTCGTGCGGCATCGCAGGGATCAAACCGACGTCAGCGACGATCGGTTCCTCGAAGGAGGCGTGCTCCCGGTGCTCGATGCCGCACTCCGGCGTGGGCGGGTACCAGGCTCCGCAGAGGCACCGGGTGTGCTCCATCAGGGTGCTGTACGCATCGCGGATCCCACGACGGAATGGTCCCCGGGCAGCACCTACGCGATCAGGTGGTCGTAGTAGTCGGCGGGGCCGGTCAGGACCGCCTGGAAGTACAGCGGCCCGCCGTCGGTGTCCAGGGGGACCTCGTGACCGGCGACGCGGGTGAGGCCGAGGGAGAGCCGGGGGACGGACCAGTAGCTGGGCTCGCTGTGCAGGACAGTGAGGCCCATCGTCTCCAGCTGCTCCACCAGGCGGAGGGCGGGCGTGCGGAAGACGTCGATGCCGCGGAAGCGCACCGTGACGTCCTCGGGGCCGGGACGGGGGTTCCACACCTCGGCGGCGGTCAGGGTCCGGCCGTCCTCGAGGTGGAACACGACCTCGAACTGCGGATGCAGGACGGTCACCTTCATGTAGCTGAACCGGCTGGCGGATCCGTCGTCCTGCACCTTGACCCGCCCCAGCGCTGCGGCGGCCTCCTTGACGGTCTGCGCGGGCATGCCCAGGGGGAAGCCCGTGATGCCGTTCGGCGGGTCCAGCTCGATGTCCATGCGTGTCATCCTAGAAGGCAGGTCCGGATCTTCCAGCCGTTGTCGGCCAGGTACTTCTGGAACTTCCTGTTGTTCGGCAGCGAGTCGACCATCTCCTTGATCGCGGCATCGTACTTGGTGCCGAACTGCTTGCGGATCATGCCGATGTCCATCGCCATCGCGACGTCGAACTTGCCTTGCCTGATGAGCGCCGCCTGTTTGGCGCGCCAGGCCTGCGAAGCGCGTCCCGATCCGGTGCTGATGAAGTTCCGGTGGTCGTCGTACTCCATCCGGATGGCCGGACCGGTGGCCTCCTTGAGGTCGGTGGGCAGACCGAGGTGGAGGTAGGCGTCCTTGGCGGGCAGGTGGTTGATCTCGTAGCGCGTGTTGTCGCTGCCGTCGGTCCAGTTGGCCGGCTGAAGCTTGCCGTACCAGCCGCCCATGCCGGAGGGCTGCTTCGCCAGCCCGAGGGGGTCGATCCAGAACAGCGGGTTGGGGACGTAGGCGTGCGGGTTGGGTCCTGCGTCCAGTCCGAGGGGGTCGGTGGTCAGATAGCGGCCGGTTGCGGGGTCGTAGTAGCGGAAGAGGTTGTAGTCGAGCCCGGACTCCTCGTCGTGGTACTGGCCGGGCCGTCCCAGGGGGCAGGCCGGTCCACCGACGGCGTTGCCCGGGAGGCGGCGGCCCCACACGTCCGTGTCGGTGAGCCGAACGACCTCTCCGTCTGCGGTCACCAGCTCACTGGGGGTACCGACCACATCCGTGACGACGGCGAAGAAGTGCTGGTCGGTGACCTCCCGATCGCGTCCGGCGCCCGGGTGCCACGTCCACTCGGTCTGCGCCACCGGCTTCCAGGCGCCCGGCTCCCAGTCCCAGGAGGTGTTGTGGCGACTGCCGTCGGCGAAGGTGCTGTACTGCTCGATCAGCTGAGTGCCGTCCCAGGCGAACACGACGTCCTGCACGGCGCCGGTCCGGTCGTCGCGCTCCCCCAGGCGCCGCTTGGCGACACGGCGCCCGATCGGGTCGTAGTCGTACTCCCACGAACCGCGGTCCGGCGTGTCGATCCTGACCAGCTGGTCCTCGGCATCCCAGGAGTACCGCCACTCACGGCGCCGGCCCGACAGGGTGCGCATCAGTGCGCGGACAGGGCGGCCGTGGTCGTCGTACTCGTACGACATGCGCCCCGCGGCGCGCAGCAGCGACCCGGTGAAGGTGCGCTCACCGGCCGCGGCGCCGTCGGGTTCGAGGGTGTTCTCGGCGCGGGTGATGTTGCCCAGAGGGTCGTAGGCATAGCTCTCGGTCGAGGCAGGGGAAGTCACCCGGGTGATCCGGCCCGCCGGTGTCAGGTCGAACCCGCGTGCGCCGCGGAGCCGGTCCGTCACGGTGGTCGGCATGCCGTCGGCGCGGTAGCCGTAGGCGCGCTCCTGCAGACCGGTGTAGCCGCTGTGGGACTCCGCGGCAGCGTCACGGGCCCAGATCGCCTGGGCCGTGAGCCGGTTGCAGGGATCCCATGTCTGGGTCAGTGCCGCAGCACTGCCCAGGTAGCGGGTGGTCTCCCGACCGCCCGCATCATAGGTGAAGGCAAGGGTGCCGAGCGGGCCGCTGAGACCGGTGGCCTGGTTGTTGGCATCGTAGCTCCACGTCGAGACGATGCCGCTCGGCGTCGTACGGCTGGTGCGCCGGCCGAGAGCGTCATACGCGTACGCCGTCGTCCGGCCGTCGACGGATTCGCTCAGGACGCGACCGACCGCGTCGTACGTGTACTCCAGGACCCTTCCGCGGCTCTCGACCCGGGTCAGGCAGCCCTGCCGGTCGTAGCCGAGCGTGGTCACGGTGCCGTCGTGGTTCCTGCGCTCGACCAGCTGGCCCAGCAGATCGTAGGCGAAGGCGGTGCGGCGACCTGCGGAGTCCGCGGTCTCCACCAGCTGGTCGGCGCCGTCGCGCCGGTAGGCGAGACTGCGGCCGTTGAAGTCCGTCTCGCCGATCAGGTGGCCCGCTTCGTCGTAGCTGTACCGCCAGGTCGCACCGTTCGTGGTGACTGCGAGCAGTTGCAGCTCGGTGTCGTAGTCGAACCGCTGCTCTTCACCGTCGGGCAGGATGCGGCCGGCCAACCGTCCGAAGGGGCCGATCGTGAACCGGGTGACCGCGCCCGCCTGGTCACGCTGCTCGACGACGTTGCCCTCGGGGTCGTAGGTCCACGTCTCCCTGGCGCCGTCGGGATGGACGCGCTGGGTGACCTCACCCTCCGTCCGCCGGACGAGGCGGGTGGTCGCACCCAACGGATCGGTGAAGGCGACGACCCGGCCGAAGGCGTCGTAGGTGACGCGGGCCGTATGGCCGAGTCCGTCGGACACCGCGGTGATCAGGCCCGCCGGGTTGGTCTCGAAGCGCCGGCTCTGGCCGAGGGCGTCGGTGACCGACAGCAGGCGGCCCTGTGCGTCGTACTCCCGGCCGGTGCGCGCGCCGGTGGCGTCGATGGTGGTGAGCAGGTTTCCGTTCGGATCGTAGGTGAACGCGGCGAGCAGAGCACCGTGAGCTGCACTGATTTTCGTGGAGTCCTTGAAGCCTGGGTTACGATCCAGGCGTAAGGAGAACTACAGCAGTGCCAGCACCCCGTAAGTACCCCG